>JBBDIO010000201.1:0-17586 GCA_040880365.1 Litorilinea sp.
AGCCCACGAGCAGCAGCGTCGCGAGCGCGATCCACGCACACGCGCCGGGCCGCTGGGGTTTATGCCGCGTTACCAACACCGCATAGACGCGCGGAAAAGGGATTCCAGGTCTTCGGCCGCGGCGGGGCGGGGTGACAACTTGGTGACCCGGTGCTGGGGCAACGCACCCGCTACGAGGCCGGGAATGTCGGCTTCGGTATAGCCGATGGCGCCCAGGCCGTTGGGTATGCCGGTTTGCTGCATAATCCGGATTAGCCCCTGGGCAACCAGGTCGCCCGCGTCGGCGGGGGTTGCGTCGCGTGTGTCGACGCCGAGTAGTTCGGCCACATAGAGGTGCATGGCGGGATTGGCCTGGGCGGTGAAGCGAAAGACTGCGGGCGCATTGAGGATAACGGCCATGCCGTGGGGCACCAGCGGGTGATCCACGTTGTAGCCTTCGGGGCGGAAATCCTTGACCATACCCGCCACAGGATAGGACATGCCGTGTGGCAGGTGGACACCCGCATTGCCAAAGCCGATGCCCGCGATGGTCGCGGCCAGGAGCATTTCGCTGCGGGCTTCGTCGTCTTCGGGGTCCTGCACGGCGCGCACCAGATTTTGCGCGCACATCTCGACGGCACGCGAGGCCCAGATATGGCTGATGGGGTTGGCCCCCTGATAGGCCGGGCGCAGGCGCGGGTTTTCGGCGGCGGGGCGGTTGGCATAATCCAGCGCGGTGATGGATTCGATGGCGTGGCTGAGCACATCCAGCCCGGTGCAGGCGGCGACCATGCGCGGCAGGGTGCGCGTGTTGTCGGGGTCGATGATGCCCAGCGACGGGCGCAGCGCCCGGTGCGCAATGCCGGTCTTGGCGTGCATGGCAACATAGTCAAAAATCGCCACGCCTGTGGTTTCGCTGCCGGTGCCCGCCGTGGTGGGAATCGCGATCAGCGGCTGGAGCTTGCCGGGCACGGGCCGCCCTTCGCCGATGGGCGGATTGGCATAGGCCAGCAGATCGGCGGGATAGGTGGCAAAGAGGTTGGCGACTTTGGCCGTATCCATGCTGGAGCCGCCGCCCACGCCCACATAGCCGTCGAAGTTGCCCTGGGTGGCGAACTCGATGGCATCCAGAAACGAGGCGTCGGTGGGTTCCACGCGTACCCGGTCGTAGAGCACGGCGTCGATGCCTTCGGCGCGCAGCGATTCCAGCGTGATGCTGACAGTTTCACTGCTCGCGAGCTGGGGATCGGTCACAACCATGACGCGCTTTGCGCCGAGTGCGGCCATATCGGACCCGACTTCGCGCGTGACGCCCGGCCCGAATTTAATGCTGGACGTGTCCATTGTAAAGGCGGTTTCCAGCCCGGTGGCAGAGGCGGATGTCCGATTTGTCATCATGGTGGCGGCTTTCTATATCTGAATGGGCAGAATCTGAATGGGCAGATGGGTGCTGGTTCTGGAAAACGGGTAGCGTTTGCATCCAGGCATCCCGTAAAATTCGATCATGGTGACGATACTGGAATTGGGCGTGGGTGTCAAAATCCGGGCAAATGGCATAGGGCAGTGAGCATGGGCAGGCTGAGCCGTGGGCAGGCTATAAGAAGGGGAGACAAATGCAGGCGCGTGCTTGTTTTCAAGTATAATCCTGGGAGATGATCAAATGATACCCAGCCGAGGGAAGCCGATGCAAGCCTTTACACACGATACATTTTTATCGCCACTGACCTGGCGTTATGGCAGCGAAGCGATGCGCCGCATTTGGAGCGAGGTGGAAAAGCGGCGCTTGTTGCGCCGCTTTTGGGTTGCGCTCGCGCAGGCCCAATCTGAAGTGGGCCTGGTAGCTGCCGAACAGGTGGCCGAGCTGCGCGCCCACCAGGACGACATCGACATCGCGCGCGCGGCCGAGATTGAGCAAGAGATTCGCCACGATCTGATGGCAGAGATTCGTACCTATGCCGAACAGTGTCCCCACGCCGGGGCAATTATTCATCTGGGCGCAACATCGCAAGACGCGCTGGACAATGTAGACGCGCTGCGTCTGCGCGACAGTCTGGCACTGATCGAAACGCGGCTGGGGCATCTGTTGGAGATTCTGGCGCGGCGCATTGATGCCGAAGCAGATCGCCCGGCCATTGCCTTCACGCATATCCAACCCGCGGAACCCACCACTGTGGGCTATCGGTTGGCTCAATATGCCCAGGATATGCTGGAAGACCTGCAAGCCCTGCGCTGGGCACAGGCGCGCCTGCGCGGCAAGGGACTCAAGGGGGCCGTGGGGACCAGCGCCAGCTATGCCCAGCTTTTGCAGGGGACAGCGGTGCGCCCCGCGCAATTGGAGGCGCGGGTGATGGCGTTGCTGGGTTTGCAGGCGTTCACCGCGACGACCCAGACCTATCCCCGCAAACAGGATTGGTTTTTGACCAATGTGCTGGCCGGGATTGCGGCCAGCCTTCACAAATTTGCGTTTGATCTGCGCATTCTGCAAAGTCCGCCGATTGGCGAATGGAGCGAACCTTTTGGCACCAAGCAAGTTGGTTCCAGTGCGATGCCTTTCAAGCGCAATCCGATTACCGCCGAAAATGTGGATAGCCTGACGCGCATGGTGGCGGCGTTGCCGCGGGTGGCGTGGGACAATGCGGCGTTGAGCCTGTTGGAGCGCACGCTGGACGATTCGGGCAACCGGCGCATCTTCTTGCCCGAAGCCTTTCTGCTGCTGGATGAATGTCTGACCCAGGCCGCGCGTCTGGCCGAAGGGTTGCAGATTTGGCCCGGCCCCACGGCGCGCAATCTGCGCAACTATGGGCTGTTTGCCAATACCGAAAAGGTGCTCATGGTGGCGGCGCGGGGCGGCGGCGACCGCCAGGCACTGCACGAAGTGATCCGCGAACACAGCATGACTGCCTGGGCTGCGTTGCAGGCGGGCGATGAAAATCCACTGGCGCGCCTGTTGGCGGCAGACAGTCGCATCACCGATCTGGTGCCGGCGGCGGATGTGCTGGCCTTGATGGATGGGCACGATCACGTGGGCGATGCACCGGAGCGCAGCCGGATGGTTGCCGCCGCAGTCCGGGCCGAATTGGCCCTATCCGATGCAGCGGCATCTGTCTCCTCACACGCAGCTGTGCCTTCACACGAAAATGGAAAATCAGCCTGATGGCTAAACCGAATCTGGGCACCTATCTGGACTCTTTTGGGGTGGAAACCCACGAACTGATCGCAACGTGCGATCCCCAGTTTGTGGATTATGGCATGGAAGAAATTCAGGATGTTGCGCCGGGCGCCGATGCCCTGAATGAAGTTGCGCCGGGCGTGCTGCGCGTGATCCACGGTTTGCCGTTCGAGGCATTTGCCGCTACGTGGACCGCGGCCCCGCCTGTGTTTGTGCGTCACATTTGCCCTGTGCATGTGACCGCGCCCCTCGTGGGCACGGATGCGGATCTGGCGACGTTGGCCCAGTATGCGGGCATGGAGCTTGCGCCGCTATTGGTGGCGGATATGCCCTTTAGCGTGCAGACGCGCCTGCTGACCGAGGTCGCCTATCGCCCGCTTGCCGTGAATGATGCCGTGGCGACGATTGTGCAGGATATGGTGGGCGCGCCGCTGGATGTGCGTGCGCCGCAACAGGTGGTTTCGGTGGTGGTCATTCAGAATGCCGAAGGCCAGATCGAGGCATTGCTGGGCGTTTCGACCGTGGTGCAGAATCTGTCGGATTGGGCGGGCGGCGTGCGCCGCTTTGCGCGCGAAGAGGGGCAGATTAGCCGTTCGGAGTTCAAGCTGCTAGAGGCGCTGGATGTCTTTGGCATCGAGTTGCTGCCGCGCAGCACTGCGTTGGACCTGGGGGCCTCGCCCGGTGGCTGGACGCGTGTGTTGCGGGCCAAAGAGCTTTATGTAACGGCTGTGGACCCCGGCGAGATGGATCCCCGCCTGAAGACCGACCGCGGGATCCGCTATAAGCCGATGACCGCCGAGAGTTATCTGCGTAACGACCCCGACACGTTTGACCTGATTGTGAATGACATGCGCATGGATGCCCGCGATTCGGCGCGCTTGATTGCCCAGTTTGCGCCCTATCTCTATCCCCACGGCGTGGTGATCATGACGCTGAAATTGCCCCAACAGCACGGCAAACGCGTATTGGATCACGCGCTGGAGATTTTGCACGCAACTTATACTGTGGCGGGCGTGCGTCAGCTATTCCACAACCGAAGCGAGGTAACGGTGATATTGCACAAGCGGGGGCGCGCGTAGGTAAGAAGTTGGCCGATAGGTGCCTGTGCGCGTGGCTGTGTATTGCTCGATCTAGTCGGGCAGGCTTTCGCACGCCATTCCGTTGACGTCGGGGTCCAGATTGTGGATGTCTTGCCCGGTGATACGGAAGCAGTATTCAAAACAGGCCTGGGCCTGGGCGCGCACGCGGAAGCTGTGTGTGACACAGGCATAGGTGTTGGGGCTGCAATCGCATACCGGGAAATCCAGCGGTGTGGCGGTCGGCGTGGCAGTAGGCGGCGGTATCTCTGTGGCGTCGGGCACGGGGGAAGGCGTCGGCTCACCCGTGTTGGTGGGCGTTGGGGTGACAGTCGGCACAACCAGCGGCAATTGGGGCGGCGGATCGCTCACCTGCTCGGCGCGAACCCATAGGCCATCGAGGAGCAGATACCAGGTGCCGGTTGTGTCGCGGGCGACAATGTCCATGCTCGCGCGCAGGCCGGTTGCACCGGGCCGTACTGCGTTGAGGTCCGGCGCATCGTAGAGTTGGATGGCTATGGGCTGGGTAATTGTAATCGGTGTCGGGGTGGGAATTCCCGCCGAACCGGCGAGGGCAGTGACCACGGCGGGCACGACAATCTGGGCGCGTACTGTGGGGGTGGCAATGCCAAATGCCAAAGACTGGGGGACCTGCACATCGGCAGGGCGCAGCCAACTGGCATCGTTGGTGGAGGTGATGGCGGCGACGGCAAGAATTGGGGCGAGAGGCGTTGCGGTCGCGCTGGGCAGAATCGGCGGCTCTGGGCTATTTGTGGGGGCCGTGAATAGCGCAGTTGCGTCGATAGTGGTGTCGGTGCTCTCTGTGCCACTACTCAGTGTGCTGGAGAGAGTGCCCGCAGCATTCGGTACAGGCGCGGCGGGATTTGATACAGCATCGCTGCTATCGTCCTCGGCCGCGGATCGGGATTCACCCGGCGGCAGGATGACCACGGCCTGGCGCGGCGCGGCTGCCTCTGTTGCCATCTCTGTGCCCGCTTCTGTGCTTGTGGCGTCTGTGGGGGTGGCAATGTCGGGCGCAGGCTCTGGCGTCGTGACGCGCGGGTCAGCCTCTGAATCTGGCGTATCCAGCGCGGTTGCATCTGTAGCGGTTGCATCTGCTGTGGAAACCAGCGGCGTGGGGTTGGCATCGCGTTGGGCGCGCAGCCAGAAATAGGTTGTGGCGCCGGCGACAATGATCCCCAGCGCAATCAGAATCGTGGCCCAACGGAAAAAACTGTTCAAGTAGGGTATGCCTGTTGCGTTGTGCAGTCTAGCTATGACGGGCGGCGATGCCGGTGGCCGCGAAGAATCGCGTGCGCAGGCAGGATGCGACATACTATGGCACAGTTGTGCTGCTTTGTGAAATTGTAGGTTGAGAATTTTGCAGGGTTGGATGCGTGTTGCGGGCGGTCGCAAAGTGACGCTTCCACACGCGCCCTGGCGGTGTGCCACGCCCCGGTCTAGAATTTTGACGGCGCTAGAAATATTAGGGAGAGGGCTTTATGCGTATTGCAGTTTTGGCGGATATTCATGGCAATTTGCCTGCGTTGCAAGCAGTGGTAGCCGAGCTGGAACGGCTACAGCCGGATTATGTGATTCTCAACGGTGATTTGATCAATGCGGTGCCGTTTAGCCCCGAAGTGATTGACCTGGTGCGCAGCCAGGATTGGGCGGTGGTACGGGGGAATCATGAATTTTATTACCTGGATCTGGGCACCGAACGCGCCGGCGCGGGGTTCGAGGATCCGACGCGCTGGGGACAGTTGCATTGGCTGGCGGCGCGCATTTCAACGAAGCAGGGTGCCTATCTTGCCATGCTGCCCGATGAACGTCTCATCTGTTTGCCGGGGACGCGCCCCATGCGCGTGGCCCACGGCGTGCCGGGGCGCAATCGGGTTGGATTCTTTACCCATCAGCCCGCCGCGAGTATTGCCGCCGAGGTTGCCAATATCCGGGAAGAGACTGTCATTTCCGCGCATACGCATGTGCAGGTGGATCGCCAGGTCTGCGTACATGGCGACGCAGATGAAGATGTCTTCGCGGATCCGCACAGCACAGAGGAACACGCGGCGGCAGCCCGCACCTGGCATGTAATCAACCCGGGCAGCGTGGGGTTGCCGCTCAATGGCGATACGCGTGCCCAGTTTGCCATTTTGGAAAGTGTGGATCCGCAGCAGGTGGTGGGCGGCTGGCAGGTCACGCATCAGCAGGTGGACTATGATCGGCGACCGGCGCTGGCGGCATTTGCCGAGCGCGAAATGTTGCAGGCGGGCGGCGCAATCAGTCATCTCTTTTACTGGGAGTTGGTGACGGGTGAGCCGGAGATTGTGAACTTTTTTCAATGGGCGCGCCACGCGGGCCATGATCCCGATCACGCGATGGAAGCGGCCTTTCGCGCCTATGCCGCGGATACACGGCGCGATGCGTATGTGCGGGCGCGCGACCCGTTGGTGAGCAAGCCTGCCGCCTAGCGCGAGGCCGAGTCGCGCCGGGGTTATTCGCGCGGGCCGGTGGGCGCGGGCGGCGCGGCGCGTGTCGTGCGATTGACTGTGCGATTGACTGTGCGATTGGCTGTGCGATTGGCTGTGCGATTGGCTGTGCGATTGGCTGTGCGGATTGCCTGATAGTCGGCCTTGATTTGCGCCAGTTCGGGGGCGGCAATTTCGCGTCCGCCATAATAGACGCGCAGATAGGCATTGGTGATGCGTTGCAGCGCGGGTGCGTGATCCGGGAAGAGCTGGATCAACGCAGGCAGAAAGCGGTCGGGCGATTGGGCGGGTGCGCGGCGGACTCCTTGGCGCGCGGCCATGCGCAACACATTCGCATAGATATTCTCCACGGATACGGCGGCCAGCAGTTGGCTGCCCACGCCATAGCGACGCAGCATGTTGAACCATGTACGCAACCGATCCAGCCCCAGCCCGCGGCCTTGTACGGCCTGGGCCGTTTCGCGCGCGGTCTCCTCGTCGCCGGCGGCGCGTCTGCGCCGTTGGGTGCGCATGAGAAAAAGCCAGAGTAGCCCCAACGCCAGCACGATGGCGCCTGTGACCAGACAATAGCGAAAGAGATATGAGCGGTCGATGACATCGCCCAGGCTGACGAATTCTTCGTCGAATACCATGGGTTCCAGGGGCGGGGCCGGGGGAATCTCGGTGAGGCGGGCCTGGATGAGCGCGGCCAACCATTCGAAGAAGGGGGTCAGCGCGATGAGGACGGCGATGAGCACCCGACCGAGGATTGCGCCCAGAAATTGCCACAGAGGCATGGTCCAGCCCAGGAGTATACGCACGGTGTCGGGAGTGAGCAGCCATGCGCCGCCCAGCGCGAGCGCGGCGACCAGGGCGATGATCGCCAGCATATGGCCCACCCGTGACCAGGGCAAGAGTGCCCCCGCGCTGTGGGCAACCTGTTGATCTGCGGCCTGGGCTTTGTCGTCGACGCGGGCCAGGGCGACCGCCAGGAGACCGAGTACGATGGTCGCCACGAAGTATTGAATCGCCACGCTTGCCGGTGCGCCGCCCAGCGTGGTCAGCAGGCCATTGCCCAGCAGCGCCAGCAACATGGCGACGCGGAAAGTGACGCCGACACTGAAGAAGCTCAGCCCGCGGTCGGTGAAGGTTGCCACGCGGAACCAGAGAAAGAAATTGAGCAGCAGGATCACCAGTTCGGGGCGCAGACCGTTGGTGAAGTTGAAGATCGCGGTCAGTGTGCCCAGTATCCAGCGGGTGGAAAACCACGCGGCAACCGGATAGAGCAAGCCCGCGATGGCGAGCAGCGATGTGGCGGCAAAGGCCGCCAGTATGATGATCTGGCGGGCCGGGGTGTCGATCTGGCGGCGATTGAGCCAATCGACCAGCAGCATATAGAGCAGCATGGCTGCCCAGATTAGCGCCAGGGCCAAAAGCGGTTGGCTGGTGAGCAGGCTCAGTCTGTCAAAGCGACTATCCAGGACAGTGTCTATGCTATTGGCGGCGCGGGGCGCCCAATAGGTGAGCAATAGCGCGAGAAACGGGAGATACCAGGAAATTTCGAGACCCGCCAGCGCGCCAAAGAGCAGGCGATGGCGGCGGTTGGTCAGCAACATGGGACACCCAATCGCCACGCAGCACGGGCGCGCGCAGCCAGTTGGGGTGCAACCTGTTGGCGTGCAGGCTGTTTATACATGGCGTGCCATCTGAATCAGATCGTCTGCCAGATGGGGCAGATGATAGACCGTAATATTGGGCAGGTCCTGGGCAGGCGGCGCTTCGGCCAATGTGACCAGCACGATACGGCGTCCGCCGGCTGCCAGATCCAGCAGCGTTGCCAATAGGGCGGGGTGGGCGATGCCCGTGACCACAACCAGCGTGGCGCCCCACGGCAGATGCGGCGCTTCGATGGGCAACAACTGTTCGATGGGGCCGGTGGCGAGGGGCGTGACCGCGGCGAGCAGTTCGAGCACGGTGATCAGTTGCTGGGGGCTGCGTCCCGGCAGCAAGCGGATGGGGCGGTCGCTGGCCGGCAATACGCCATTCGCCGACAGGCCAAAGGGCAGACGCTGTTCATCGGCCAGGGCAGCCAGGCTGGCCGTCACACTGATCACGCGTTCCTGCAATTCGGGCATGTAGCCATACCAGTGGCGTTCCATGGTGGCGACATTGAGAAAGAACTGGATGTGCGTCTCTTCGCTGGGTTCATAGATGCGGCTGAGCATGGTTTGCTGGCGCGCAGTCGCCTTCCAGTGCACGCGGCGCAATCCATCGGAGGCTTGCCACTCGCGAATGCCCGCCGTGCGCAGGGGGTCTTCAAAAAGGCTGTGCGGTACATGCACTTCGCCAAAGGGGTTTTTGGTGGGCAATTGCAATTCGGCGGCGGCATAGAGGCGCGGGTAGACAATCAGAAACTGGGTGTCGGCGACGGTCTGGCGTCGGGTGAAAAATCCGAAACTGTCGCCGGTGTGCAGCGTCACCGGGCCAAAACGGTGGAACCCGCGCGTGGTGCATTGAATTTCGAAGCGGCGCGTAAGACGTTGGCGCGGACCCAGCATCCAGAATGTTGTGAATTCGGCCAGATTGTTGCTGGGGTTGGGTGCGATTTGGTGTTCGTTGATGGCAAGCTCATCGGGGAAAATGTCGCGGCCAATGATCCAGGAAACGGGTGTGAATTTGCGGTTGGCGAGTGACAGTTCCAGGGTCACTGTCTCGCCCAGAAAGGCGCGGGTTTCGCTGAAGCGGCGGGCATAGACGAGATTTTCGATGGCGATCCGGGCATAGAGCCAGGCGAAACCGGCGATTACAAAGAGAAATGCGGCTGCGGTTGTGAAGAAGGGGTTGCGCGTGGCCGCGCCAATCAGGGTCAAGACAATGCCCAGCAGCAGCCAGGCATCGCTGAACTGGGTGTCTTTGCCGGTGTCGATGATGCGCCGGCTTGCAGATCCGAGATTCATGTTCGCTTTGCGCCTGTTCCCAAACGCCGGGGGTGGGCGGAGGGATGTCTATGCACGCGATGTCTGTTCACCTGTCTGTTCGACTGTCTATTCAACAACGGGCACCGGCACCGATTCGGCGATTTCGGCGATGACCTCGGCGGCGGTGCGGCCGCGCAGACGGGTCTGCGCGCTGATGTGAATGCGGTGGGTCAAGAGGGGCGGGCACAGCGTCTGAATGTCGCTGGGGATGACAAAGTCGCGGCCATTGAGCGCGGCCAGGGCCTGACTTGCGCGATAGAGGGCCATCGAGCCACGGGGCGAGACGCCCAATTGCACCACCGGATGGTCGCGCGTTTTGTGGACGATTTCCAGCAGATAGTGGCGCACCGGCTCACTCACATGGATGGCGCGCACTTGCGTCTGGAGCGCGAGCAGATCGCCGGTTTCGACCACCGGCTGCAAGTCGGTGATTGGGTCCTGGCGCGCATAGCGCACGAGAATCTCATCCTCTTCGGCCAGGGTTGGGTAGCCCATGCGGATCTGGAGCATGAAGCGGTCGAGCTGGGCTTCGGGCAGGGGAAAGGTGCCCTCCAGTTCGATGGGATTCTGCGTGGCGATGACCATAAAGGGACTGCTCAGGGGATAGGTTTCGCCGTCGATGGTGCTTTGGCGCTCTTGCATGGCTTCGAGCAGGGCCGATTGGGTGCGCGGCGTGGCGCGGTTGATCTCGTCGGCCAGCAGGATTTGGCTAAAAACAGGGCCGCCGCGAAATTGAAATTCCTGGTGTTTCTGATTGAAAAAGTTCAGCCCCGTGATGTCGCTGGGCAGGAGATCGGGCGTGAACTGGATGCGGGCGAATGTGCAATTCACACTGCGGGCCAACGCTTTGGCAAGCGTCGTTTTGCCAATGCCGGGCACATCTTCGAGCAGGACATGGCCTTCGCAGAGCAGCGCGACCACCAGCAGTTGCACGGCCTCTGTTTTGCCGATAATCACCTTGCCCACGTTTTCGTCGACCCGGCGATAGAAATCGCTTAGTTCCATAGGTGCAGTTGTCATGCGTGTCGTGATTGTGCGCGCCCGGATGGGCAACGCGTATCCTTTCGATATCTTCCAGAGCATAGGTTCGAACGTGTAGGTTTCAGCCTGTGACGTCACAGACTATGTGGAGATGGCGTCGGATGCAGAGTGCCGCGGCAATGGCGTTGAAGCGGTGCGTTGTGCCGGTCAGGAGTTTTGCTCGGCAGCCTGCATCAGTTGTGAGAGATTGCGCACAGTCGCAGTTTCGAAGAATTCACCGGGCACGGCAACCCCAAAAAGGCTTTCGATTTCCAGAGCCAGACGGGTGGCTGCCAGGGAATCGCCGCCCAATTCGAAGAAGTCATCATCATACCCCACGACGGGCTGTTGTAACATTTCGGCCATGAGCGAGGCGAGGATTGCCATGCGGTCTGTACGAGTGATGTCGAACTGGGCAGCAAAAGGCGTGCCAAATTCGCTCAGATATTTGGCTTTGGTATGGGCGCGGGCAATTTTGCCGCTGGTGGTGACCTGAACCCATCCACTGCGCACCAGCCGCAGATCGGCGAGATTTACGCCCAGCGTGCGCTGAATTTCCAGGCGAATCGTGGCGATTAGAGCCAGTTGGGTTTCTTCATCACGCGCGCCCTTTAATTCACAGACCATGACGGGCACTTCTGTGCCCAGGTGGTGATGGGGGATGCCAAAGGCGGCACAGCGGCGACCATCGGTGCCCAGTTGGCGACGGGCAACGCTCTCGATTGTTTCGGGCAAAATGTTTTCGCCGCCGGCAATAATCAGATCCTTAATGCGGCCACAAATAAAGACTTGGCCTTCGACAAGATAGCCCAGGTCGCCGGTGTGAAACCAGCCGTCGGCGTCGAGATTGGGATTTTGCGGGAGATCGCGGGCGTCTGCCACCTTATAATACGCGTCCAAGCCTGTTTTAGGGCCGGCTGTGGGGTCTGGGTAGTAGCCGATGAATAACGAGTCGCCGCGCAGCAAAAGCTCGCCAATCATGCGCTCCTGCTGCGTGATTCCCTCTGGACCCAAAACGGCGATTTCGGTTGTGACATGGGGAACACCACAACCCACAATGGATATCGTATTGGCGGTGGGTTCGGGCTGGGGTTGCGCCAGCGTACCTGCTTCGATAGATTGCCGGGGCACGTGTTCTACCGAGATGGGGCGATCGAACGAATTGATCGTTATCCAAAGCACATTTTCTGCCATTCCCCAGCCGGTTGTAACGGCTAGCGGATCAAGCCCACAAGGTGCAAAATGGGCGGAAAAGGCGTTCAATGTGTCGATGCTAATCATCTCCGAGCCGTTGCCTACGTGTATCCACGAGCTTAGGTCCAATCCTTGCAGGTCTTCGGGGGCAACATGGCGGGCGCAGTGGCTGAAGCCAAAATTGGGCATCCAGGTATGCGTGCCGCGATAGTCGTGGACGGCCTGAAACAGGGTGCGAGGACGGCGCAGCCAGCTTTGGGGTGGCAGGGATACGGCGCTTGCACCTGCCATCAGTGGCCCCAGCGTGAGTGATCCCAGCCCCATATCATGATAAAACGGTAGCCAGCCTACGCACACACTTTCGGCGCTATAGCGTGTTACCTTGTTAAAGGTAGTGAGATTGGACAGCGCGGCCGCGTGCGAAATCAGTGCCCCTTTGGGGATGCCGGTGGTTCCGCTGCTGAATTGCAGATAGGCCGGCACGCGGTCGGAGTGGGGGTCAATGGGCAGCTCAGTCAGACGGTTTGCCGAGAAGGCTGTGGCTGTCGCGACCTCGATATCCAGGACCGGCGTGCGCGTGGATCGTACCAGGTCTTCGAGTACATCGGCATATTCTGCGGTGGTGACAATTGCCGCGGGGCCGGCGGCCTGCAAGAGCTGTATCAAGCGTTCCTGATAGATTGCTGTGTTTTTGTGCTGGCCGTAATAGGGAAAAATATTGGGAAGTGCGCCGGCAAAGAGCGCACCCCAAAAGGCTTTGATTGGCGCATAGCCGTGATCCAGGGCGATGATTACCAGAGTGCCGGGCGTTATATTTTGCGCCCGCAGATAGGCCCCAACCTGGCGTGCGTCGTCTACAAGCTGGGCATAGGTGATGGTTTCGGCGGGCAAGCCGGGGTGCAAAAAGGTGAGCGCGGTCTTTTCGGGGGTGGCCGCGGCGTTAGTCAAGAGTTTTTGTGGCAGGGTTGCAATAGGCATTTTTGAGCTAATCTTTCCGAATATTCCGAATATACAGAAGTACAGTTTATGGCGCGTATGAGTTCAAGTTTATGTCGCCAGTTTATGTAGTCGGTTTGGCTGTGCGCTTGCGACGCTGCAGGGATGCCTGGATGGCGGCAAACTTCGCGCGTTCGGTGCGGGCCAGATCGTTCGTGCTGTTGTGCGCGTGACGACGGTAGGCAATCGCGACTTCGGGCAGCTGGGTGATGGTGACGCCCTGTTCCCGCGCGCGCAGTATCCAATCCAGATCCTCGCTATAGCGCAGATTTTCATTCAATAAGCCGACTCTGGCAAAGACGGTGCGGCGATAGAGGCCACTATCCAGCTTGGGCGACCAGGTGATGGGCGCCCATTCGACGGGCGGCGTGGCTGGGATATTGGCATCTGCGGGATCGGGATAATTGGGCGCGGCGGCAAGTGTGCGAAACGGATGGGTCATGCCCTGGACGCCCTGCACGGCAGGGTGGGCGAGCAAGTAGCGCAAATGGCGATGGAGTGTGGCAGGTAGCCAGTAGTCATCGGCATCCAGAAATGTGACGAAATCGGCCTGGGCCAATCTGATGCCGCGGTTGCGGGCGGCGGAAGGGCCGCGATTGGCCTGGTAGACATAGCGCAACGCGGCCCGGCGCGGGTCGCACGCCAGGCTTGCCACGACCTGTGCAGTGGCATCGGTGGAGCCGTCGTCGACAATAATGACATCCAGCGGCGCATAGTTCTGCTCCCAAATGCTCGCCACGGCCGCAGGCAGATACTCTGCGCCGTTGTAGACGGGAATGATGACGCTGATCTGCGGCAAGCTGAGTGCCGGATAGTCCTGCCTGTAGGCATTATTTGGCGTGTGGGTTGGCTTGAACATGGCAAACAGTCTAGGGTTTTCGAATCATAGATGCAGTCAACGATGCAGTCAACGGCGCAGGAATGGGTCACGCATGATCATAATTGGTTCATTCACCTGCCATTTGTGGTTGCCGGATTGGCAGACGTTTTTGACACGTCCAGAGCTGAACCCTATAATGCAATGGTTTGCCCTTCTTGATGAAATCCGGTAATCGACCGGTGCAACTCTGGAGTGACTATGCGCGCCAATTTGTTCTCTCTGATCGTGATCGCTGTTATTGCTATATTTGTGGGCGTGCTTTCATTGCCCATCGACCAGCCCGCCTGGCTGGATCGAATGTTCACCCCCGAAGGTGGCGCTGCGCGCGATTTGCGCGAGTTTAAGCTGGGGCTGGATCTGCAGGGTGGCACGCAGGTGATGCTCGAAGCCGATCTGGCAGGAGACCAGGAGCCTGCCGACGGCGCGATGGAAGCCGCCAAGACCATTGTGGAAAATCGTGTCAACGGCCTGGGGGTTGCCGAGGCCGTTGTACAGATGCAGGGCGATACGCGTCTGATTGTGGAATTGCCGGGAGTGGCGGATCCCGATCAGGCAGTCGAGACACTGCGCTCGACCGGCCAGTTGGAGTTTGTGGATCCGGGTGGGCTTTTGCTGGGTTCGGGCATGATTATCAACACGACCAATCATCCCACCCTCGCGCAGGATCTGGCAGATGAAGTGTTGAGCGGAACGGTGAATCCTGCCGATTTACCCTATCCCGACCAGGTATTCAACACGGTAATGACCGGCGATATTTTGCGCAATGCCATCGCTACGCAAGATCAGTTTTCGCAGTGGTTGATCAACTTTGAATTGACCAGTGACGGCAGTGAGCAATTTTTCGATTACACGCGCGCCAATGTGGGACGGCAGCTGGCTATTGTGCTGGATGGGTATGTGCTTTCGGCGCCCGAAATTAACGACGCCATCCGCGATTCCGGTGTCATCCAGGGGGCGTTTACGCGGGAAGAGGCCGAATCGCTGGCGGTGCAGATGCGCTATGGCGCGCTGCCGATTCCGTTGGCGGTGGTGGATATCCGCACGATTGGCGCCAGTCTGGGCCAGGATTCGATTGACAGCAGCCTGCAGGCTGGATTGCTGGGGATTATCGCGGTGCTCCTCTATATGATGATCATGTATCGCGTGCCCGGTGTGCTGGCTAGCCTTGCGCTGGTGATCTATGTGGGGATGAACCTGGCAATTTTCAAGATGGTGCCAGTCACGCTGACTTTGGCGGGGATTGCCGGTTTCCTGCTTTCGGTGGGCATGGCGGTAGATGCCAATATCCTTATTTTTGAACGGTTTAAGGAAGAATTGCGGCTGGGGCGCACCGTGCGTCTGGCGGTGGAAACGGGCTTCAACCGGGCCTGGCTGGCAATTCGCGATGGCAATCTGTCGACACTGATTAGCTGTGCGGTGCTCTACTGGTTTGGCAATACGTTTGGCGCCAGCGTGGTAAAAGGCTTTGCGGTGACGTTGAGCATTGGTGTTGTGCTTTCTATGCTGACGGCTGTGTTTGTCACCCGCACCTTTATGCGGGCTGCTGTGGCACGCAATCCCCAGAGCGAACGCGCCCGCGTTTGGCTGGGTTACTAGATTCTGGTAGCGAAAAGGGAAACGATTGGTATGTATCAACTAATGCAGCGCCGGAATATCTGGTTTACCATTTCGGCGATTATGATTGTGCCCGGCCTGATTTTTATGATTTTTTCCATGGTCACCCGGGGCACGCCCCTGCCGCTGAATATTGATTACACGGGTGGGACGCTGTGGGAATTGCGCTTTGCCGAGCCGCTGGCACCGGCAGATTTGCGCCAGATTTTTGTGGAAGCGGGCTATGCGGATACAACCGCGTTTACGGTAGACGACGAGCTTACCTTGCAGGTCAAGTTCAAAGACATTTTGCCCGAAGAAAAGGAAGTGCTGATCGCCAATATAGAGAACCGCTTCGGCACTTTTGAAGAACGTTCCTATCGCAGTATCGGGCCTTCGGTCGGCGCCGAGGTGGCGCGGGCTGCGGTGGGCGCGGTCGCAGTGGCGGCTATCTTTATTCTGCTCTATATCGCCTGGGCGTTTCGACAGGTTCCGCATCCGACGCGCTATGGCTCCTGTGCGGTGATTGCTTTGGTGCATGATGTGCTGGTGACGATTAGTTTTATTGGCATCATGAACTGGCTGGTAGGGTGGGAGGTGGATGCGATCTTCCTGACGGCAATTCTGACGGTGATTGGGAAAAGCGTCAACGACACCATTGTGGTGTTCGACCGCATCCGCGAAAATCTGCGGCGCTATCGCACCGAACGCTACATCACCGTTGCCAATCGCAGCCTTTTGGAGACGCTGCAACGCTCGATTGGTACGCAGATAACGGTCTTGTTGATTATGGTGGCGTTGCTGCTTTTCGGCGGCGCGACGCTGCGCCAGTTTGTGGCGACGATGATGGTAGGCATGATTGCCGGAACCTATAGCTCGATTTTTGTGGCGCCGCCACTTCTGGTGGCGTGGGAACAGGGAACGCTGTTTGGCAATCGCAGCCGCCGCACGCCGGTCGCCGACGGCACAACTGCCACGGCATAGGCGACACCGGCAGAAAATCGCGGCTGCGAAGCCGCGTGATTTGAACCATACACGTGAATTGTACACGCCAGAGGATGAAGTCGAGGGCCACCATGTTGCGCCCCTTTGGCTTCATCCTCGTTGTTTTTTAGAGACTTGCAGGGTGGGAGGCCAGTTGCCGGCGGCAACTTGTTGGCGGCAAATTGCTAGCGGTCTGCGCCCCTGGGCAAGTTGTATCGCAAACCATGTTGATGCGAAGGGATACGCGGCCAAATGCGCGAATATGATGCATTGCCTGTGACCATGCACGCGGCGCGGCTGGGTGAACGAGGCGCGACGCTGGTCGAAGATTATCCTGTGCCGCGGCCCGGCGTGGCAGAAGCGGCGATCCGGGTGCATCTGGCGGGTATCTGTGCCACAGATTTGCAGCTGCTGGCGGGCTATAAGGGCGGCTATCGCGGGGTGCTGGGGCATGAATTTGTGGGTACGGTTGTGCAGGTGGGCGCAAACCCTCTGGGGGGCATGGCCCCGCGTGACGAGTTCCAGCATTGGCTGGGGCAACGCGTGGTGGGCGAGCTGAACATTGGTTGTGGCACATGCGGTTTGTGTCGGCGCGGGCTGGGCAAACACTGTCGCCGCCGCCAAAGTCTGGGCATCATTGGACGCGACGGCGCATTCGCGCATTATCTGACTCTGCCCGTGGCGAATCTGCATGTAGTGCCCCCAGAGATTCCCGACCGCGTGGCTGTCTTTGCGGAACCGCTGGCCGCGGCTTTGGAGATCCTTGAACAGGTGCATATCGCGCCTGCTACGCGCGTGATCGTGGTAGGCGATGGCCGTCTGGGCCAGTTGATTGCGCGCGTGCTTGCGCTGACCGGGTGTGATCTGACGGTGGTGGGACGCCACGCCGAAAAGCTGGCTTTGCTGACGGCTGCTTGCGCGGGGCAGGCGCGGATTTCTTCGCCTGCGCTGCTGGAGGAGTTGGCGGCGGACCCTGCCGATGTGGTGGTCGATGCCACTGGGCGCGCAGCAGGCTTCGCGACCGCGCGGCGGCTGGTGCGTCCGGGGGGAACGCTGGTGCTGAAAAGTACCTTTGCCGAGCCAACGACCGCGGTGGACTTGAGCAGTCTGGTGGTCGATGAGGTGCGCGTCGTTGGCAGTCGTTGTGGACCGTTCGCCCCCGCATTGCGGCTGTTGGCAGCAGGCCGCGTCGATGTCGAGCCGCTGATTAGTGCAGAATATCCGCTGGATCTGGCGACTACGGCCCTGG
>JBBDIO010000202.1:0-4389 GCA_040880365.1 Litorilinea sp.
CCCACATCCTGGGCCATGCCCCCATGAACAGCAACCAGACTATCCTGCAAACGCTGGCGCGTGATCGCGTCGATGGCCTCCCGCCCCAGCAGCGTATGGTTGGGCAACAGCCGCCCCCGACTCACGCCCAATTCGGGGTCACCTTCACGCGCTTCCATGCCTTCGATGACCTTGATGCCGGGCCAGACGCCGCCCGAATCCTGCCAGCCGCCGCCCGAACCGCCCAGCCACTCGCCCAAAATGGCCCGCGCCGCCACAATGCGCCGTTCGCCTTCATCCAGCCCGCCCGTCAGGTTAGCGGCCTGGCCCGTGGCGCGCATACACACCGCAATCAGCGATGCCAGCAAGTTGGTCGAAACTGCCAGCCGCGACCCCTTGGGGATGCCGTTGACCTGGCTCACCAGTTCAATGCCTTTACCCGGCCCCACCAGACGCGCCAGCAGCGCAGTCAGTGGCTGCGCGCTGCCCTCCACACCGGGCGGGATCAACCCCGAAGCAATCACCGCCGCTTTGATCAGCCCCAGATAATCGCGCGCAAAGTCGAAGACTTCTTCCAGGCTCTGAATTTCCGCGGTCGCGTCCAGATCCACACTCACCAGCCGCAGAATGGGCCGGTCGATGACGCGGAAAAAGGTCTCGATAGGCGGGCGCGGTCCACTGACTTCCCCGCCATCTGACTCCCCGACACCAGTCTCCCTGTTCTCGCCCCCGTTGCTGCCGGGGACCGTGCCCGACACAGCGCCCGCCTGCACACTGAGATCCACAGAGATATTGAGGACGCGTGCGCCTTCGGGGAAATCCATGCCCAAAAAGAAAATATCGCTCCACCCGCTGTGGGTCAGATCCATGCGCACAGGGGTAGATTCACGCAGAATGGGGTAGAGGCCGTTGCGGCCGGGGCGACGCAGTTCCGGGCGCACGCGCAGCGGATGGTCGGCAGGATGCCCAATGCGGAACATCCACTGATTGCCGCGCACCGAGCGCACACTGCGCCGCACCTGGTCGGCCAGCGTCTGAAAGGCCAGGCGATGATAGGCCGCCGCCAACGCGCTGGCGAGGCCGTCGCCGGGCACGTCTTTGCCCTGCGCCGCCAGAAAGATGTCGATGGCCTCTTCGAAACGCCGTTGGAGCAGATTGGCATACCCGGCATAGGGAATCAGCCCGCCCTGCCCGGCGCGCAATTTGGCAGGAATGTGAAAGCGATAGAGCGCATAGAGAAAGAACAGGGCGCGCACGCGGGCATAGAGATTTTCTTCTTCTCGGCGAAATTGATCCAGCGCCGCGCATTCTGCCAGCAGCTTGTCCAGCGTCGCATCCCGCGCAAACGCATCCAACCCCCGGTCGCGCACCGCAGGATCGGTCGCGGTAATAATCCGAATGCACTCACTCATGCGCCAGCCCCTGCTCTGCATCACCCCGCCCCGCGGCCAGCTCGCGTTGTGCCAGCAATTCCAGCAGACGGGCCAGGACCTCATCCCGGTCCTGCCCATTGAGCGCCAGGGCGACCTGCGCCTGCAACAGACCATATTTCACGCCCAGATCATAGCGCGCGTTCTGCTGTTCCACCGCCAGATATTGTTCGCGGCGCGCCACTTCGGCCAATGCGCTCGAAAGCGTGACCTGCGCGACCCCGTTTTCCGATTCTGCCGCGTCCAGTTGGCGCGCCAGAATCTCCATCACCGTGGGGGTGAGGACGTGCATCCCAAAAAAGCAGAGATAATGCCCACTGCGCAGGCCGGGCACAATCAGCCGCTGTTCCGCCGCGGTGGGTGTGGGCTTTTCGATGACCGTATCAACCTGATAGACCCGATGCTGCTCGCCCGCGCCGGCGTTGACTACAGAGTCGGGGCCTTCGCCCTGGCTGCTCCCCAGGCTGCCCAGCCGCCGCCCGCCCACCGCGCCATAATAGGGCAACAGCGATTCGCGCGTCGCCTGCACTGCCGAAACCGTACACGCATGGGTGCGCGCGATTTCCACCAGTTGCTGCGCACAGCTCTGCCCCTGACGATTCACATACAGATGATCGCCCACCAGGTGCAAAAACGCGGCGTCGCCGGTGAAGGGCCGTGCGCACGCAATCGCGTGTCCATAGCCACGCGGCTCGGCCTGGGGCACAAAGTGTAGCCGTCCCGCATGGTCGCCTGCCACATCGACATAGGCCGTTTCATCGCCCGGACGCACCACCAGACAGATTTCTTCTACACCCGCCCGCACCACTTCATCCAGCAAAATGGTCAATACCGACTTTTCCACGCCGTCGCGATCCACCAGCATTTGCAGGGGGAGTGTCCGCTGGCGTGGGCCTGCGCTGGTAATCACCGCTTTGGTTACGTTCATTACCTATCTTTCGCACATAAATGAATTACACAGTGGATATCAGACTGGAGATGCGCCTGAATAATCAGATGATCGACGCCGCCACCAGATTAGAACAACGGCCCAGAATTCCCTGATTCAACGCGCTCGGCTCGGTGGTGAAGATCACACACACCAGTTCGCGCGCAGGATCGGCCCAGACTACGGTCCCCGTTGCGCCGCCATGCCCAAAGGTGCCCGGCGCGGTCAGGTCGCCAAAATAGGGCCAGCCCGCGGTCGGGTGCCGTCGCCAGTGCAGTCCCCACCCCAGCCCCCACGCCTGGCGATAACGGACTTCCGCCGGAATCTGGGGATTGTCGCTGGTGTGATCGCGGGTCATGACCGCGGTCGTCGCCGGGCTGAGCACGCGCACGCCGCCAAACTCGCCGCCGTTGAGGAACATCTGCAAGAGTCGATAGAAGTCGCTCACCGTGGTGAACATGCCACCCCACGGCGCGCCAAAATTCCACCAATAGGGCATATTCCAGTTCCAGTCTTTGCCTTCCATATCCGGGCCGACATTCACCTCGGCAATGCGCGCATGGTCCAGCCCGGCCGCGCCCAGGCCCGTATCGTGCATCCCCAGCGGATCGAATACCTCTGTGCGCAGAAACTGGGGCAGACGCGTGCCCGCGCGTCGTTCCACAATCTCGCCCAGAATCGCCAACCCGCAGCTTTGATACTGAATATTGGTGCCGGGCGGGAAACTCAATTCCAGATCGTACATGCGCTTCACAAACTCGGAAAGCGGCTGATGCTGCTCGCGCAAAGCCTGATTATCGGGCAGCATATCGGGCAACCCCGATGTGTGGGACATGAGATGCCGCACGCGCACAGTCTCTTTGCCCTTGCTGGCAAATTCGGGGATGATATCGCCCACCAGTTCATCCAGACAGAGCTGCCCACGCTCGACCAGCAGCATGGCGGCGGTCACAGTGAGCGGCTTGGTGACCGACGCCACCAGGAAAATGTTCTCCGGGCGCATGGGCGTGCCGCCTGCCAGGTGTGGGGAACCAAACGCGCGCGGCGCAACCGGTTCGTCATGCCGCGCCACCAGCAACGCCGCGCCGGGAATGTGCTGGGCCGCGGCTTCACTTTCCAGATACGCATAGACCCGCGCCAGTTGGTCGGCATCCAGCCCTACTGCGGCCGGTTCTGCATAAGTCAACATGGATATAGCTCCTCTAAAATTTGTGATGAGGTTGGTATGAATGGGATGGAGAGGGGGTGGGCAGCCAGAGTGGCTGCGCTCAGCGTGTCGTATAGCCGCCGTCGACCACAATGGACGCGCCGGTGATGTAGGATGCTTCATCCGACGCCAGGAACAGCGCCGTATTGGCGATTTCTTCGGGCTTGCCCACCCGTCCCAATGGCACGTCCTTGGTAAAATCGCTGAAATCCAGGTCGTCGGAGATGCGCATGGCCGGGGTATCGATGGCGCCGGGCAGAATGGCGACCACGCGAATTTCCGGCGCAAGTTCCAACGCCAGGGCGCGGGTCAACGCCAATACGCCGCCTTTGGCCGCCTGATAGGCGGCATAGGCCGGGAAACCGACAATGCTGTGAATCGACGCGGTGTTGAGAATCACACCGCCGCCGCGTGCGCGCAGATGGGGCGTCGCCAGATTCGCGCCCACCATCACCGCGCGCAGGGTCACATCCAGCGTTTTATGCCAGTTATCGTCGGTGGTTTCCAAAGCCGTGCGCGCTGCCGTCCAATAGGCATTGTTGTGCAGAATATCCAGCCCGCCAAAGCCCTGCACCGCCATATCAATCGCCTTTTGCAGGTCGGCATCCTGGGCCACATCGGTGAGCACAAAGACCGCTTCGCCGCCGGTCGCCAGAATCGAAGCCACAGTCGCTTCGCCGCCGCCCCGATTCACATCCGCCACCACCACTTTGGCGCCTTCCTGGGCAAAGCGCAAAGCCGTTGCCCGGCCTATGCCCGAGGCCGCGCCTGTAATCAACGCAACTTTCCCTGCCAGACGCATAATCAGTTCTCCTTATTCTTGTGCCGGCTCTACACGGGCAGGG
>JBBDIO010000202.1:4429-17539 GCA_040880365.1 Litorilinea sp.
TGCGCGGCGCAAGCTGACGCGCCGCGCATCCTCACCCTGCCCCCTAGTGCTTGTCGCTACCCGTCGGTGACACACCCCAAAGAGGCGGAAGCCACGTTCTTGATATACTTGTAGAGCACGCCCTTGTTCACCTTGGGCGCGGGGGGCGTCCAGTCGGCGCGCCGTGCCGCCAGTTCAGATTCGGACAATTCGACTTCCAACAGGTTATTTTCGGCATCAATCACAATCGTATCGCCCTCGCGCACCAGGGCCAGCCCGCCGCCGGCTTGCGCTTCGGGGGTGATATGCCCCACCACAAAGCCGTGGGTGCCACCCGAAAAGCGCCCATCGGTAATCAACGCCACGGTCTTGCCCAGCCCCGCGCCCATGATCGCCGACGTAATCGAAAGCATCTCGCGCATCCCCGGGCCACCCTTGGGGCCTTCAAAGCGGATTACGACCACGTCCCCGTGGGTAATCTTGCCCTCCTGAATGGCTTCCAGCGTCAGCTCTTCCGAATCGAACACCTTGGCCGGGCCTGCAAAACGCAGCCCTTCCTTGCCCGTAATCTTGGCGACCGCGCCTTCGGTTGCCAGATTGCCATAGAGAATCTGAAGATGGCCCGATGGCTTGAGCGGCTCGCTCACCGGCGCAACAATGCGCTGTCCCGCGGCCAGGTCGGGATATTCTTCCAGATTTTCCGCCAGGGTCTTGCCCGTCACGGTCATGCAATCGCCGTGGAGCAAGCCTTCTTTGAGCAACATGCGCTGCACGCCTGGCACACCGCCCACGTCATGCAGATCTTCCATGACATAGACGCCGCTGGGCTTGAGATCCGCCAGCAGCGGCGTGCGGTCGGAGATCACCTGAAAGTCGTCGATGGTCAGCGGCACATCTGCGGCGTGGGCCATTGCCAGCATATGCAACACGGCATTGGTCGAGCCACCCAGCGCCACCAGCAGCGTAATCGCGTTTTCAAACGCCTTGAAGGTGAGAATGTCGCTGGGCTTGATGTCCTTTTCCAACAGATTCATCACCGCCGGGCCAACTTTGAGACATTCTTCCACCTTTTCCCTGGCGGTCGCGGGAATAGACGAGCTGTTGGGCAGACTCAACCCCAGCGTTTCGATGGCAGACGCCATCGTGTTGGCCGTATACATGCCGCCACACGCGCCCGCCCCCGGACAGGCATTGCGCAACACTGCTTTCAACTCTTCTTCGGTGATCTGCTTGGAAAGCCATTGTCCATAGGCTTCGAAGGCCGAAACAATGTCCAGCTTCTTGTCGCCCAACTTACCGGGGCGGATGGTGCCGCCATAGACCACAATGCTGGGGCGATTGACGCGGGCAATGCCCATGACCACGCCCGGCATGTTCTTGTCACAGCCCGGAATGCTCACATTGGCGTCGTACCACTGGGCGCGCATGACGGTTTCGATGGAATCGGCGATCACATCACGCGAAAGCAGGGAATATTTCATGCCGTCGGTGCCCATCGAAATGCCGTCGCTGACCCCGATGGTGTGGAAAATCAACCCCACTGCGCCTGCGTCGTTGACCCCGGTTTTCACCTCTTTAGCCAAATCATTCAGGTGCATGTTGCAGGTGTTGCCTTCCCAGCCCATGCTGGCAATGCCTACCTGCGGCTTCTTCATATCCTCGTCCGACAGGCCCACGCCATAGAGCATGGCCTGGGAACCCACCTGCGAGCGAGTCTGGGTCAACATGCGGCTATACTTGTTCAAGTGGCCGTTCACCGTCGTAACCGCCATTGGTTTCTCCTCTTCTGAGCATCCGTGTGTTTGAGCATCCGTGTGTTTGAGCGTATGTGTTTTTGAGCGTATGTGTGTTCTGAACTGGTAATCTAAAATTGCAGTAGCGTGCAAGCGTGTTGGATAGCTTGTTCCGGGGCGCGAGGACTGCCGCCCGCCACTTCCGTGGAAGGTACTATCCGCCTGCCCGACAGCGCCTTTCGCAGGAGTGGCGGGGCAGGCGGCAACATCTAGGCAGGTGTCGCGACCGCGGCGGCCTGGGCAGCCGCGGGAGCATCATTCTCCTCGGCCTGCTGCTGTTCCACATCGGTGAGAATGAAATACTCCACCGCATCGGAAAGTGCAATCCAACTGGCTTCGATGATGTTGGTCGACGCGCCCACGGTAGACCACGAGCGTTGGCCGTCGGTGCTGTCAATCAACACACGGACCATCGCGGCCGTGCCCGCCGTGCCGTCGAGAATACGCACCTTGTAGTCCTTCAGATGCACCGCGCCCAGACGCGGGTAAAATTGCTGAATGGCCTTGCGCAAGGCCAGATTCATAGCGTTCACCGGACCATTGCCCTCGGCGACCTCGTGAAAAATCTCGTCACCCACTTCGACCTTCACCGTGGCTTCAGAAAACATGCCGCGCATGGCGCGGTGTTCTACTGTCGCGGTGTAGTCGATGAGCTTGAAGGGCGCGGTATACGCCGCGTCCATGCGGCGCAACAGGAGATCCACGCTGGCTTCGGCGCTTTCAAATGCAAAGCCCGCGTTTTCCATCTCCTTGATCTGGCTGAGCACCGCCCGTTCCTGTTCGCGGCTCAACCCCACCAGACCAAACTCCTCGCGCTTGGCCGCGATGTTGTCTTTGCCGCTCAATTCGCTCACCAGAATACGCGTCTCGTTGCCCACCAGCCCCGGCTCGATGTGCTGATAGCTCATGGTATATTTCACCACGGCGTTGACATGCGTGCCGCCCTTGTGGGCAAACGCGCTGCTGCCCACAAACGGCTGATGCGGTTCCGGGCTGAGATTCGCCAACTCACTCACATAGCGGCTCAGATCGGTCAGTTGCTTGAGCTTTTCGGGCGCGACTACCGCGCAATCCATCTTCAATTGCAGATCGGGGATCACGCTCACCAGATTGGCATTGCCACACCGCTCCCCATAGCCGTTGATTGTGCCCTGCACATGCACACAGCCCCGGCGCACTGCCTCCAGCGTGTTGGCGACGCCCGTCTCGCTGTCGTTGTGGGCGTGGATGCCCAGTGTGATGCGCCCGGCTACGGGCGCGGGCGCATCGCCGCTAGGTACAATACCTAGCAACTCCTCCTGCACCGCGGTCACGGCCTCGGCGATCTCCCAGGGCAGACAGCCGCCATTGGTATCGCACAACACAATGCCATCGGCCCCGCCAATCGCCGCCGCCTTGAGCGTGGAGAGCGCGTATTCGGGATTTTCCTTGTAGCCGTCGAAGAAATGTTCGGCATCGAAGATCACTTCTTTGCCGTGCTGTTTCAAAAACTGCACCGTGTCTTCTACCATGCGCAGGTTTTCTTCCAGCGTCGTGCGCAACACCTCGCGCACATGCAGATCCCACGCCTTGCCATAGATGGTAATCACCGGCGTATTGGCTTCCAGCAGCAGTTGCACCTGGGCATCCTGGCTGGGATCCACATTGGCTTTGCGCGTGGAGCCAAAGGCCGCGATGCGGGCGTGTTTCAACGACAATTCCTGCTGGGCGCGGGCAAAGAATTCCATATCCTTGGGATTCGAACCGGGCCAGCCGCCTTCGATATAGTCCACGCCAAAATCATCCAGCCGCCGGGCAATGCGTAATTTATCATCACAGCTCAACGAGACCCCTTCGCCCTGGGTCCCGTCGCGCAATGTCGTGTCATAGATACTGATTCGCCGCTTGTTCATCATTCCGTTTCCTCGCTCTGCCATCCACCGCGCCACGGCATAGTGCTACCATGCCCCCGCGCGCCGATCACAGAATATCCGCAATACTATTCAATAACTGGTTGGGCCAGATGCCCCGGCCCAGGTCTTCGCGGCGGAAGCGTCCGGTCTTCATGAGCCAGCCTTGCATCCCCATGAACTGTGCGCCCCGCACGTCGATTTCCATGTCGTCGCCCACCACCGCCACGCGTTCGGCAGGGATTCCCAGATCTTCCAGCACCATGTTGAAATAGGCGGGGCTGGGTTTGCCCACCACGACCGCGCCCGATTCGGACGCATATTCCAACGCCACGACAAACGGCCCGGCATCCAGAAACAGCCCTTCTTCGGTGCGCCACATGCGCTTTTTGTGCAACGCCACCAACTGTGCGCCGTGGAGCAAAGCCCGAAACGCCCGATTTAACCGGGAAAAGGTGAAACTGGCGCCCATATCGCCCACCACCACAAATTCCGGGGTTTCCTCATCCACGTCGATGCCCGAAAATTCCAGCTGGGCATCGGGCAGCAACAGCGGATAATAGCGCTGTGCGCCCGCATTGCGCAGATATTGGGCCGCGGCATAGGTGGCGGTGAACAACTCGTGTTCCTGGATATCGAACCCCATCGCGCCCAGGCGATCCATGAGCGTGAGCCGACAGTAGATCGTGGTATTGGTCATAAACCGAAAGGGAATACCCCGGGCGCGCAGAGCACGAATCGTCTCCGGCGCGCCCGGAATTACCTCACTTCCGTGGGTCAAGACCCCTTCGATATCGATCAATAGTCCGTCAACAGAGGATAACAACTGGCTCACAGGCAGCCCCGTCTCGTGTGATTGGCAAATCTGGTGTGATGAGTGGCAGCGCAGGCTTGCGCCCGCAAAATTTCCATCAGCCGACGCTTTGCAGACCCGCCGCGACGCCGTTGACCGAAAGCAGGATGGCATCCTGAATCGCCTTGGCATTGGGGCCTTCCGGCTCCTCGCGCAGCCGACGCAACAACGCCACCTGGATATAGTTCAGCGGATCTACATAGGGATTGCGCAGGCGAATACTCCGCTGGAGCCAGGACTCGTTATCCAACAGTTCCGCATAGCCCGTAATCGCCAGCACCATCTGCAATGTGCGGTCATATTCGGCCTGGAGATCGTCAAAAATCACCTGGCGGATATCGGCTTCTGCCAGCTCGGCATAGAGCGAGGCAATCTGCATATCGCCCTTGCCCAGCCCCATCTGCACATTATCGATGACCGCACGGAAGAAAGGCCAGTCGGCATACATGGTGCGCAGCTCGCCCAGGCGCGTCGCATTGCCGTCTTCGCCTGCCTCGGACCATTCGGCCAGGGCCGTCCCCACGCCATACCACGACGGCAGATTGACGCGCGACTGGGTCCATGCAAAGACCCAGGGAATGGCCCGCAGATCACCGATGGCGGTGGTCTGTTTGCGTTTGGCAGGCCGCGAGCCAATATTCAGCAACCCAATGTGGTCAATGGGTGTTGCCTGGTGAAAAAAGTCGAGAAATTCGGGCTTTTCGATCAGCGCACGATATTTGTCAAAGGAAAGGCTGCTCAGTTCTTCCATAGCGTCGAACCAGGCCGGCGGCTGTGGGGGGTGGGGACGTGTGCCCAGCGTCAACAAAACCGCGCTCATCAGCTGTTCCAGATGGCGCGCGGCAATGGCCGGGTTGGCATAGCGACTGCTCACCACTTCGCCCTGTTCGGTGATCTTGATGCGCCCGCGCACCGATTCGGGCGGCTGGGCCAGAATGGCCCGGTTGGCAGGCCCACCCCCGCGCCCCACCGAGCCGCCGCGCCCATGAAAGAGCATGAGCTTGACGCCATGTTCGTCGCAGACGCGTGCCAATTCGCGCTGCGCGGTGTAGAGCATCCAGTTTGCCATGAGATAGCCGCCATCTTTGTTAGAATCGCTGTAGCCAATCATGATCTGCTGGCGATTGTCGCGCGCATCCAGATGCTCGCGATAGACGGGATCCTCGAAAAGCGCGCTCATGATGGCCGGAGCGGCCCGCAAATCTTCGATAGTCTCAAAGAGGGGTGTCACATCCAGCCGCCCAAACAGGCCGGAATCGTGGGCCAGCAACAACACTTCCAGAATATTGCTCACCTGGGTGGTCATGCTGATGATATAGGTCTGGACTGCACTCATGCCCATCTGGATCTGTGCCTGGCGGATCAGACGAAAGAGGGCAACAGTTTCGTTGGTATCTTCTGCAAAATCCAGCAACGCAGTCAGCGGACGTCGATTGCCAATTTCCTGGCGCAGAATCTCTACGCGCGCGTCTTCATCCAGATCGGCATAATCCTGGGCCAGATGATAGCGTTCCAGAATTTCGCCCATTGCCTGGCGATGGCGTTCGGAATGCTGGCGAATGTCCAGCGTTGCCAGATGAAAGCCAAAGACTTCCACCGCACGCACCAGATCTGCCAGCCAGCCGTGCGCCAGACGTTCCCCCTTGTGCGCGTGCAGGCTGGATTGAATCAGCCGCAGATCGCCCAGAAATTCATCCACACTGGCATAGGCGCGCGGATCCGGCTTGCGCGTGCGCCAGTTTTGGCGATTTTCGGCGCGCGTGGCGCGCAGCCGCCGATACATCATGATCAGCTTCTGGCGATAAGGCTCCATGCCAAAACGTTCCAGCACATCGCGCTCGTTTTCGGGCACCAACTCCCAATCCCGCGCCACACTCTCCAGCAGGTCATCGCTGAAACTCACCCGCGTTTTGGCCGAACTCAGGTGACTGTAAAGCGCCTCGACGCGCGTGGCATATAGCTCCAGCACCAGATCCTTGTGGGCGCGCAACGCTTCTTCGGTAATCTCCACCGTCACAAAAGGATTGCCGTCGCGGTCGCCTCCCACCCACGAACCATAGCGCAACACCACGGGCAGCTCGAAATGTTCTCCGGGATAGGCCGCTTCCAGCGCGCGGCGCAACTCTTTATAAATCGCAGGCACCACATCGATCAGCGTATTTTCAAAAAAATACAGCCCATTGCGCACTTCATCCATCACCGTGGGTGGGCGGTCGCGCATCTCATCGCTCTGCCACATCACCACAATATTTTCTTGCAGCTCGCGAAACTTCTCCTGCATTTCCTGGGGCAGAGGATCGTTCAATTCCAGTTCGGTCAGAATTGCCGACATGGTCTTGAGCTTGAACAACACTGTGCGCCGCTTGGATTCGGTGGGGTGCGCAGTAAACACAGGAATGACCGTCAATTCCGGCAGGAGTTCGCGCATCTCTGCCGCGTCCACGCCTTCGGCGCGCAGCCGTAGCACTGCGTTCGCCAGGGTTTCGGCCTGGGGAATATTACGCTCGAACGCCCGCCGCGCCCGATGGCGCAGCGTCAACATACGCTGCAACTCCTCGGCCAGATTCACCAATTGGAAATAGGTGGTAAAGGCTTTGAGCACGGCCAATGCCTGGGGCGTATCTTCCACCAGATAGTCGGCCATGCGCGTAATTTCGTGCTGGGCACGGTGATCACCGGCGCGCCAGTTCTTTGCCAAGGCGCGAATCTTCTCTTCCAGATCGAAGATCGCCTGGCCTTCCTGCTCGATGATCGTCTCACCCAACAGATTGCCCAGGGTGCGCACCCAGTGGCGCAGACGGTCCTGCGAATCTTCGCCACTCGTTTCGCCTGCCACCGTTTCGCCTGCTTCTACCGCCAGCCCGGTCTGCACGTCTCCGCTCAGGGCAACGGCATCTTCCGAATCGGGCGCAGCGGTTTCAGGTGATGGCGTCTCCGGTGATGGCGTCTCCGGTGATGGCGAATCAGTTGATCGCGAATCAGGTGCAGATTTCATTGGCGCAGCCGGTGATTGTTCATCCATATCCTATTCCAGCAACCTCTCCACGATTAAATCGCCCATCAACGTGGTCGGGACGACCTCGCTGCCCGTGTGTTCAATATCGCGCGTGCGCACGCCTGCCGCCAGCACCCGATCCACTGCCGCTTCGATGGCGGCGGCCTCGTTTTCCAACCCCAGACTGTGGCGCAACAGCATGGCCGAGCTTAAAACGGTACCGATGGGGTTGGCGATTCCCTGCCCCGCAATGTCGGGCGCGCTGCCGTGAATCGGCTCATAGAGTCCCATGGGCAGGTCATGACTGTTTTTCACATCGCCCAGGCTGGCAGAGGGCAACATGCCCATCGAACCGGCCAGCATGGAAGCCTCGTCGGTGAGAATATCGCCGAAGAGATTTTCGGCCACAATCACATCGAACGACGCGGGACGGCGAATCAGGTGCATCGCCATGGCATCGACCAGCACGTGCTCGACTTCCAATTCGGGATAGTCGGCCAACACCTCCACCGCCACCCGTCGCCACAGCCGGCTCGAAGCCAGCACATTGGCCTTGTCTACGCTGGCAAGCCGTTTGCTGCGCGCCATGGCGGTCTCGGCGGCAAAGCGCAAAACCCGCTCGATTTCGGGCCGCGTATAGAGCATGGTGTCGAATGCCTCGAAACCGGCCTCGCCCGCCTCTTGGCGCGGGCCAAAATAGACGCCGCCCGTCAATTCACGGATGACCAGCAGGTCCACGCCTTCCAACACTTCAGGCTTGAGCGTGCTCGCGCTCAACAGCTCTTTGTGCAGCTTCACAGGCCGCACATTGGCAAAAAGTGTCAGCTCCTTGCGGATGGCAAGCAGCCCGCGTTCCGGGCGATCCGGCGCATTGGGATTGTCCCATTTGGGGCCGCCCACCGCGCCCAACAGCACGGCATCGGCCTTTTTGCAGGCGTCGATAGTCGCCTGGGGCAGACTGGTGCCCAGTTCGTCAATCGCGCGCCCGCCCATCATCTGGGCATCAAACGTAAATTCGTGTCCATATTTTTGCGCCACGGCGTCCAGCACTTTTTGTGCTTCCCCCGTCACTTCCGGGCCAATCCCATCCCCGGCCAACACCACAATATTGGCGTTCATAAAAACTCTTTCTAAATGATGCGTTATTGATTTTCAGGGAGCCGACCCGGCAAGCTGCCTTAATCTGCCAACCCTCGTCTGCCAACTCCAGTTGTATACAGCTATTCGTGCGCGGGCAGACTCTCCACGCCAACCGTATCCATCTCTACCATGGGCACGCCATCCCGATCTACCCACACGCCACACGGCCCGCCATAGTCGGCGATGTCCAGTTCCACGGGCGTGCCATCCATGCGCAGGGCGGGGTGATAAAACTCGGCCACCTTGGCCGCGTCGCCCATAATATAATGGCCGATCAGCGAACGGCGGAAGCGATCTTCGGTCACGTTGGGATAGCTGCCGTGGATAAGCTGCCCGTTGAAGAAAAGCACATCGCCCGCCTTCATGGTAACGGGCGCGACGTCCATGCCTTCGGGCACGGGCACCGTCACATCGGTAAAACTCTGGGTAGTATCGGCCTGCACAGTACAGAGCAGCGGCAGATCGTGGGTGCCCGGCACCACTTGCAGACAGCCGTTTTCCGCGTCACAATCGTCCAGCGCCAGCCACGCCGCCATACAGGTGCCCGGCTGCACGCGCAAATAGTGCTGATCCTGGTGCAACGCCTGTCCCCGCGCGCCCGCGGGCTTGAAATAGAGCATGGTCTGCACGGCATAAGGTTCCTGCCCCAAAAAGGCCGTGAGCCAGCGGGCAATGCGCGGTTCGATGAGCCAGTTGAAGCTGGTGCGATCCCAGCGGTGCATGTGGATCATGCGCGGGAAGCGTTTCAACGGGTCGTTGCTGCTCACATCTACCCCGGCGCTGTCGCCCGGATAGGTGCCCGCCGCGCGCAGCGCCATAAAATGCTCACGATAGGCGGCGGTTTCCTCGGCGTCAAATAACCCCGATACAACCGCATAGCCCTGCGTCTGAAATTGCGCCACCAGTGTGGTTTCATCTACTTGCGCGCCCATGACATCCCCCTTTTTGCTCGTTATGCCTTTGAACTACATCTGCTTGAACTGCATCCTGTGCAACGTGACCTGTGAACAACCACCTGTGAAAAGGCTCTGCAAAAACGCTCCGTCACTCCGGGTTACTTTCTACCTGGTCCGCGTCATTCGTTTCGTGCGCCGCAACATCCGGCGTATCCCAGGGCGAATCCCATTCGAAAAAGCCGGTCACGCCGATGGTGCGCATGGCGATGGCTTCGGCCAGCGAAAGCCGCACCGCAATATCGGCGGCCAGATAGAAGCGCCGCACACTATCCGCCGTTTCGGGATCAAATGTCGCCAGTTCATCGAGCGTGCGCTTGGCACGGGGCAAATGGCGGTTGGCAGCCAAAAACGCATAGGTGACCATGCTCTGCACAGCCCCGGCCAGCAACATCTGCGCCATTGCCGGGTCACGCGTGACCGTATCCTTGGCATTGTCCAGTTGATCCGCGATGCTATATCTTTGCCAGCGCAGAGTATCCGCCGCCAGATCGGGCAAATGCGTCAACCAGGTGTGGGCTTCGCGGCGTAGCTGCTCCACAATCGGGTCCTGGGCATAGATCACATGACCCTTTGCCAGCATGTTGGCAGTAGACGGGCTATTGCGCTCGTCGGCAAAATATGCCCGAATCGTGCCCACCGGATTGACAAAAATCTCGGTAGGAATGCCATTGAACCAGCGTTGCAGCCGCCGCCGCTGGGGCTGCGCATGGATCACATAGAGATCCAGATCGCTGCGCGCATCCGCGACACCTTCCAAAACCGTGCCGCTCAACACCACCCCGTGGACGGCAAAATTCTCCAGGATGAAACGCACGGCAACGCGCAGACCCCGATCATAGCGGATGGGCAATTCGGGCCAGACACAGTGGCGCAGCAACCGCAACACCGCGCCCGGCTCCTGGGCTGTAGCCTGTGCCTCTTCGCCCGCGTGTAATTCCCTAGTCTGCGGTTTGGCCGCGTGCGGTTCCCCATTTGGATTCACTGTCTCCACCGTGTCGTTCTCCCGTGTGGCTCGCCAGTGGGCTTGTTCGGTGCGTACTATGCCTTGGCTGCGTCTTGGCTGTGTCTTGACTGTGTCTTGACTGTGTCTTGACTGGTCTTGTCTGTGCCGGCGCAATTATTCGATTATAGCACACGGGCGCAGAGTTCTGCGCCCGTTGCCCTTACCCTTCGGTTGCCACACTCAACACAAAAACATCAGCCAAAGGCAGGCATCGCAGCTTCGTGGGCCGCAATCGCATCATCTTTGTCCATAATATAGCCCAGATCATCGACCCCCTGGAGCAGACACATCTTGCGGAACGGGTCGATATCGAAGCCCAACCGCTGTCCATCGGGCAGAATGACTTCCTGATTTTCCAAATCGACCGTGATCTGGGTATCCGGTTCTTCTTCCACCAGATCCAGCAACATGTTCACCGTATCTTCGGGCAGCGGAATCGGCAACAGACCGTTTTTGAGACTGTTGTTGAAGAAAATATCGGCAAAGTTGGGCGTAATCACACAGCGAAAGCCATAATCGGTCAACGCCCACACCGCGTGTTCGCGGCTGGAACCCGACCCAAAGTTGCGCCCGGCAATCAACACCTGGGCACCGTCATATTCGGGCTGGTTCAGCACAAAATTGGGCTTGGGCGAACCATCCGCATTATAACGCCAGGCAAAGAACAGGCCGTCGCCCATGCCTTCTTTGGTCACGGCAGTCAGAAAACGCGCCGGGATAATCTGGTCGGTATCCACATTTTCGGCCCGCAGCGGCAGCGCCGTCGCCGTCAGTTTCTTAAAAGAATCCATATCCTATACTCCTTGAGACAAACCTGGCCGGCAGCTACCGGCGGTCACAATATCTTTGAACCGGGCAACGCGCCACTTGCTAATGTAGGTCACGCCTCCTGGCGTGACGCCTAATGTAGGTCACGCCTCCCGACGTGACGCCCGCCGGTTGACAATTTGTCACAGCAGGAGCTGTGTGACCTACGTGATTCGTTAACCGGGCAATTCGTCGCGCACATCGACCAGCCGCCCGTTGATCGCGGCCGCCGCGGCCATAATCGGGCTCATGAGCAGACTGCGCGAACCGGGACCCTGCCGGCCCTGGAAATTGCGATTGCTGGTGCTGGCGACATATTTGCCCGCGCCGGCTTTGTCGTCGTTCATTGCCAGACACATGCTGCACCCCGCACCGCGCCATTCGAAGCCCGCTTCGCTGAAAATGCGATCCAGCCCTTCGGCCTCGGCTTGCGCCTTAATCGCCTTGGAACCGGGCACAACCAGCCCCTGCACCGTGCTTGCCACACGCCGCCCCTTGACCACATTGGCGGCCTCGCGCAGGTCTTCGATGCGGCTGTTGGTGCACGAGCCGATGAAGACAATATCCACCGGCTGACCGGCCAACGCCTGCCCCGGCTGCAACCCCATATACTCCAGCGCGCTCAACAGGCTGCGCCGTTCCGAGGGGTCTTCCACTTCTGCGGGCACAGGAATATGCCCGGTGATGCCCGTGCCCTGTCCCGGATTGGTGCCATAGGTGACCATCGGCTCCAGCCTGGTTGCATCCAGGTGTAATTCCCGATCAAAGACTGCATCGTCATCGGTGGTCAACGACCGCCAGTAGTCAACAGCCTTGTCCCAATCTGCACCCTTGGGCGCAAAATGGCGGCCCTTCACATACTCAAACGTGGTCTCATCGGGCGCAATCAGCCCGGCACGCGCGCCGCCTTCGATGCTCATATTGCAGATGGTCATGCGGTTTGCCATGCTCATGTTGCGGATGGCGCTGCCCCGGTATTCAAAGACATACCCGGCGCCGCCGCCCGCGCCATTCTTGGCAATAATCGCCAGGATCACATCCTTGGCGGTCACGCCAAAGCCCAATTCGCCATCCACATTGATCGCGAAGGTCTGCGGCTTCTCTTGCAAAAGGCACTGGGTTGCCAGCACATGGCCGACTTCGCTGGTGCCGATGCCAAACGCCAGTGCGCCAAACGCGCCGTGGGTGCTGGTGTGGCTGTCGCCGCAGACAATGGTCATGCCCGGCTGGGTCACGCCCATCTCCGGCCCGACCACATGCACAATCCCCTGCACATCGCCTTCGATATCCCACAACGTGACCCCAAAATCGCGGCAATTGTCGCGCAGCGTGCGCACCTGGGTGGCCGCGTCGCGGGGCCAAAGCTCAATATCCACATCGCGCGTGGGAATGGCATGGTCCATAGTGGCAAAGGTCTTTTCCGGACGCCGGACCTGCAAGCCCCGTTCGCGCAACATTCCAAACGCCTGGGGCGAAGTGACTTCATGAATCAAATGCGCGTCGACGTATAACACCGCGGGCGCGCCTGGGTCCTGCGCCACAACATGGGCATCCCAGACTTTTTCAAACAGAGTTTTTGACACGTTGGTTCTCCAAAACTAGTGCTTAGTTAAGTTGCAGTTTGTATTTGTCGTAGGTCACGTCTCCTGACGTGACATGGGTCTACAGGGTTGTCACAGCAGGAGCTGTGACCTA
>JBBDIO010000203.1:0-1459 GCA_040880365.1 Litorilinea sp.
ACCGTTCTGTCCTGGCCGGCCGCATGCATGTACGCGGTCCGGATCAACTGCACGGCTACGCCGCTCGCCTGGTGGGCGACCACATGCCCAATCATCTGGGCGGTTCGCCCGCCGATATGGGCGTGCTGCGGGGCACCGAGACGCCGGTGCGCAAGACGCTCGCGACTTCTGGTCCGGGCCAGTTGGCCTATCAGCTTCACGATGAAGAAGTCACCGCAGCCGCGGTAGGCTTCCTGGATCGGGTTGGACGCGAACGGCGCGCCGGTCTGACGCCTTCGCCTTTCAGTCTTACCGTGGGCTTTATGCTGCCCCATCCCCCCTATGTCCCGCGGCGGGATGCGTTTGCGCGCTATCGCAGCCGGGTGACGTTGCCGCGCAAGCCGCGCGCGATGGATGCCGAAACGCACCCCTATCTGCGACGTTGGCGCACTCATACCGGTTCGGAGACAGTGAGTGAGGAGGAAGCGCTGAATACCCGCGCCGCCTATTGGGCCTTGGTCGCCCAGGTGGATACCATGGTGGGTCAGATTTTGGCCGCACTCCATGCCAACGGATTGGGCGATGAGACAGTGGTTATCTACACTTCGGACCACGGCGACATGATGGGAGAACACGGACTGTGGTGGAAGCACACGTTCTATGAAGAATCGGTGCGCGTGCCGCTGCTTATTGCCTGGCCGGGCGTTATTGCGCCGAGTACCCGCTGTGGACGGGTGGTGAGCGCGCTGGACGTGAACGCCACAATTCTGGACGCTCTGGGCGCCCCTGCGCTGCCCAATTCGCCGGGTCGCAGTCTGTTGGGGCTAATCACCCAGAGGACGGCGGGGGCCGGTCGTGGCTCGCCCGAATGGGAAGATCTTGCCTTTGCCGAGTACTGTGAAGACCAGTATAGCCCGCCGGGCGGGGCCTATCAGCGTATGGTGCGCCGGGGCCGCTGGAAGTTGATCGACTATCACACGGATCCGCCTCAGCTTTTCGACCTGGAGACCGATCCGGACGAACTGGTGGATCGGGCCGCCGACCCCGACTGTGTCGCCATTCTGCACGAACTGCGTGCCCTTGTGCGACAGGAATGGGACCCGGAGCGCATTCGTGCCCAAATGGCGGCGATGGAGGCCGATAACCGCATTCTGGAGGCATGGGCAGGCCAGATTCAGCCGGCGGACCAATTCCGGTGGGCCGCACGCGCAGAGATGAATTCCCTGGATAACGCGCCGCGTGAACCGTCCGCATGAAGTTGGCTGACATGCATTGGAGTCGCCGCGGCGTAACTGCCCTGTTGGCCCTTCGCTCGCTTTCTCTCCGTGGCTGCTGGCATCAACTGCCCGCATCTTCTTGATTCTTGCCTAATTCCTGGGATGCACCCAATCAAAAAAACGCACTTGACACTGGATATGTTATCGCCTATTCTGATTTCCGACAGACCATTTCACTAAATTTTACCTCTGGATACTCAAGG
>JBBDIO010000203.1:1559-13210 GCA_040880365.1 Litorilinea sp.
GTTTACAGCGCGACCTGCTGTAATTGTCACTTCTCGATTTAGACCAATTGCATTGGCTTGAGCGGATTTGGTGCACCGTTCAGACGTTCCCCTGGGAAATCTTTCGGCACAATGAGGTTGTCAGATCATGGAATCTGGCGATAGGCCTGAGCCATGATTCTCTCAAGTCTATTTTATCAACTCGTTTTTCTCATGCCTGTTTTTATAATCGAATATCTGCGCGCCACCCAAGCACACGAGATCTGATTATTTGTCAGCCTATTTTGTCAGCCTATGAGGAGAAGGAAGATATGCCTGCAAGAGTGAGTCGTCGAGATTTTCTGCGCATTTCCGGAGGAGTTACGTCCATTGCCTTGCTATCGGCCTGTGCCGGGGCGGTACCTGCCGGGCCTAGTGACAGCCCTTCCACCGAGCCGCTGGTGATTCGCTATGCCGGGCTGGAATCTATGGGATCATATGTGGAGCTCTATTTGCAGCCCTGGTTGGAAGAAAACAATGTGACGCTGGAGCGGGGTTCGTTTGGCCAACAGGAACTCACCGACAAGATCATGCAGTCGGTTGCCACCCAAACCTATCTGGCCGATGTCTTCCAATTTCCTAGCAATGCGCGTGCCGATGTCATCGGTGCCAACGCATTGATGGAAGTGCCCGAGGAGGTGCTGGACGCCATCGACATCGATGATATTTTGCCCAGCGCCCAGAATACGCTCAAATGGGATGATCGGTACTATTCTCTCCCCTACGATGGCGATATCCACTACTATGCGTTTCGCAAGGACTTATTCGCCGATCCGGAAATCAACCAGCGCTTCCACGATCAGTATGGGTATGATCTGTCGCCGGAAAACGGTGCGGTCACGTGGAGCGAGTGGCGCGATATTGGTGAGTTCTTCACGGGCTGGGATTGGAACGGCAACGGCGAAGACGATGATTTCGGTCTTGCCTGTATGACTCAACGCGGAGATACGGCGTGGTGGGGGTTTCACTCCCGGGCAACCGCCTATGCCAAACATCCTGACGACCCCGGCTATTTCATGGACACGCAGACCGGCGAAGCGCGCCTTAACAGCCCCGGGTTTGTGCGCGCCTTGACCGAATGGATAGAGGAAAATGAGAGTTGGGCCCCTCCCGGTGGAATCGGCTTTACCTATGCCGATTCGGCCAACGCCATGAACGGCGGCCGCGTGGCGCAAACCTATAACTGGGATGCGGTCACCGGGTCATCCAACCCTGATATCTCTGTGATCAAGGGGTTGCAGGGCTATAATATTCTGCCCGGCTCCCACGAAGTCTATAACGCGCGCGCCGGCGAGTGGGATTCGTTTGACGAGCCTAGCCACGCACCCTATCACGCGTTCGGCGGCTGGGTGCTCGCGGTTTCGGCCCAAGTTTCACCCGACATCATGGATTCGGTCTGGGACATGATGACACACGTCACCAATCCTGAAGGCGGTCTGTGGTTTGTCACTCGCTACACCGGCGCCAGCCCCTATCGCTACAGCCAATTTGAAAACATCGAGGCTTTTGTCGACGGTCCTATGGGCCTGGGCGAGGAAGTGGCTGCCGACTATCTTCAGGCCGCGCAGGAGACCTTCGCACACCCCAATTATGTCACCGATCTGGCCATGCCGGGATGGGTGCAGTATCGAGATGCGCTGGAACTGGCCGTGGCCCGCGCCCTGGCGCGCGAGGTGCCGCCACAGCAGGCGCTCGATGATGCCAAGGCCGCGTTTGATGAGGTCAGCGAGCGCATGGGCGGCCTGGAGCAGCAGGCCGAGATCTACCGGCGTGTTCTGGGGATATGACGCAGCACCGCTACCGGCGAGGATAGTATTTCCCTGCTAAACACGGCCCGGGTATGGGGGTATGCAGTACGCGCCTACATGCCCGGGCCGCCTGTTTTAGTATAGAAAAGGACGAGTAATGGCGAGTATTTCGTGGAAACAAAACACCGCGCGCAACCGGATGCGGATCGAAATTCGCGACAATACCTGGCGCTGGATTTTGCTGCTGCCTGCCGTCATCGTGGTCGTGGTGCTGTTGGCGATCCCAGTGATTTGGACCATGTATGCGGCCTTTACCGATTTACACTTGTTCCGCCAGGGTGTTGCCACCAGCTTTGTGGGGCTTAGCAATTTTGAGAAGCTGGTAAACAACGATTCGTTCTGGCGCACTGTCCGCAATACGGTGGTCTTTATGTTGGGCGTTGTGCCGACGCAGCTCTTCATCGGCATCGTCATTGCGCTGGCGCTCAACAACATCACCCTTGGGCGCAAATTTTTTCGCACCTGGTTTTTGCTGCCGCTCATGATGAGCCCGGTGGTGGTGGCTTTTGTGGTAGGGCGCATGCTCTTTCAGGAAGATATTGGCCCCATCAACTCATTTTTGCGCTGGCTGGGCTTGCAAAGCGTGCCCTGGTTAACCCATCCCCGTTGGGCCATGACCACCATCATTATTGTAGATGTCTGGCAGTGGAGCTCATTTATGATCTTGATGCTCGTCGCCGGTCTACAAGGGATTTCCCAGGACCTGCACGAGGCCGCCCGGGTCGACGGCGCATCTCCGTGGCAGAGTTTCTGGCGCATTACTATGCCGTTGCTCATGCCCATTACCGTCACCGCGCTGCTCATTCGGATCATCGACGCCTTCAAGGTCGTCGATATTATCATGGTGTTGACCGGCGGCGGCCCCGGTCAGTCCACGGAATCGGTCACCCTGGCCATTTATCGCACGGGGGTCAAAGGCGGTGACCTGGCGTTTGGCAGCAGCCAAGCATATTTTCTTCTGATCATCATGTTGATCTTCGGCGGAGCTTTCCTCTTTATGGCGCGCCGGGCTATGCACAGGTAGAAAGGGTTTTGAACAATGGGCATACGTTCACAGAGGAGACTGACCTTATTTGTCTCCTACGCCATCCTCATCATATGGTCGTTGATTCTGTTTTTTCCCATCTATTGGGTGGTGATTACGTCGTTCAAGAACCAGGTCGATATTTCGACGCGGGCTACCTATCTGCCCTTTATCGATTTTCAGCCGAGCCTGCACGCCTGGCGCTATCTGCTGGTTGAGCGGATTAGCTGGTTTATGCAGCCGTTTATGAACAGCGTGGTGATCGCCTTGGTTTCGTCGGTAATTGCTCTGGTAGTTGGCTCTATGGCAGGCTACGCTCTGGCCAGATTCCAGTACGGGCGCCACAACGACAGCATCGTCTTGGGCTTTATGTCCCAACGCATGTTTCCGGGTGCGCTCTTTATCCTGGCGTTTCTGGTCATGTTCCGCGAGTTGCGCTTGCTGGACACACGCACGGCGCTGATCATCGTTTACGCCAGCGGTGCCATTCCCTTTGTGGTGTGGATCATGCGCGACTTCTTCGAAAGCTTGCCGGTGGAGATTGAAGAGAGCGCCATGATCGACGGTGCCTCTCGATTGGGGGTCATCTTCCGAATTGCCATGCCTCTGGCCGCACCGGGGTTGGTGGCCGTCTTTGTCCTCTCGCTCATCGGGGCCTGGAATGAATATCTGGTGGCGCTGACATTAACCTTTCGCGAGGCGATTACCATCCCCCTGTTCATGCAGATGCAGGTCAGCATGACCGGTCAGACCCAATGGTGGAATATGAGCGCCATTGCTTTGGTCAGCGTGTTGCCCGTAGCCATCGCGGGGATGTTGTTGGAGAAATATATTGCAGGCGGTTTGACTTTCGGCGCGCTCAAAGGTTAAAGCGGCTGGTTGGTATTGTTCTGGTTTTGCGGTTCTTCGGCAGGTTTGGTGCCACACAGGGTGTAATGCGCCCACAAATTCAGCCCAGCATTCTGCTCGGAGGCTTCTCTTCCACCATCACTCACGATTGTTTATCTATCTAGCGAACGAACCACTTACGCTAATGTGCAGTGCGCGCGTGCGCTGAGTAGACGAAAATTTCCGATACCGATTCATGAAATTGCGTAGCTTGTTGTTTTGCATTTCGTGGCTTGTCTAACGTGGGAAGTCTGCTCGTACTACTGAACATACATTCTATGTAAGCATAGTCGATTGCCCACCGTTCCAAGCCGCATCGACCCGCCGTGCGCACTCCACTCTGATAACTCTCGAAAAGCTCTGGCTTTGCGAGAGAAGGCGTTGCCCTGCGCGATTACAGATGGCAGAATTTATAAGATAGAGGGTAAAATAGACCTTCAACCGACACAAAACCAACACAAAACCAACACAACCGTATAGAATCAGGAGTACATGGATGAGTATCATCAACCGGGTTGAACTTCATGCTTTTACCTATGCGGTGGAAAATCTGGGGCTGGGCAAACATGCGGCGTCGGGGGTGGGCAATATGATCCATCTGTCGGGGTCCAGCCTGAACATGACGCGCTATGCAGTGCGCATTGGCTGTGACGATGGCGCACAGGGCGAATATGTGACCCACTGGGTAGGCACCCCTTCGACTTTCGGCCAGATGCAAATGTTGGCGCCCAATTTGCTGGGCCGCGACCCCGAAGAACGCGAGCTGATCTACGACGACCTGAAACGGGAAGTGCGCGCCTATGACCACATGGGCCACGGCCCGCTGGATATCGCGCTGTGGGATCTGGCGGGCAAGAAGCACAACCTGTCGGTGGCGCGCATGTTGGGCGCATTTCGCAAACGCTTGCCCACCTATGCCAGCACCTATCACGCCCAGCTGGAGCCGGGCGGGCTGGATACGCCGGAAGCCTTCGCCGACTACGCGCTGGCCTGCCGCGAACAGGGCTTCACCGGCTTCAAAATCCACGGCTGGCACGACGGCGACGCCCGCAAGGAGGCGCGCAATGTGTTGCTGGTGCGGGAGCGCGTCGGCGATGAGATGGCGCTTATGCTCGATCCTGCGTGCCAATTGCGCACCTTTCTGGATGCGCTCTATGTGGGGCGCGCCTGTGACGAAGCGGGGTATCTCTGGTACGAAGACCCCTATCGCGATGGCGGCGTCTCTGCCTTTGGCCATCAACGGCTGCGCGAAAAGCTGCAAACACCCATTCTCGTGAGCGAGCATGTGCGTGGCCTGGAACAAAAGGCCAGCTTCCTTATCCAGGGCGGCTGCGATATGGTCCATGCCGACCCTGAATATGATATGGGCATAACCGGCGCAATGAAGATTGCCCACCTGTGCGAAGCATTGGGCCTCGACGTGCAGATGCACGCCTGCGGGCCGGCCCACCGCGCCGTCATTGCGGCCATCCGCAACACCCATTTCTATGAAATGGCCCTCATCGGGCCGGGGATGCCCAACGCCGTGCCCCCCGTATATGCCGACGACTATTCGGATCAGCCGGAGGACATTGGCGCCGACGGCTGTGTGCCTGTGCCCGATGGCCCGGGGCTGGGCGTCCGCTATGACTGGTCGTTCATCGAGCGCAACCGTGTGGCCCATCTGGTCTACGAATAGCCGGATTGTTCTGCCGGCGCGCCCCATATTCCATGAATGTTCTGCCCCCTATGTTTCACCTATTCTTCATCTATCCCGTGCATATTCTGCGCCTCAAAATTCCACACAATCTCTTACCCAGCTGCGTATTGAAAGGTTCACAACACAATGTCCCAAGAGTCCATCACCCTGCTGGTGCGTGCCGATGATATTGGTTTCTGCCATGCCGCCAATCTGGCCTGTATCGATGTCTTCAACCGGGGGATTTGCCGGTCGGTTGAGCTGATGGCGCCCTGTCCCTGGTTTCCCGAAGCAGTCGCGTTGTTACACGCCAATCCCAATTACGATGTGGGCGTGCATCTGACCATGACCAGCGAATGGGACAATTACCGCTGGGGGCCGCTCACAGATGGGCAGAGTATTATCGGCCAGGACGGCTATTTCTATTGCCGCTATCGCACACGCGACGGCTATCCCGACGAGCTTGTCTTTGAAGGCTGTGGCTGGACCGTGGAGGACGTGGAAAAGGAATTTCGCGCGCAGATCGAACGCGTGCGCCATCATATTCCGTGGGTCAGCCATCTGACTACGCACATGGGCTATCTGCGCGATGATCCGACTTTCAGCGCGCTGGTAGAAAAGCTCACCGCGGAATACGATCTGGGCGTAGACCTGTCCGCGCACGGCTTCGAACGCTTCCGTGGCTTTGGCGAAAACAATCAGACGCTTTCGCCTGCCGAAAAAGTCGAGACCTTGCGCCAGAATCTGGCAGATCTGCAACCGGGGCGCTGGCTGTTTGTCGATCATCCGGCCTATGATCAGCCCGAAACGCGTGCCATCCATCATGCGGGCTATGAGAATGTGGCGGTCGATCGGCAAGGGGTGGTTGACGCCTGGACAGATAGCCAGGTGCTGGACATCATCGCCGACCGCGGCATCCAATTGGTCAGCTATGGCGATGTGCGGCATGGAAAACTGGGGTGAGCCATACGCCGCGGCTTTCTACCCCGTCCCCCCGACAATCCCCGCCCATCCTGCAAACCATATAAATCTATAAACTCAACAAAGGGTGCTGTCCGTTGATTGGACAGCACCCTTTGTTGTGCAAAGCGTGGAGAATCCTAGCACAAACTTTCGCAGACGGACGCGATGGGTGCTATTTTTGCGATTTGACAGGGTGTGGAGAGATGATAAAATCTGTTGCATATCCCAGCCCACATCCCTATAACTACCAATTGCATAGAGTTCGTACTGGTAATCGGTGTTGCGCATGGCTGCATTTCCCTTCCCAATCCCAACTTCGCTGCCCCTATTAAGCCTAAGCCAATACCAAAATCTGGTCTTTCAGCTTATTACCATATTTGCACCCCCACGCACATAGAGTGCGTCTAAAGCTTTCTCAAGGCTACTATCGATATTTTTTACAGTGCTGACCGGGTAGCAGCTGTTCTGCTCGTTTGCGCGCGCAAAACCGCCTGGCGATTCGCTATCCCCCATATCGGCGCACGGATGAATGCCCATGCAGTCATTTACATCCAGTCATTTATTTGACAGAAGTAAGCCATCATTCCCCGTTTGGTTACATCAGATTCTAGGTTTCAAATCCACGATGATCGATCATTTTCCACAAGTGTTGTACCAAAGGAGAGAATCGCATGCAAAGATGGATGAAATTAGTGGCAGTCTGGCTGGTCATGGGGCTGATCCTGGCAGCCTGTGGCGGCGGCAGTGAACCTGCACCGGCCCAGGAAGACACGCCCGCCGATGCAGCCGCCCCCGCCGATTCGGCCGCGCCCGCAGCAGAAGATGCGGCTCCGGCAAGCACGGGCCTAGCTGGAAACCCCTTCATTGTGGATGACTCGGTACCCCTCTACCCGGAACAGGTCTTCGACGCCGTTCCTGCGCAGTTCAATGAGGCGCCCATGTTGGCAGAACTGGTAGCCGCGGGCGAATTGCCGCCGGTAGAAGAACGTCTGCCCCTGGAGCCGATGGTGCTGAAGCCCGCGGAACAGATCGGTCAATATGGAGGCACCTGGCAACGCGCCTTTACAGGCCCGGCCGATCACCAGAACATCGAACGAATTATGAAAAATCACCTCATCTTCTGGGATACCGGAATGACGGAGGTGCAACCACACATTGCCCGGGCAGTGGAGGCAAATGAGGACAACACGCACTTCACTTTCTATCTGCGCGAGGGGTTGAAATGGTCCGACGGTGCGCCTTTCACAGCCGATGACATCATGTTCTGGTATGAAGATATTCTGAATAACCCCGACCTTGTACCCGCCAAACCAATCTGGACGCAACCGGGCGGCGTAGCGGGGGTCTGGGAAAAAGTCGACGATTACACCTTCACCGTGACTTTCCAGGAACCCTACGGGACCTTCCTGGAACTGGTTGCCGGTCTGACCGTCAACGGGCACTATACGCAGTTGGAACCCTGTAGCGGTGGCTTTTCGCCCAAGCACTATATGACCCAGTTCCACGCCGACTACATCGGTCTGGAAGAAGCAGAGGCCATGGCAAGCGAGAAGGGTTTCGACAATTGGGCACGTCATTTCTGCTTTATGAACGACCCCAATCTCAACCTCGAATCGCCGGTGACCACGCCCTGGAAACCCACCACCGATTTCTCGCAACAACAGGTCATTCTGGAACGCAACCCCTATTACTGGGCCGTCGACACCGAAGGCAACCAGCTGCCCTATATCGATCGCGTGGTCATGACCCTGGCAGAAGACCTGGAAGTACTCAACCTCAAGGCCATCGCCGGCGACTATGACATGCAGTCGCGCCATATCGATCTCAATAAACTGCCCGTATTCCTGGAAAACGCCGAACAGGGCGATTACCGTCTCCAGTTTTTCCGCAGTCGCGGCGGTTCGGCAGTGGCATTGGCCTTTAATCAGGACTACGACGGCGACCCCGAAATCGCAGAGTTTATTCAAAATGTCGATTTCCGCCGCGCGCTTTCCATGGCGATTGATCGCGACCAAATCAACGAAGCCTTCTTCCTGGGACTCGGTCGCCCGGCCGCGGTCTGCGGCTCGCCCGATCCGCCCTACGATCCCGGCGCAGACTATGACCAACTCTATAGCACGCTCGATGTAGACGAGGCCAATCGGCTGTTGGATGAAATCGGTCTGGATCAGCGCGATAGCGAAGGCTTCCGGCTCCTGCCCAGCGGCAGACGCATGGTGGTCGAAATGATGGCTGTCACCGCCGCCTTCCGCGATTATCCTGGCATCGGCGAAATGTTTGGGCAACACTGGCGGCAAAATGTGGGCATCGACTCGGAGGTGCAATCCGTTGAGCGCAGCCTGCGCAATACACGGCTGACCAACAACGACACCATGACCAATTTCTGGGGCGCAGGCAACTCTGAATCGCTTTTCAGCTTCCCCAACCAGAGTTTTGCCTTCCAGTGGGAAAGTGGCATGGGGCCGCGCTCGGGCCAATGGTTCCAGGATGATAGTGTCGGCTTCGAGCCGACTGGCCCTGTGCGCGAACAGCAACTGCTCTGGGAAGAAGCCTCTAAACTACCAATAGAGGAACGCATCGAACTTGGAACCCAGATCCGCGCCATTGGCTGCGAACAGGTCTTTTACCTCAGCACCGTGACCGATTATCCCAGCTCTCTGGCCGTGATCAAGAACAACTTCCGCAACGTTGGCGTCGGATTCCCGGTGACTGCCGGTGGGCAAACGCCGGGCAATGCCCATCCCGAAACCTGGTATATCGAACAGTAAGTGCATTGCGAACCTGAATTGTGCTTGTCGCACCAGGAGTGGTGAAGCACAATTCGCAGTTGCGTAAAGGGTCGTGTGAGGAAGAAGACCCCTCACACGACCCTTTCAATCGGATCATCTGCTACACGGTAGATTTTTGAAGCAGAGTCATCGGAATTGCGCCGCACACGGCGAACCATGCACGGCGAACCATGCACGGCGGACCCGAGTTCAGTGGGTGATCGGGGATGTCGCGTGACCCACGAGGAGCACCATGTTAACGTATATCGGACGTCGCCTCATCTATGGCATTTTGACACTGTGGGCGGTATCGATTGTATCCTTTATTATCATCCAATTGCCACCCGGTGATTATGTAACAGCCTATATTGCCCAGCTTTCCATGCAAGGATCCTCGCTGGGCATGGCAGAAGCGGACAACCTGCGCGTCTACTATGGCCTGGATCGCCCCATCTACCATCAATATTACCTGTGGTTACAGCGCATTATCCAAGGCGATCTGGGCTTTTCCTTCGAGCATCAAAAGCCCGTGACCGATGTCATCGGCGAACGCCTGTTTCTGACTATCCTCCTGGCTTTTGTCTCCGTTCTCTTTACCTGGTCGCTTGCCATCCCCATCGGGATTTTTTCGGCCATGCGTCAATACTCGCTGTGGGATTATGTTTTCACCCTCATTGGCTTCATCGGTCTCGCCGTTCCCAATTTTCTGCTTGCGCTCATCCTCATGTGGATCGGCTTTTCGGTCTTTGGCTTTAGTGTGGGGGGGCTTTTCTCGTCGGAATATATTTCCGCCCAGTGGAGTTTGGCCCGTGTCTGGGATCTGATCAAGCATTTATGGCTGCCGGTGATCATTTTGGGCACGGCAGGCACTGCGCAGATTATGCGCATTACCCGCGCCAATGTCCTGGATGAACTGCGCAAGCCCTATGTTGTGACCGCGCGCGCCAAGGGGCTTTCGGGGTGGCGCATGGTCCTCAAATATCCGGTGCGCATTGCCCTCAACCCGGTCATCAGCATGACGGCCTACGTCTGGCCTTTTCTGGTATCGGGCAGCATCATCGTTTCCGTGGTGCTCAGTCTGCCGACAGTGGGGCCGATTCTGCTGCGTTCGCTTCTGGCCCAGGATATGTTTCTGGCAGGGAGCATCATTATGCTTATCGGTCTCTTGACGGTTATCGGTACATTTCTCTCGGATCTTCTGCTCATCTGGGCAGATCCGCGTATTCGCCTGGAAGGGTAATCTCCTATGGCTGTCCACGAGTTAGGTTTGCCGGGCGTCGGCGGCGCAATCGCCGAAGATCGCATCAGTGTTGCCTCGCAGCGCCAACTCATCTGGTGGCGCTTTCGCAAACACCGGCTGGCAATAATTTCGGCAGGGATCATCTTGATGTTCTATATGGCGGCGTTGGCCGCAGGTTTCCTGGCGACCAACGATCCCCAATATTCAGATGCCCACTTCAATCTCATGCCGCCCCAAGCCATCAAGTTTATGGACAACGGGCAATGGTTTCCCCATGTGTGCGCAATGTCGGGCCAACGCGATCCCCTTACCTTCAACAAGGTTTATGTGCAGGACTGCAACACCAAAATTCCTGTAGAATTTTTCACCGAAGGTTATTCTTACAAGTTTCTGGGGCTATTCAATACCAATCGCCACCTGATCGGGGTCGGGGAAGGCTATCGCGCCGAAAACACCCTGTTTTTGCTGGGGACCGATGTGCAGGGCCGCGATCTCTGGTCGCGTCTGGTTTTGGGCACCCAAATCTCCCTGACCATTGGGCTGGTGAGTGTGGCGTTTAGCCTGATCCTGGGCATTATCCTGGGTGGGATTTCGGGCTACTATGGCGGCTGGATCGATACAGCTATCCAGCGTGTCATCGAAATCGTGCGCGCCGTGCCCACCATTCCCCTGTGGATGGGATTGGCCGCCGCGCTGCCCCGCGAATGGTCGGTCTTACAGGTCTACTTTGCCATTACGTTAATTATTTCGCTGTTCGCCTGGACGGATCTGGCGCGCGTGGTACGCGGGCGTTTTCTCGCCATGCGCGAGGAAGATTTTGTGACCGCGGCCAAGCTTTCGGGAGCCAGACCGCGCCGCATTATCTTCAGCCACATGCTGCCTTCGTTCTACAGCCACATTATTGCGGCGGTCACCCTGGCGATTCCGGCGATGATTGTCAGCGAAACCTCGCTGAGCTTCCTGGGGCTGGGCCTGCGTCCCCCGGCGATCAGCTGGGGAACTTTGCTGCAAGCCGCACAGAATGTGCAGAGTGTCGCGAATACGCCGTGGTTGTTGCTGCCGGCTGTGCCCATGATTGTCGCCATTCTGGCCTTCAATTTCCTGGGCGACGGGCTGCGCGATGCCGCTGATCCCTACAGCAACTAAGCCCGCGCCCGCCTGCTGCTCAATGTCGGCTGTTTAATGTCGGCAGCACACAGCCACTGGTGGGCACATTCCGCCCTGCCTCCCCCGACGCTTCTCCCAGACGGTATCATCCAGACGG
>JBBDIO010000203.1:13310-17506 GCA_040880365.1 Litorilinea sp.
CATCCAGACGGCGTCGTCCACAGGGGCCTAGAAAACGGAAAGTAATCTGTCAATGAATTCTCTGTCAACTATGCCTAAAATAGATTTCAGTCATCGAGTCGATGAACAACCGCAGACAAGCCCGCCCTTGCTCGCGGTGCGCGATCTACAGGTGCACTTTTATCTCAACGAAGGCATCGTGCGCGCAGTCGAAGGCGCGAGCTTCGATGTCTATCCCGGGCGCACCCTGGGCATTGTGGGCGAAAGCGGCTGCGGCAAGAGTGTCACCACGCGAGCGCTGCTGCAACTTGTCGATCCGCCGGGGCGCATCGTATCGGGCAGTATGCACTATCAGCAAACCGGCAACCGAGGCGTGATCGACCTGGCGCAACTCCCTGCCGAATGTGCAGAAATGGACAATATTCGGGGCGGCGAAATCGGCCTGATCTTTCAGGAACCGATGACCTCCTTTGGCCCGGTACACACCATCGGCAACCAGATCGTGGAAGCCATCCGCCTGCACAACAAAATTTCCAAAAGCGAAGCCTATGAACAGGCGCTGACCTGGTTGCGTCGGGTACACATCCCCAACCCGGAACAGCGTATGCAAGAGTATCCCTATCAGTTGAGCGGCGGACTGCGCCAGCGCGCCATGATCGCCATGGCGATCTGCTGCAAGCCCCGCATCCTGATTGCCGATGAACCCTCGACCGCGCTCGATGTTACCACCCAGGCCCAGATTCTGGATTTGTTGCGCGAATTACAGGAAGAACATCAGATGGCGATCATCTTTATCACCCACGATCTGGGGGTGATCGCCGAAATGGCCGACGACGTCGCGGTCATGTATCTGGGGCGCATTGTAGAAGAAGCGCCCATTGACGATCTCTTTCACAACCCACAACACCCCTATACCCGGTCTTTGCTCACTTCCATTCCCAATATTCACAGCACGCCCCGCACCCGGATGCCCTCCATCCACGGCAACATCCCCCACCCGCTGAATCGTCCCCATGGCTGCGCCTTTCATCCCCGCTGTCCGTCGGTCATGCCGGGCATCTGTGAACAATCCGAGCCGGTGCTGAGTCAGATCAAGCCCAATCAATTGGTCAGTTGCTTTTTATATGATGAGGAAAAGGTCGCGGCCTATCGCGCCCAGACCCCACCTCCCCCTACATCAGAAGAAATGCAACAGAGCCAGGCGCGTGCCGAAACCGCCCAGCCCCCCGCCTCTTCTCGAATACCCTCCTCGGGAGAAACGCTCCTGGAAGTGCGCAACCTGAAAAAACACTTCCCCATCAAAAAGGGCATATTGCGACGCGTGGTGGGCGCAGTCCGCGCCATCGACGACGTCAGCTTCACCCTCAAAACTGGCGAAACCCTGAGTCTGGTAGGCGAAAGCGGCTGTGGCAAGACCACCACCGCCCGCTGTGTTTTGCGAGCATTGGACCCCACTGCGGGCGAAATCATTCTGCATACCCGCGAAGGCAAAGCGGTGGATCTGGCAAAACTGACGGAAGAGGAGATTCGTCCGCTGCGCCGCGATATGCAGATGATCTTTCAGGATCCTTTCTCCTCGCTGAACCCGCGCATGACCCTGTTTGATATCGTCGGCGAGCCTTTGCTGGTCAATGGCGTCTTAAATCGGTCGGAACGCCAGGACCGGGTCGAACAACTCTTGCGTCAGGTAGGGTTGCGCCCGGAATTCATGGATCGGTTTCCCCATGCATTCAGCGGCGGGCAACGCCAGCGGATCGGCATTGCCCGCGCCCTGGCCCTGAATCCCCGTTTCATTGTTGCCGACGAGGCAGTCTCGGCGCTGGATGTCTCGGTCCAGGCCCAGGTGCTCAATCTCATGCTCGATCTACAGGATGAACTGGGGCTGACCTATCTGTTTGTCTCCCACGATCTGAGCGTGGTCAACCAGATCAGCGACCGCGTGATTGTCATGTATGTGGGCAAAATTGCGGAGATTGCCACGCCGCAGCAGTTGTTCCAAACCCCCAAGCATCCCTATACCGCGGCCCTGATTGCCTCGCTCCCCGTGGTCGATCCACGGGAATCCAAGCTGCGAGAACCGATCCAGGGAGAAGTGGCAAACCCGGCGAATCCGCCATCCAGCTGTTATTTCCATCCCCGCTGTCCCTTTGCGGTAGATCAATGCCGGCATGAATCGCCGCCGTTGATCGAGATCGAGCCGGGACGGATGGTGAGCTGTCATCGCGTAGAAGAACTGGAATTATCGGGCATCATGAAAGGAACCGAACTATGAAACCGGCACGCGAATATGACATTCGCTATGGGAATCAGCTGGTGCAGGGAGAATCTGCCGGCTGGTCGCGCTATATCGTCATCAGCACGCCCACGGCGTGGCAGACGGCGGAGCCATTTTTCACCGTCAAGCCGGTCGCGGTAGGGATGAATCAGTGGCTCGACCGCACCCATCTGGAGGAAATCGCCGACAGTTTGCCCAACGATGTGGACATGGTGGTGGGCGTCGGCGGCGGGCGGGCGCTGGATCATGCCAAATATGTAGGATTCCGCAAGGGGCTGCCCGTAGTCCTGGTGCCGACCATTGTCTCTACCGGCGCCATTATCCACGGCAATTGTGGCAACTGGACAGGCCGTCTGATGAACGGATTTGTCTGTGAAATTGATCCTGAGTATGTGCTGGTTGACTATGAACTGGTGAGGTTGGCCCCGCAACGGCTAAACACGGCAGGAATCGGCGACGTCTTGTGTGGCTATGCCGGGCTTAGTGAGTGGCGACATGCTACGCAACTTGGCATTGAACCACCCTTTGACGAAGAACTGGCGCGCACAACCATAGAGCACCATGCCTATATCGTAGAGAATTTCCCCGCGACTTTTGATAGTGAGGGCGCGCTGACCGATGCCAGCGTGCGCTTTATCATGGAAGCAGTGCAACAACGCGACGACAAGATGTTGCGCCATCCCTCTGCGCCCAGCGCGGATCATGCGTTTTGTTTTGCGCTGGAATACGCAAATGATCGCCTCTGGATCCACGGCGAAGAGACAGCACTCGGCGCCGTGATCATCGCATGGCACAGTGAACAGAAACCGGAAGTGCTCGTCGACTGGCTGGATCGCTGCAAAGTGCACTTTCGCCCTCGGCAAATGGGAATTTCCAAACAAGAGCTACAGCGCTGTCTGGAGATTCTACCCAAATGGATCGAGGATGCACCGGGGGGACGAAACGCCAACTCGATTCTGTGCCACACCCCGCTTGTCGGCCCCCGCTTCGAGGCCTGTTGGGAGTGGCTGGAAAATTGTTGACCAGCACGACACACCTCCCGGCTAACCAGTAGGCATACACGTTCCCACAGTCCCTACATCAAACGGTCTCTACATCAATTTGCGCAGGGCAGTCGGACACTACGTCAGTCCGCCACTACGGCGCGAATGATATCCGACTGCCCTGCTGTTGCGTCATAGCATCCTGCCGAGTGCGATAAAGCCTGAACACTGGCAGCGCAGATGTGGCGAGCAGAGGTTGCTATTCGTCCAGGATGAAATCCTCGCCGTCCATGCCGACTTCGAGCAGACCCGCGCCGCGCCGCCGTCCCCATGTCCCGGCCCACGCGCCCGGCGTCGGCTTTTCCACCGCCAGGGAATTGAGCTTCTCCATATCATACTCGATCCCCAGACCGGGACTATCGCCCAGGACGATCCAGCCGTCTTCGATGCGCTGGTCTGCGATCATGGCAATGTCGTTGCCAAAATCGACCACCTCCATCATCACATGATTGGGGATCACCGCCGCGGCGTGGGCCATCAGATTCGCCGGGCAGTTCATCATCGCTACCGGCAGGTCAAACGCATTGGCAACTTCGGCCACTTGCAGCGCGCCGGTGATGCCCGCGGTGCCGCTGCCCACTTGCACAATGTCTACGGCCTCCTGAGTGATGAGCGGCATAAACTCGGATACGTGATCCAGGTTTTCGCCGGTGGCGACGGCCGCGCTCACGCCGCGCGAGACCTGGCGCAAGCCTCTGGCATCCCAGCGGCGGGCCGGTTCTTCTACCCACATCAGCTCATACTCCTGTTCGATGATGCGAATGTTGCGGATTGCCTGCTTGGGTGACCAATACTCGTTGGAATCGATGGTCAGGATCGGGGTCTTGCCCGAAGTTGCCAGCGCATCGCGCATGATGCCCAGCCGCCGCAAGTCCAGCTCGCGATCCAGCCCGACCTTG
>JBBDIO010000204.1:0-10197 GCA_040880365.1 Litorilinea sp.
CGGCCTTACAACGACCGGAACCCGCAGCGCGCTGTGGACTTCGGCTTACGCCGCGTGACGCCGACATCATCCACGCCGTATGTACCTATCGCGCCTTGACCGCGCCGCAAATCAACAAACTCTTCTTTCCCGAAGAAGCGGAGCAGGAGAGCCAAACCATTTCCTCCCGCTGCCGCTATCGGCTGAAGCTGCTCTTCCAGCACGGCTATCTGTTTCGCGACGCCCCGCCCGCCAAGTACAACGAAGGGCGCAAGCCGCTGGTCTACTTCCTGGATCGGGAAGCCATCCGCGTGCTGGTGATCACCACCAGTTCCGCCCGTCTGCAAAATCTCTGGACAATGACGAATCAGGTCGCAGGGCATAATCGGGATCTGTTCTGGTTTAGCACGCTGGAACAGATCGCAGCGCAGACGGTGCTCACTGCGCCTATCTGGCGCGTGGGCGAGCACACGGATCATCTGGCCCTGCTGGATGTCGCAATGGGTAGCGGTTCCCAACAGCCTGTGTTGCAGGCGATCCAGCCGCCGCTGCCCATCTTCCCGGCATCGGACAGCCGCGCGCCCAAGGATGACTTTAACCTTGCGACAAAAGTCTCTCGAACGCGACCGAAGCAATGCCCAACTGTTGGCGGGCAATCGTTCGAAAAGATTGAAGATAATGATTCAGACGTTCCGTGAAGAAATTCGCGCGGGGATAGAGCAACTCAATGTTAAGGCGAAAACCGAAGAGGAACGCCGAACCCTGGTGGAAGCTAAACGAAAGATTGTATTGCAACTGGTAAAGTCAGTGGAGGTGGATGGCCGCAAGAAAGCCAAAGTAACGTTCGGTCTCGATCTACGACAAAATTGTGAAGTCAGCGAGTCGGTCGGACTTCTTCATAGTGGCTGCGATTGAAGATCACAATCTGGCCCGTAGCAGGCGTGTGCTGATGGATGCGCCACGGATAATCATGGCTTAACTCCTGGGCGGTGGGCGACTTGAAGCTCACCACCTCTACGCCCTGGGGATTCACGCCCGTAAATACATGGCGAATGGTGCCATCCTTGCCGCCCGTGTCAATCGCCTGGATCACAATCAGGAGCTTGTGCTTGTTTTCGGCATAGAGCAAAGCCTGCAACTCGCGCAGGCGATGGGTGAGCCGGGGCAGTTCCGCTTTGCCTTCTTTTTTGCGCCCCTCAAAAGTAGCTGCGTCACCGGGATCGATATCGTTCAGATGCACAATCGCCGCGAGGGCGACACGGTATCGTTCTACGTCCAGCAAAACTTCTTCGTGCATAGACTGGCTCCTCTTTTGGTCTGGGTATATCCGAGGGCTTTACCATACCCAAAAAGAGACGCCAAGCGTTGTCAGAACGCTCGATTCAATGCTATGACGCTGCCCGCGTAGAGCATAAAGATACGCACTGGAAAACAAGTCAGACGCTTTCCAGGAATGTCCAGAGTTGTGCGAAGCGCGTGTCGTCAATCGGCTCTGCGCGCATAACCGAGTTGTATTCGGGGGTGTCGGGACGCTGCGCCAAAGACGCGGCCAGATGCGCCAGCCCGCGCTGCAATTCCTCGGCACTCACATCCAGCTGGCTGGGGCGGCGGCGTACTCGGCAACGATCTAGCCAGTTTGCGAATTCCGGCGCATTTTCATTGCAGTTCCAACAGATAATCAGGGTGGCGAAAGCAACAATTTCGCCGTGGATCCAGGTGCGGTTGTTGGCTTCCTGCAGGGCGAATAAAAATGCGTGATCGACCGAAGGCGCAGTATCCACGCGCACCCGATACAGATCACGCTGTTGCAGCGTGTGCATGATAAAGCGCACGCTATCATCGGTCAGTTCGCCCGCGGCATTGAGGGTGGGCGGAAAATCATCCACAATCGAGATAAAAAACTGCTCCAGGGTAGCCAGGTCGGGATGTTCCGGGATCGGCGCCGCTGAATTCTGCCGATTGCGTCGCCATTCGGCAATGGCCGAAAAGCCGCATAGCACATCGCCCAGCCCCGCGGTATGCAGGTGAATGGGCGCTTCGAGGGCAAGGTCATAGTCGATGAGCACATATTCACAATCTGCCCACACCCAGCTGCTGCGGTCGCCAACGATTGTATTCCCAGAATATCCGGGACAGTGTCCATGAATGATCGCGCCGGTAGATACAATTGTCGGGACCAGAATCAGGGGCAGGTCCTTGGCGACTGCCATATGTTTGGCCGCGTCGAGCGCCTGGCCGCCGCCAATTCCAATCACCAATTCGGCATCATTCGGCAAGCCCTCGGCCACCTGCTGCAAATAGTCAACATCCAGCGTGCGAATATAGGCCACATCTGCCGGCGCGGTGGCAAGATAAGATTCCGCCACCCGATAGGCCGTCGGCGATGTAATTGCCAGATAGCGGGGCCAACTGGCGCTGGCTTCTGCCAGCAATTGATGCCCGTATCGAATATCAATCTCTGCGGCCGATTTGGCCTGGCTGCTGTGGGACCACCCCCGTGATGCGCTCATAGACACAACCTTTCTTTCCATCTCAACTGGTAAATGATGATACGCGCGTGCCTAATAGCCGCGTACAGGGTCAATCCGATGCTGTAGCGGCTCGCCAGCCAGATAGCGGGTGAGGTTGGCGGCGAAGATGTCGGTAATGCGATTGGCGTTGTGGGGACTCATCCCACTGGTGTGCTGGCTCAGAATCACATTGGGCATGGTCCACAGGGGCGAATCCGCGGGCAATGGCTCCGGGTCGGTGACATCCAGCCCGGCGCCGGCGATCTCGCCCCGCTGCAAAGCCTGGATCAGCGCATCGGGTTCGATAGATGCACCCCGTCCCACATTGTAGATATAGGCTGTGGGCGACATGGCGCGCAGTTCGGCAGTGCCCATAAAATGGACCGTTTCGGCAGTCAGAGGCAGACAGAGCGCCACATGATCGGCCTGGGCCAATGCAGTGGTGAGTTGCTCTGGCGGATAGAGTTTGGCAACACCGGGCGCAGGCTGTGTGCTACGGCGCACGCCAATCACATGCATACCCAATCCACTGGCTTTGCGCGCCAATGCGCCACCAATATCACCAAGCCCGATCACACAGAGCGTTTGTCCGTTCAGCTCAAATTTTGTCTCTGTGGCGTGGATTTTGGCCTGATAGCGTTCTGCGGGGGGAGCAAGCTGGGCACGGATTAACGTGTGCAGCCCGGTGGCAAAGGCCAGCATGTGGCCGAGAAGCTGTTCGGATATGGGATCGCCGTGCGCGCCCCACGAATTGGAGAGCAGCACGCCGCGTTCGGGCAGCCCGGCTTGCAGCCACCGATCCACGCCTGCCGTACCGGCTTGCACCCAGCGCAGTGCAGGGAGATTGTCCTGCATCCCCTTGGGTAATCCTTTGCTGAAAATCACCTGCGCTTCCGGCGCGACGGCGCGCCATTCGGCATCTTCCATGCAATAGTGAAAAACCACGTTGGGGAAATCCCTGCGCAGCCGCGCCAGGTTGTCGGGGCCAATCTCGGCGCCGACGATGACAGTTAACTCTGGGCTTGAGGCAGACATGCTACGCTCCCTATCTAGCGTGAATTTGGTTGAAGTCGTTGGTTGGCGTGCCGGGCGATACAGGTATATTGAGCCTGTGCCGATGCGCGTGCCCACCAAACAGTTGGCACGCGCATCGAAAGGCAAGGATTAGACAGGTCTACCAGTTGGTGACCGATCCGTCCCGCTTGCGCAAATGGGCGGGTTCGGCAAACTTAAACTCTTGCTGCTGAATGTATTCCTCATTGACCTCGACCCCCAATCCGGGGCCGGTGGGCACAGGGATGCTGGCCGTTGCCATATCGACCTCTAGCTGCACGGGGAAGATTGTCTGGTCATAGTGGCCTCGACTCTGGCCCAACGGATTGGTGTTGGATTCCAGCCAGGAGAAATTGGGAACCGCCGCGGCCAGATGAACAGATGCCGCGGTGCAGATCGGCCCTAGTGGATTGTGGGGCATCAGGTCCATGTAGTGTGCTTCGGCCCAACCCGCCACCTTCATCGCTTCGGTAAAGCCACCCACGTTGCAGATATCGACACGTACCAGGTCGGTCAACCCCTTTTCAATGTAGGGCAGGAAGGCCCACTTGCTGGCAAATTCTTCACCCAGCGCAAAAGGCACATTGACCATGCGCCGCAATGCCTCATACGCTTCGGGCGTCTCATCGCGAATCGGTTCTTCCAAAAAGTCGATTGTGCCTTCCGGCATTCGTTGCACAAACGAAGCCGCCTCGGCCACATTGAGCCGGTGGTGATATTCAACGCCCAACACCGGCGCAGGGCCAACCGCCGCACGCAATTTGGTCACTTCGGCCGCGGTGAGGCCGATGGATTGGCGCGGTTCCCACACATTCGGATCATCGGTTTCGGGATGCATGGCAAAAATGCGGATCGTCGACCAGCCCTTCGAGACCAGAAATTCCACTTCCTCGATCAACTTTTCGCCGGTTGAACGTACAGTGGGGAAAACAGGCACATAATTGCGTTGCTTGCCGCCCAATAGTTGATAGACGGGCACACCCAGCGCCTTGCCCGCAATGTCATACAGCGCAATGTCGATGGCCGACTGCGCGCCCAACAGCACGCGCCCGCCTTCAAAGTATTGGCTGCGATACATTTCTTGCCACAGCGCGCCGCGCTGCATGGGGTCACGGCCAATCAGCCACTCGCGATAGTGGCGCACCGCCCCCACCACCGCCAAATCGCGAAACGACATGCCCGATTCGCCCCAGCCATAGATGCCTTCATCCGTCTCGATCTTGACCAGACACTGGTTACGACGTCCCACCCAAACCGGGTAAGGTTTCACATCGGTAATTTTCATGATCTTGCTTTCTATAGCTATCTCAAAAGGAACAGATTGAATTGCCCAGGGTATGCAAGGCTGCACCAGCAGGTGCAGGAAATACAACAGGGGTACGCGGGTACCCCTGTTGTATCGGTTCGATTATCGCCTCATGTGCTACAAAACGGCCGGCTAGCGTCAGTCAACTTCGACCGCGGGGCGTGGTTCATCGAGAACAGCCTGCACGTTGCGGCGGACGGTTTCCGCATATTCGTCCCAGGTTCGCTCGCCATCGCGGATGAAGCTGATTTCTTCCTCATATCGTCGGCGAGCCTCTTCATAGCGCAGATTGTCGGTCATGGGGAAGGGTTCCAGCCATTCGTCCATGATTGGCACGGCCATGGCATGGGTCGGATACGGATCGTTGACCGACTCATGCAGATAGCCGGATCGACGCCCTGGATTTTTACCCCAGTTCATCGCGCCGGCAATGTTGGAATCCTCGTCGGTCATGCGCTTAACCACCTGCCAGGCTGCGTCGGTATTGCTCGACTGGCTGTTGATCGTCCAGTGGCCGCTTTCCAGACAGGTTCCCCGGCGTCCGTCGGGGCCTGGGGGGAACATCATCGCGCCCCACTCGAAGCGGTCACCGATGATTTCTTCATAGGTGACATAGGAGCCGTTGTAGTTTGCCGTAAAGGCCAAAATACCGGCCTGGAAGTTGCCGCCCTGGATCTCGTCTGCCGCGCGCGGTGTCACCCGGTCGTCCAGCATCCGCAAAAACCACTGGATGGCATCGCTTACCAACGGTTCCAGCAGACGGAACTCGGTACCGTCCTCGCTGATGGGCCAGCCCCGTTTGTCGTCCAGCGTGGGGTCGCCCCAGGCGCGGGTCAAACCAGAGAGTCGGTGCAGGTCTGTGTGCCAGGGCGCTTCGAAGCCGAAGATCCGATTATCCGGGTCCGCCACAGCGCGCGCCGCCGCTTCCAGGTCGAGGACTGTCCAGTCTTCTGTGGGCAAATCGACGCCCGCATCTTCCAGCAGCGTCTTGTTGTAATGGAGTTCGGCAGTCGGGGAGAGCCGGACAAAGTCGAGCAGGCCGTGTAATTCGCCCTCCCAACGTATCGCCTCGATCGCTCGGGGGAAGAAGTCTTCGAAATTATCCGGCGGATCCGTATTGATGAGATCATCAATCGGCATAAAAATCCCCCGATAGGCACAGAGCTTGTGCCATCTGGCCTGGCTCCAAGGGATGTCTTGCAGGGTTCCGGTGGCAAAACCGACTTCCGTCTTCGTAAGAATTTCATCGTAGGGGGTAACTTCGCTGATGGCCTGGATGTCGGTATTTTCTTCGTTGAAGCGCTCCATGCCCCATTCTGCCGCCGACGTCAAAAAGGGCAGCCCCGGCGTCTGAACCCGAATTTCAGTTACGGCCGCGGCGGGCGCCTCTGCGCCGCTTTCGCCATCAGATGCCTCGGGCGACGGCGATCCACATGCCGCGATCAGCGAACTGCCGGCTACCCCCAAGCCCAGAAAGGCTGTCGTGCGGAGAAAATCTCTTCTGCTTACGTGTCGCGCTTTCATAGGTTCCTTCTCCTTAATGCTCAATCGAAAGTGGTCAATTGAAAGTGGTCAATTGAAAGTGATCCAACCAAAACCAAACAGACTACCTGGCAAGTTATTGGAATGTTCGGGGGAGATACCGAATTGGATAGACGCTGGTCATCACATAAATCTCAGGTTTATCCCTTCAGGCCCGACATGACAACGCCCTGGACGAAATATTTCTGCGCCGCGAAAAAGACGATGAGTGTCGGTGCAATCATCATCACCGCGGCCGCCATGAGTAGATGTTGCAGAATTTCTGTCGTATCTACGTGTTGCCGGAGAAAACTGATGCCCACGGAAAGGGTGAACTTGGTGGGTGTATTCAGGAAGATCAGCGGCTCCATGAACCGATTCCATTCCGCCATATAGGCGATGATGGCCGCGGTCGCCAGCACAGGTTTGCTCAACGGCAGCAGGATGTTCCAGAGGATGCGGAAACGACTGGCGCCGTCGATCAGGGCCGCTTCGTCCAGGTCGCGGGGCAACGACATGATGAACTGGCGAATCAGGAAGATGAAAAAGGCCGAGCCGCCAAACCACAAAGGAACCCAAAGTGGATACAGCGTATCGATCCAGCCAAAGCGCCAGAACAGGATGAACTGGGGAATCAGCGTGATCTGGGCCGGCATCATCATGGTCGCCAACGTAATCACGAAAAGCGTATCGCGGCCCCGATATTGAAAGCGCGCAAAGGAATAGGCCACCAGCGATGCCGACAGAACCGTGCCCAGGGTGGCAAGTATCGTCACTAGCACCGTGTTGAAGAACCACTGGACAAAAGGAAATCGATCCAGGACCTGCGCATAGTTGCTCCATTGGGGAACTTCCGGGAAGACCGTCGGCGGAAAGAGAAATATCTCGCCGGGAGCTTTGAGCGAACTGGTAATGGTATAGAAAAACGGGAAGCCAAAAATCAGGCAAAGCACAATCGCCACGAGATAGAGACCGATATGCCATAGCCGGTTGCGCATCACATACGGGGATGAGGAGCCTACCGGCCCGCGGGTTTGAGCAGAACCAATTGCCGCCATGTCCTATTTCCCTCCTTGATAGAAGACCCAGCGGTCGGAAAGGCGCAGCGTGGACAGGGTGATCAGGATCAGAACCACCGCCAAAATCCAGGCCAGCGCCGAGCCATAGCCCAGCCGCGAGAAGACAAACGCCTGTTGGTAGATGTGGAGGGCAAAGAACCAACTCCCATAGGAAGGTCCGCCTTGTGTCGCCACAAAGGCAAGATTAAAAACATTCAAAGCCCCGATGACGCCCAGGATCACATTGAACAGCATGACAGGGGAGATCATGGGCAGCGTTATATTCCAGAATTTGCTGAACACGCTGGCGCCGTCGATGTCAGCCGCTTCATACAGTTCGTTGGGGACTCCTTGCAGGCCGGCCAGGAAGATCAACATGCGGTTGCCGCCCATGGTGGCCCAGAACGCAATCATCGTCAGGGAGGGAATCACCGTATCGCGGCCGGTCAGGAAGCGCGATTCCGGCAGCCCCAACCAGTCCAGCGCATAGTTGACAGGCCCCAGAGTGGGGTTCAACAGCCACAACCAGATGACCGCCAGCGCGACATCGGGCGTGAGATGCGGCACAAAAAAGATGGTGCGATAGATGTTACGGCCCACGAGTTGCTGGTTCAACAGCAGCGCCAGAAAAAGCGAGCCGATCATCGACGCCGGCACAAAGAGCAGCGTGAAATAGAAGGTGCGCCACAGCGAGGTATAGAAGAGATCGTCGCGTGTGAAAGCGCGCGCGTAGTTGTCGAGGCCGATCCACTGAGGCCGGCCCAGGATGCTGTATTCGGTGAAGCTCAACCCCAACGATGCCAGCATCGGCCCGCCCACAAAGATCAACAGGCCCAGTATCCAGGGCAGCGCAAAGAGATAACCCTGGAGCGCATCTTTGGCCTGGAAGGTTGTCTCGGCCCCCACAAGCCAGTTGAACAAACTGCGTTTCTTAGGACGAGTCTGGGACATACTCCCCATGTCGGTTTGAGCCATAGGCGTATTCTCCTCATAGATGGCGTAAAGATAGCGTGAACATACACAGACGCAGCTACACAGGCCCAGCTATAGAAGTGCATTCACGGTGGTTGACACTACACATCGCATTACACAAAAACCAGGGCAGCTCTCAACAGAATCTGGGAAGGCCAAAGTCAGTGCGCAGGGCGATGGCCCGGCGCATCAAACATTGGCCGATTGCGCGGGATCAACTTCATATTCGCGCAAGGCTTCGGGCAACAGGTTGATCCCCAGCCCGGGCCGGTCGGCAGGTACATGCAGAAATCCGCGCTGGATATCTAGCGGATGATCGAGCAATACGTTATAGCTGGAAAGGTCATAGCGGGTCACTTCCACCTTGTAGAAATTGGGCACGGTCATCATCACCTGTGCGCCCGCCATCACATTTACAGGCCCACTCGCATCATGGGGCGAAATGGGGATGTAATAGGCTTCTGCCAGGGTGGAAATCTTCTTCAATTCCGAAATTCCGCCCGTCCAGGTCACATCGGGCATGACAAAATCGGCCAGACCATTCTCAAAGATGGGGATAAATTCCCAACGGGTGTAGAGCCGCTCGCCAGTACAAATGCGCGTCCGCACCTGCTCCTTCACCTGTTTCAGCGCCTTCCAGCTTTCCGGCGGCACCGGCTCCTCGAACCAGTGGATATTGTACTCGGCCATCTTGTTGGCAAGCCGCACCGCGGTCGGCACATTGTAGAGACCGTGCGCATCGATAAGAATTTCGACTTGCGGCCCCACCTCATCGCGGGCAGCGGCCAGAATCGCCAGCGCCTGTTCTTCGGCATAGGGGCTGATCTCGCCATCCAGAAAACCCTCATTGCGCACATGCAGGTTGGATATCATGGGATCCATCTTGAAGGCCATAAACCCCGCGTCGACAATCTCCCGCGCCGCGACGCGAATACTGTCGGGCGAGACGCCTTTGAACGGGTGGCAATAGAGCGCGATGCGGTCGCGCACCGGCCCGCCCAAAAGCTGATAAATCGGCTGTCCCAACACCTTGCCGCGAATATCCCACAGCGCAATGTCGATGGCGCTGATGGCAGCACTGGTCGCGCCGCGCGACCCCACATAGGTTAAATTGCGAAATATCTTGTGCCAGATCGCTTCGATGTTTGCCGGATCGTCGCCCACAATCAGCGGTCCAATCTGATCCACAAATGCCGCCATCGCCCGATTACCCACTGCGCCCGGATAGGTGGTAATCTCGCCCCACCCTGTAATCCCCGCATCCGTATCTACCTGCACAAATACAAGCCCGCGCAGCCCTGGCGCACGCGCTGTCTCGCCACCGGGGTTGTCGTCCCACGGAATTTTGACCAGCCAGGAACGCACGTTGGTAATCTTCATAGAAAGCCTGCTTTCTGGGTGTGGGAAAAGGCGTGCAGATATGAAAGCGCCCGACGGCCAACCGTTCACAGTCCCCCAGTCGGGCGACAAGAGCGCGCGGTCAACGGACATTGCCGAAACAGACGATGGATGAATTTCCAAACTGGCTTGAGAAAAACGGGATCGTGCAAACAGAATCGCGAAAATGGCGAAAAGGCTGGGCCGCGTTTTCAATGGGTGCAACAGTTGGGGGGAGCAGCGGTGGGGAACAAGCGGCAGGGAGCAGCGATCTCGACCAGATATACACTTATGCTACAATTGAGAATTAAGTATAGTATAAGATGATACGCATGCGCTGTAAACCATTTTTGTCCATCGTGTTCCCATGTGAGTCCCATCTTGTTTCGCCAATTCTGTACCAGCTCTGTATCAGCAAAAC
>JBBDIO010000204.1:10207-17487 GCA_040880365.1 Litorilinea sp.
GACACCCATCACAGCCTATGTCCACTACATACGAACAATTTCTCCAATTAGTCCAGGATGCGCTCAATCATCTATATGATTCACCGCATCTGAACCAACATGCGCTGTCCGCGCTAATGACCGATAACCCTGTCCCTGCGCAACGCAGCCAGGATATGCGACGCATACTGCTCGACGCCATCGGCGCATTGCGCCCCAAGCCCGGCGTACCGGCCCAGTCTGTCGATTGGCGTAACTATCAGATCCTGGAACTGCGCTATATCGAAGGACTGGAACCGCGCGACATCATGGAACAAGTGGCATTGGGCAAAAGCCAATACTATCGAGACCAGGCGCGGATTGTGGAAATGGTTGCCGGCATATTGTGGGAACAGTGGCAGCAAGACCACCGCCCCGACCACACGTCAGCCGCCACAACCATCACCAGTAGCGAGACGACGGCAGAAGACTTCAACCCGGAAACGCGCCGCACCCTGGCACACTCCGAGGCCCTCCGCCTATCTGCACAAGCAGAATGGGAAGAGGTCGATATTGCCGAGCTACTGGACGAATTGCGCAAACTTGTGGCGTCTCTCGCGCTGACAAAACAGGTAACAATCCACATTTCGACCGGCTATAGTCCCCTGGTTCGGCGCGCGGATCGCATCACGCTGCGGCAAGCCATTTTGAATGCGATTACCTATGGGCTGGATATTGCCGAAAATGGCGAGATGCACATCGGGATTTACTCTGACCCTACCGCCGAAGGCATCTACATCCGCGCCCCGCTTGCTGCCAACCAGGCAAGCAAGGAAAACAAAAAAATCTCGCGCGATGGTGTAGGTCTGGAAATAGGCAGTCAGTTAATGGCAGCCCTGGGAGGAAATTTTTCGGTGCAGCGCAATGTCGGCACAGAGTGGGCTGGGCAGCGGACAGAAGAGTGGGCCGGGCAATGGGAAGCGCGCCTCAATTGGACCAAAGCCGAATCGGGGCCGCTGTTGGTGATCGACGATAACGCGACTTTCGTCGATCTGTTTCGACGCTATCTTGCCAATTCCAATTGGCGTGTATTGGGCGCGGCCAGTTGCACCGAGGCGCGCCGTGTCATTGCCCAAACGCGTCCGGCGGTCATCATTCTGGATGTCATGATGCCCAAAGAAGATGGGTGGGACATGTTGCGAGAATTGCGCGCCCAGGAAGATACGCGCCAGATCCCGGTTATCATCTGTTCCGTTTTGAACGAACCGGAGTTGGCTCTCACATTGGGCGCGCGGAACTATCTTCCAAAGCCAGTGACGCAACAGGCGCTGTTGAAGGTTTTGTCGCCCTGGTATCAAGGGCATCAAGGGGATCACGGGCATCAAGAGTATCAAGATGCTGCCAGCCTGGAGACAAAGCGTTGAGTACCGTTTCGAGCGTAGCGATCAGCTCGCCCAGTTTGAAACCCTCCTCCTTGGCAATGTGAATGGAGCCGGTCAATTGCAGGTTGACATGGTCTTGTCCCCGTGCCGAAACCAGAATGACCGGAATTGGGGCGATCTCTGGAATCGCGGCCATATGGCTCAGAAAAGTGCGACCATTCACAACCGGCATAATCAGATCGAGCAGGATCAGGTCGGGCTTTTTGGCTTGCGCGGTCTGCAACGCTTCTTCACCATTATAGGCCGAAAACGTTTCGTCAATCCCCGGATATGAACGCAGCATCCGGTGGAAAAGTCGCACGACTTCGGGATCATCATCCACGACCAGCACACGTTTGGGCGCATTGCCCACGCGCTTGATTGCCGCATGTAATTCGTGGCGCGAAACGGGCTTGACCAATACATCTTCCACACCCAGATTGGCAGCCGCGGCGCGGGCGCTGGGCAAAGGCAAAGAGAAGACGGCAACATTGGGCGGGAAGCAAGCCCCACTTGATTCACAACTCGATTCCCCACCCGATTCCCCATTGGTGACAATTGCAATGGCTTGCAGTTCGTTGGCGAGCTGAATTCCTTCTTCCCGATCTGCCACGCCCACCACCCGAAAACCGTCGATATAGCGTTTGAGCAAATTGGCAACGCGCAGGTCTTCATGAATAACGACAATAATTCGCTCGGAATCGCCCAGACGCACAAGCGGCCGATAGCGCCGCGTCTTGGTCTGGGGTTCAACCATCCCCGGCACGGGCTTGCACGGCAGTGTGAACCAGAATGTCGTGCCGACCCCCTGTTTGCTTTCGACGCCCATGCGCCCGTGGTGCATTTCTACAAAGCGCTTGCTGATGGGCAATCCCAATCCTGTACCGCTGTGCCATTCTGAAAACGGTTGTTCGGTAGACCGAAATTCTTCAAATATTTTGGATAGATCGACAGCCGAGATTCCTGTTCCCGAATCGGTGATGCGCACAATGATCTCTTCGTTTTGTTGCTGGATATCGACTGCAATATAGCCCTTGTCGGTGTGGCGCGCGGCGTTGACCAAAAGATTGAGCAATACCTGGCGAATACGCAGCCGGTCGATCCAGATGGTGGGCAATTCATCAGGAATCGACAGCCGCAAATCCAGCCCCTTGGCGGTAATATAGTCGTGCACGATGCGCAGGGTTTCATTCACCAGTTGGTCGAGGGCCACATCTTCGCGGGCAATCGCCAGTTTCCCGGCCTCGATCTGGGCCAGATCCAGCACATCGTCTACCAGCGAAAGCAGGTGTTGTGCGCTGCGGTTGACGGCATTCACATCGCTGCGATAGGGTCCGGGGAGATAGACACCGTTGTAACTTTCGGGAGATGTCATCATCATCTCGCTAAATCCAACAATCAGGTTGAGGGGTGTACGCAATTCGTGGCTGACATTGGTCACAAACTCTGTCTTGAACCGTTCAGCCTCTTCGGCGGTCTTACGCGCGGCGACCAATGCGGCATTAGCGCGGTCCAGCCCATAGTAGGCATGATCCAGGTCTTTGAAGAGTTGGAGCATCTGGGCGCGATGCTGCCGGGCTTCATCCCGCTTTTCCTGGGCCTGGGTAAAGCTGAAGCTATACCACTCAATCAGATTGTGGGTGGTGTGGGTCAGGATCCAGCCGACCATCAACGTGACCAGGCTGGACAGGAGGATCGCCAATGCGTATGGCTCGGTTATCGACAGACCGGCAATATCCTGCCCCAGCCACCCGATCACGCCCAGCACGGCCAGTTCTATGCAGATCGCGAGCCGCCAACCGCTCGTGACGATGGCGATGAGCGGCAGCAAGACATACAAATAGGCAAACTCGGGACGTTCTGCCAAATAGACGATGGTTGTGATTCCGCCCAATAGGCCGGTCAGCCATATGGTCAGGGCAATCTGAAAATGGCGTTGCAGCAAATACAGGGTCAAACCCGCGGCCAGCAAGATCACGCCGGTTGTCGGCCACGTATACAAGAGCAAATCGGGCCTGCGCGAGGGGACGATGAAGTGCCAGAGCAGCCAGAGACATCCAACCAGGAGAATCAGCATCCGCGTGGTATGTACAGTCAATTCGCGTGTGGCCCCCTGATGGGCAATATGGGCGGAGTCTTGCAATGGTTGCCCCATGATTCCTCGCAGATTCTATGCAGATTCTATGCAGATTCCATATGGTATGATCCTCTTTGTCTGGATCTATCCGGGGACTTTAGCATACCCCGAAAAGAGGTTCCAAACCAACACGAATCTGACGCCCGGCCTGCTTGTCTACTTTTCAGGAGCCACTTTCAGGAGCCGCCAATATGCCAACCCAAGACCAGCCAGAGAACCATCCGCACGCGCATGATAGCCACACCCACCATGCAGCCGATGCAACCGATGCGCGCGAAGCAGACGCGCAGAAATCGCACAGTGAACACAGTGAACACGCTGCCACAGGCCAACCCGCGCTGGCCGCGGCCCACGGCAAACATGGCGGGCATGGCGCCGGGCATGATGCTGGGCACATCGACCACAGCGGCCACGAACTCACCTTTCGCAATCGCTTCTGGGTCTGTCTGGTGCTCACTGTGCCGGTATTGCTCTATAGCCACATGCTGCAAATGTGGTTTGGGTTCACCGCGCCCGCTTTCCCCGGCAGCGACTGGATCGGCCCACTCTTTGCCACGGTAATTTTTATCTATGGGGGCATTCCCTTTTTGCAGATGGCAGCGCCCGAAGTGCGCAACCGTCGGCCCGGCATGATGGTCCTCATCTCACTGGCAATCACCGTCGCCTATATCTACAGTCTCGCCACCATCTGGCTCGATCCCGCGGCAGGCTTCTTTTGGGAAATGGCGCTGCTCATTGATGTCATGCTGCTGGGGCACTGGCTGGAAATGCGCAGCGTGCGCCAGGCTTCCGGCGCGCTGGACGAGCTGGCCAAGCTCATGCCCGATGCGGCCGAACGCATCACCGCCGCGGGCGAAACAGAAACGGTGCCTGTGGACCGTCTGCAAATCGATGACAAGCTCCTCGTGCGCCCCGGCGCGACAATTCCCGCCGACGGAGAGGTAGTCGAAGGGAGTTCAAGCGTCGATGAGTCTATGCTCACCGGCGAGTCGCGCCCCATCAAAAAAGCCGCCGCCGGCCGGGTCATCGCCGGTTCCATCAACGGTGATGGCAGCCTGCGCGTGCGCGTGACCGCCATTGGGCAGGAGACCGCACTGGCGGGCATTATGCGGCTGGTAGATGATGCGCAGCAAAGCAAATCGCCCACGCAAATGCTGGCCGATCGCGCAGCGGGCTGGCTCTTTTATATTGCGCTGGCCGTCGCGCTGGCCACAGCCATCGGCTGGACGATTGCCATCGGCTTTGATCTGGAGATTGTGAAACGTGTGGCGACAGTGCTGGTGATTGCCTGCCCCCACGCGCTGGGGTTGGCGATTCCACTGGTGGTTGCCATCAGCACATCGCTTTCGGCGCGCAATGGCATCCTGATCCGCAACCGTCTGGCCCTGGAAGATGCGCGCACCATCGACACGGTCATCTTCGACAAAACCGGCACGCTTACCCGCGGCGAACAGGGAGTAGTCAGTCTGGCCACAGTTGACGCCCCAGGCGACAAGAGTGTAGATGGAACAGAGGCAGACACGCGCGCGGGAATGGACGACGACACCGCGCTGGCACTGGCCGCGGCAGTCGAGGGCGATTCCGAACACATGATTGGTCGTGCCCTGCGCGAATCCGCCGCCGCCCAAAAGCTGGAACTGCCCGCCGTCGCCAACTTTGCCGCCATCCAGGGTCGGGGCGTCAGTGCCGAAGTCGCCGGCAAAACCGTATATGTAGGCGGGCCGCGCCTCTTGGAGATGCTGGAACTGACGCCCCCCTCTACGCTGGATAGCTTCATCCAATCCAGCGAAAGCAAAGGGCAGGCAATCATCTATCTGATAGCAGACGCGCGCGTGGTGGCCGCGTTTGCCCTGGCCGATGTCATCCGCCCCGAAAGTCATGGCGCGGTGCAGAAACTGCAAAAAATGGGCATCCATGTGGTCATGCTCACGGGCGACAGCCGAGCCGTCGCAGAAGCCGTGGCCCAGGAATTGGGGATCGACCAATTCTTCGCCGAAGTCTTGCCCAACCACAAGGACGACAAAATCAAAGAACTCCAGCGCCAGGGCGCTAAAGTGGCAATGGTGGGCGACGGTGTGAATGACGCGCCGGCACTCACGCGCGCCGATATCGGCATTGCCATCGGCAGCGGCACCGACGTTGCCGTAGAATCCGCCGACATTATTCTGGTGCAGAGCAATCCCCAGGATGTGGTCAGGATTTTTACCATCAGCCGCGCCACGCACCGCAAAATGATCCAGAATCTCTGGTGGGCGACCGGCTATAATATTGTGGCGCTGCCGCTGGCCGCGGGCATTCTGGCCGGCTGGGGGATCAACCTCTCGCCTGCGGTGGGTGCATTGCTCATGTCCATCAGCACCATCGTGGTGGCAATCAACGCGCAATTGCTGCGACGACTCTCCCTTTCCGACCAGCCGTAGGGTCCCGACCCTGGGGGGCATCGTTCCCCGTGCGCACGGCATACATCCGATTGGCAGCCTGAAGATTGGCACCCTGAAAAATCCGCCCTTGAATAGCCGGTCAAGAGTGCTATAATCAACCACACAGAACCATAGGATATCGACGCGCCTGCCCGCGCGTGGTCTGAGACCTGTTGCGGAATTCTTATACTACCCATAATCACATCTGCCGGCCATCGCGCTCGCAAAGCTTTCACCGCGCCCCGGCTCCGAATCATCACTTGCCACACATGCCTGGCAGAACATCTGGCGTCTGCCGCCCCCCGCCAGATAATTCACCCACGCGCCCCTCGTATTTATCGCTCAGGTTTTCCTGAATCGATTCAGTTAAGGCGATACCAAAACCACCTGTCCAGTGGTGTACTGTTTACGTCGATAACCACAGACACGTTACGGTGACAAGGAGAATGGAATGCCTCACTCGACTCGTATACAACACATGCTCCCCGCGCACGCGCGCCCCGATTGCCCCCCAAATGGAACTGTGCGCGAAGTCCCTGTGCCAAATTCGCCCGTATCACATCTACATCGGGGTCGCGCTCGATCCCGGCAGCAATTGTCTCGTCTGCGCACCCACGCGCTGGCACTGGCCATCGCGTTTTGCGTAGCCCTGGGCGTGGCGGGCCTGACCACAACCCCAGCGCACGCGGCGGCGATTCACCAGACCACCACCGTCACCGAGACCGTCCTGACCCAACCCACCCTGATTCGCGAGTGGACGGTAGACAGTGGTTTCATCTATTGGCACGAAAGCTGTCGCCCCTTTCTGGATGAGACAGAAGCCTTTCTCAAACGGCGCGCCGTCAACGGCCTGCTCATCCAGACCCAGTTCGAGATTGACGACGCAGAGGACTGCGAGACGTTGCTCCATCTGGGCGTTGATAACAGCGGCGTCTATTTCTATAACCATGCCGCCGGCACCATTGAGGCAATCTATGCCCATACCCCCACCGCCCCCCCTGTAGAACTCACCACTGTGGGGTCGCGCACAGCTATCGGCTTTGGGCATGGCATCAGCACCATGTTCCCCCACGGCGACAGAGTCTATTGGATCGAAGTCGACCCCCAGGGCGAATTTGTGCCCGACGACATTGTCCTGCGCAGCGTTGCCAAAATCGGCGGCAGCGTCCAGACGCACATCGAATATGGAGGCCATTTTGCCGGACACGGCATGGCCTTCACACCCGGTTTCATCTTCTGGATCGATGGCGATGGCCTGCAGCGCATTCCAGATACCCCCTGTCCCGGTGGCTGTAGCAAAACCACGATCCACTCTATCGTGATGCGCCGCGGCAGGCTGAAAGT
>JBBDIO010000205.1:0-16623 GCA_040880365.1 Litorilinea sp.
GCATGCGCGCCGCGTGCACCGGATCGCCGGGCGTGGGAAAAGGGAGCTTATCGACGACCACCAGGCTCAGATTCTCGCCGGGGATGTCTACCCCCTCCCAAAAGGAACGCGTTGCCAGCAACACACTGTTGGGCGTCGCCAGAAACCATTCCAGCAAGGCATTGCGCGGCGCATCGCCCTGGGCGCGCAGGGGCCAGATCACCGCGCGATCCAACGCTTGCAGACGGTCGCTGACGCGTTGCAGACCGCCCCAACTGGTAAACAGACACAGTGCCCGCCCCCGGCTGACTTCCAGCAGCCGTTCAATCTCTTGCGCCACCGCATCATAATAGGCATCCTGATTGCTGCCGTTGAATGTAGGCAGCGCCGGTTGATAGAGCAACGCCTGGTGAGGATAGTCAAACACCGGCGGCAAAACCAATTCCTCGCCTACTTCAAAAATTCCACACCGCTGTTTGAAGTGGTTAAAATGACCATCGGTTGCCAGCGTCGCGCTCGTACAGATCACCGTGCGCGCCGGAGCAGAATCATCGTCGCGGTCGGCGTGGAACAGATACTTGGAGAGTAGATTCGAGGCATCAATCGGCGCGGCGTGCAGTTCCAGGCTGACCCGGCGGCGGTCGAAGACCCGCGACGCATAGCGCACCATCTCGCCCGGTCGGCCCACCTGGGCCACAGTCGCCAATTTTTCACCAGTGGCCGCCACCGCCTCCATCGCCAATTCATACATACGCCGCTGTTCGCTCTCGTCCTCGCCACCATTCTGGCTGCGCCTGGTTCCGCCATCACCCTGCGTGATACTCGCATAGGGGTTCTCCCGCTTCAGCCTGTTCGCCAAATCGCGCAAGCGATGGGCCAGGCGCAACATCTGTTCCAATTCCCCCTCCAGCGCATAGGCAGAATTGTCGCGACTCTGGTTGGCGGCTTCCTGAAAGGCCAACGTGTTGAGAAAGCGCAGTTCGTCCAGCTCGTCATCCGCCATATGCTCCTGGATCGTGCTGCGGCCCAGCAACTGCTCCACCGTAAAATCAGTGACGTTGGTTTCATAGACGGCGGTCGCGGTCTGCTCCAGCTGATGCGCTTCGTCGATAATGTAGATAGGAGCAGCGGGCAATATGCGTTCGCCCGCTTCGCCAAACGCCAGCGCATTGAGCAACAGATGGTGATTTGTAATCAGAATCTGGGCCTCGCCCGCGAAATCGCGCATGCGGTTGACCCAGCAGTCATCATCATAAAAACGGCAATCCCGTTGCAGACAGTCATCGGTAAAGCTGACTACGCGTGGGCGCAAATCATTGCTCACCACAAACGGCAGATCGTCGATATCGCCGGTGGGCGTAGCTTCCAGCCAGGCGCGCATCTGGCGCATCTGATCATCTTCTCGATCATAGAGGGCAATGGTGCGTTGCTCTGCCAGCTCTTTTTCCCACTTGTAATTGCAGACAAAGTTGCTGCGCCCCTTGACGACGACGGTAGGGATCGTGCGCTTCAACACCTTTTCGAGGAAAGGAATATCTTTGGTATAGAGCTGGTTTTGCAGCGATTTGTTGGCAGTTGCGACGACAATCGTCTTGCCGGTGAGAATTGCAGGCACCAGATAGGCGATAGATTTACCCGTGCCGGTGGGCGCTTCGATGAGGGCGTGGCTATAGGCCAACAGCGCGCGCTGGATCGCGAGGGCCATTTCCAGCTGACTGCCGCGCAGCTCATAATCATCCAGGGTTTGGGCCAATGGCCCCTGCGCGCCAAAAAACGCTGCCAGGTCGGTATCCGCCAGTTCAGGCATCTCCAGCGCAGGCACATCGCCCGCATCGAGGCCCGCTTCTGCGCCGTCCTGATCGATTTCCAAATAATCCGCCACGTCGATTTTCCCTCTGTTTGGCCGCGAAATTTCGCCCCTGGATTGGTGTAGCATTTTGCCCCGCCAGTTTAGCACGGATGTGCGAAACCTTCAATCTTTTACCACACACAACTACACAACAAAAACCGCCGGTTCCAGATGCGGAACCGGCGGTTTGATCACACCCGGCTAATAAAGCCAGTCGGGTATGCACTACAAATTCTTGCGAAAAATCTTAGTCGGTGGGCGGCAGAATCACGGCGTCGATGGCATGAATCACGCCGTTGTTGGCTGCAAGATCCGGCACCACAACCGCAGCGCCATTGATAAGCACGTCGCTGCCATCCAGCTCGAAGCGCACGGCCTTACCCTGATGCGTAGTGGCCTGCATCCCGTCCGAAACATCCCCAGAACCCACGCGACCGGACAGTATATGGAAAAGCAGGATCTGCGTCAACTGGCCCATGGGCTGGTTGAGCAGCTGCTCCATCGCACCGGCAGGCAGGGCGGCAAATGCAGCATCAGTAGGTGCAAAGATGGTGAACGGACCACCACTGACCAGTGCATCGGTCAGGTTCGCAGCTTCCAGGGCTTCGACCAGCGTGTCAAAGCTGCCATTGGCCCGCAGTGCCGCGACCAGATCGACCGACGATTCGGCCGCTTCATCATCTGCCGCTTCATCATCTGCGGCATCTTCATCAGTCGCCTCTTCATCGGCCATATCTTCGTCGGCCATCTCTTCGTCATCGGCCATATCCGCATCGTCCGCCATGTCTTCGTCCTCGTCGTCGGCAGCAGTCGTGGTAGTCGTTGCCGAACCGGTGGTGGCGGTCGCTGTGGTTGCCGCAGGCGTTCCGGCCTGGGTAGTACCGATCTGTGCGGTGGTGGGCAGTTGCAGTTCCATGCCCACTTCGATGCGGTTACAGTCGCCCAAATCGTTCAGATTACAGATATCGCGCCAGGCATCAATATCGCCCAACACATCACGCGCAATCAGGCTCAGAGTATCCCCGGCCTGCACCACATAGGTGCTGCCCGGTGTGCCTGTGCGCGTCGTTGTGGCTGTGGTAGCCGGGGTGGTGGTTGTGGTCGTCGTCGTGGTGGTAGTCGCCGCGCCGTCCTCGGCCGCGTCGTCGTCAGTCGCGGCCGCCGGTGCAGCTGTAGTGCCGCGCTGGGCAGTCAAAGACTGTTGCGAATCATCTACAAACTGCCCACCCTCTGCCGTCAGGTTATAGCTGGCAGGAATGTCGGAATTGTTGTAGACAATCACCACATAAGGGTCGGAGCCGGCAGTCCTGAATTCGGCGACCCGTTGGTTGGCCTCCAGCGAAGTGCTGGTGCTGCCTGCGGCCAATGCCAGGCTGCCCGGAGCACTCGACGAGGACGGGTCGATATAGCGCCGGAAAGCGGAAGCATTCATCACCCAGAAGTTGAGGCGGCGCGCCACTTCGGGCTGATCCTGCGGGTCAAACGAAAGCACAATCCGCACTTCTACATCGCTGCCATGGGGTTCAAAGGAAAAGAAATGCTGGTCATACTGTTCGGGCAATTCGCCATCGAGCACAGGAGAACGCACGACACCTGACGGTCCCACAACGGCCTGGTTGGTGGAGTCGGTTTCTTCTGCGACTTCTTCTTCATCTTCGGTTTCAGTAGCCGCCGCCGGGGCAGTCGTCGCGACAGGGGCCGGTGTGGCAACCGCGGCCGGCGCTTCTTCTGCTTCTTCCTCGACAGCCTCGGCTTCGTCATCCGCCGCTGCTTCGTCGTCGGCTTCATCGTCCGCGGCAGGCGCCAGATTGTCGCGCACCTGACCAGCATCGTCGATCAACACGCCATTATCTACGCGCAGGGTAAAGCTGGCATCCGCATTCGATCTATTAAAGACCACAATCGTATACGGACCCGCAGTACCGCCGAACACCGCACCGATTTCATTATCGGGCGATTGCGGACTCAAGGACGCACCAATCCCCAGATTATTGTTATCCAGGCTCGCACCCGTCACTACCTCCCGCGTTTGATCGGCAGTCAAAACATAAAAACCGACGCCATTACTGGTGGGGTTTGTTCGATCCCAGGTCGCCACCAATGTAATATTCTCACCGGGTGTCTGGGGATTGAGTCCCAACCAAATTTGCGCAGATTGCCCGCCGGTCAAGACACCTGCCACTTCCTGACTCTGGATATTTTGCGCCGCGGGCGCCGCCAGAACAGCGGTCCCCATTTTCATGGCGCCAAACAGGGCAACTACGAGTGCAGCGACAAGCACCAAATTGAGCGATTGCTTCCCTGCCGCGATTGACGTCTTAATTTTCGACATCTTGTTTCTTTCCTCCGAAATTGAATACGATTCAGAATTTATCCCCAGCCGGATGTTTCACCATTCCTGTTGAAGAACACGCCACGCTGAAAACCAGATCACCGCAGCGATATCCGATAGACTGCGGATAAATCATGCACATTCGTCTCGTGCCACAAGCCATTCTACTCGAGACGACCCTCCTCCGACATATACCTGCATCCCGGCAACAATTACCGACAACCGCCAGGCTAGAATTTGTCGAGGCGCGGTTTGCAATTCGCGCATTATACCCTTATGTGAACTGGCAGACCAAATTTAGCCATTTCCAATCGAGTCGGCGCTGCGCCTGTCAAACGCTTATTCCTCCTGTTCCGTTACATCTTGGTCCGTCACATTTTCGTCCGTCATATTCTCGTCTGTTACGCCATCGGTTTCCTCGCCCGCGCCTGTGTCCACATCTTCGGCAGCTTCCGGCGTAGGCGGCAGACCGATGATCTGAATCCCGCGCACAAAGTAATCCTGGACCTTCAACAGCTCGGAACCATCAGATTCGGGACTTTGTCCGGCCTCCGCTTCCACCTGCCCCAGCACATCTTCGGGCAGCACATCTTCGGGCAAGCCCGCATCGGTTTGGCTCGCGTCCTCCGGCACATTCTCTGTACCTGGCTCTGTACCTGGCACAAGCACACGCTCAATTTCGTCGGCTGTTTCGCCTTCGTCGGCTGTTTCGCCGGTGGTTGACGCGGATTCATCGGCATCAAGATCGGTATCAAGACTGTTTCGCTGCACAATCCGCAACCGCAGATCATAGGTTCCGCTGGGCATCTGACGCAGATCCAGACGTGCGACTTCAGCCTCGGTCGCCGGGCTATCGCCGGTGGTTAACAGGGTCCAGCTTTCTGCCCCCGCTGCCGACCACGCCAATTCCCAGTGCATAAGATCCCGGGCCGGAATGGTGGCAACTATCGCCAACAGTCCATCCGCCAGCTCACTATTCCCGGCTGGGTCTCCGGCGGCAGGGTCTCCGGCGCTAACATCGAACGTCGTGCCGCCCTGGGGGGCGCGAATCCCCGGCTGCGGCAGGAATGCAAATTGGGGCTCACCGCGGTTGGCAAAGCTCAACTGACGCAGGAAATAGTCGCTGAACGTTCCATCCTGATATGTGACCCGCAGGCGAAGATCATAGAGACCATCCTCATACTGGGTCGTATCTACGGTAGCCAGCGTGAGACCGATGCCTTGGTCACTGCCGCTGCGAATAACCGTCCAGTTATCGGTATTAAACTGGGCGATCTCCACATCCCAACGCATGAGCGGATTACGATAGATGCCGCCTACGGCACCGACGACCTCAACCGTGCCGCGCAATACTGAACCGAAATCGGGTGCATACAGTCCTGTGCCGCCCGGCAGCCGTGCGCGCATATCGGGCGTTGGTGTAGGCGTGGGCAGGATCGTGCGTGCGCGCGGCACCAGGTCGGCACCCGGTGTGGGCGTGGGCGGACGAGCATTCCGAATCTCCAGGTTGTTAATAAATGCTTCCGAAAACTGCCCTTCCATGTTCACGGCGCGAACGCGCAGATCATAGCGACCATCGGCATATCCGCGTGTGTTCAAAACCAGCAACACATTATCATGCACCACTTCGGCGCTGCTATAGACCCAGGCCCAGCGATCTTCACCAGCGCGGGCAATGTGCACATCATAGCGCATGAAGTTGACGATGACTGCCGTTCCCACAATCTCGGTTTCGCCGGCAATCGCATCCCCGGCACCGGGGTGGATCAATTCGTTGACAGTCCGCGGAATCTTGGTCGGCGTCGGCGGCACGACCGGCGAATCCACAGGGCTGTCTTGCCCAGCGGCCCATTCCGCACCCCTGCGGGCGTCGAACCACGTCACACCCGCCAATACCGCTACCGCCAAAATCAGCAAAACAAGCGGATTCCGTTGACCGATACGCGATCTATGGTGCGAACTTGAATTCCGAAAATCTACTTGCGTCATCTGGCCCTGGGATGGGGAACCAGGCAACCCAGTCTGTCTCACATGCGGGCGAACTTTGAGATCCTCGTGAACTTTGTCTTCCTCGTGAACCATGAACCTGCTATTGCCGCCAATTCCTGCCAACCTGCGCTGCACAGAAGTGCAGTCATTTACTATACGCTACAGACCCGGCGATCTGTTACGGACCGTTTTCGGACCAATTGCCTACGCTTTTCGGCGCAACTCTGTGCCCCGGCTCAATCTACGCCCCGCCAGATCACATGATGGCACGGCAAATCCGAAGCCCCGCCCTGGCGATGCTGGATATGGGCCGGGCCGCCCACCGCCGCGCCCGCCGCGTTATACAACGAGACGTATATATCATGCGCCTGTTCACTCTGTTGCACCGGAATGCGGAAACTGCCAAACGTAGCGGCATCCCCACTGGTAGCCGTCTCTACCCGATTTCCCAGAGAATCGGTCATGACTACCCGAATGCCGGGAATCAGCCCGCCACTTGCATTGCCCACCAGCCCCAACACAAACACGCCACCACAGCTATTGTCGTGGGCGACCCCCATCACATCAAAGTGGCTGGAAGGCGCAGCGGGCGGAGGCGGAGGTGCAGCCTGGGCTTGCTGTTGCACGGGCGGTGCCGGTGTGGCAGTGGCCTCCGCCGCAGCAACCGCATCCACATATTCGCCCACCCGCGCCACGGCATTGGCCCCAAAGATCGCCAGCACCGCCAGCTCTACCTCATCGCACGGCCCAAAATTCAACGGTGCGCCATTACGGGCGCTCCAATTCAACACGGCCTGCTGTTCCTGGCGTATGCGCTGGGTCGGCGTCTCTTCGTTGCGTGCCGAAGGCGGGTTGCTATTCAGTTCGACCAGCGCATCTATGGGCGCAGCCGAAGGCAGATTGCCGCCGATCCCCATCGGCATACGATGCAGCGTGCGCACATTGCCTTGTCCATTTGTCCAACACGCGCCCACGGGTTGATCACCCTGCCCCCGGTTGACATAGACTGTGCGCACCGGACCCTGCAACATACTATCGCCCACAGGCCCCAACTCGCCCAGCGCCTCGACCCAACTCTCCATGAAATACTCAGTTTCAGTACACCGCACCTGCGCCGCGCACGAAATCGGCAGATTGACGACCCCCGACGGCGGTTCAAACTCCCACGCCGCGGGATCATCGGGCGCGCCCAGACGGGCCAGCAAAACAGGATCGGCGATGACCGCTTCCATAAAAGCCTGCCAGATGGGCGCCGCGCCAGTCACCCCACTCACATTGCGCATGGGTCGCCCATCGGAATTGCCCGCCCAAACGCCTGTCACCAGATACCGGGTATAGCCCATTGTCCAGTTGTCGCGCCAATCGGTGGTCGTCCCTGTTTTGGCGGCCGCCGGGCGGCTCAGACGTAGCTGGCTGTTGGCGCCAAAGGCAGGAGTGCGCGCCTCGTTGTCTTGCATAATATGCGTGGTGAGAAAGGCCGCTTCGGGTGAAATTACCGGACGCGGATCGGGATCGCCCAACAGGAAATTGCGCCCCTGCGGTGCGCCATCGGTAAACATGACGCCCTGGGGAGGTACATATCCCCCCGCATTGGCAAGCGTGTGAAACGCCGTGGTGAGATCCAACAAAGTCACTTCCCCGCCACCGAGCGTCAGACTCAGCCCATACCAGGAAAGGTCGCGGTTGAGACTTTGCAGCCCCATCTGGCGCGAGCCTTCGAGCATTCGCCCCACACCCAGCCCATCCAGCACTTTTACTGCCGGAATATTATAACTGTTTGCCAGCGCCGCGCGAATGGTCACCGGCCCGTGGAATGTCTCATCATAATTGCGCGGCCGATAGGTATCGGTTTCAGAAATCCGATAGGCGGCTTCCAGATCCCAGATCACCGTTGCCGGGCTAACCATTTGATCGTTCAATGCCAGGGCATAAAGCATGGGTTTGATGGCGCTGCCCGGCTGGCGGAGACGATTGGCAACATTGACCTGACCCGAAATCCCCACGTTATCAAAATCGGCGCTGCCCACCATCGCCAGAATTTCAGCAGTGCCCGGCTTCATCACCACCAGCGCGGCATTGCTGAGATCATAGCGGGGCTGCAAAACTGCCACCTGTTCCGTCACAATCGCCTGCGCCAGGTTGTGCATACGCAAATCGAGCGTGGTATAGATGCGCATCCCCGAACGGCGCACGTCGATACCGTCCATTTCCTGGCCCAATGTCTGGATCACATATTGGACAAAGTGGGGCGCGCGGCGCACAGCCGGCGTAGGGCTGTCGGCCTGCAAATCAGGTTCCTGGGCAAACGCCGCATCCGCTTCATCAGCACCCAGATAGCCGTGGCGTACCATCAGATCCAACACAATCCGCTGGCGCTGCTTCGCCCCTTCCAGATTGCGCAACAGGTCATAATCACCGGGCGCCTGGGGCAGACCCGATAACAAGGTCGCCTCGACCAGATCCAGCTCCGACGCGCGCTTGCCAAAATAGAGCTGCGACGCCGCCTCGATGCCATAGGCCGTGCGCCCAAAGTGAACCAGGTTCAGATACATCTCCAGAATTTCATTCTTGGTATAGAGCTTGGTCAGATCCTGGGCCAACAAAGCCTCATAGGCCTTGCGATCCATGCTCTGGTCAAAACGCAGTTCTACCGAAAAGAAAAGATGGCGCGCCAGCTGCATAGTAATCGTACTGGCCCCCGAAACCACATCTCCCGCCTCAGCATTCTGAATCACCGCCCCCAGAATACGCCGGGGATCGTAGCCGGCATTCTGAAAAAAGGAGCTATCCTCGGTCGCGACCACCGCGTCGATTACATGGGGCGAAATCCGCGCTAGCGGCACCCATGTGCGATAGCCTTCTTCGGCGATTTCGGCCAGTAATTCGCCATGCCGATCAAATACATAGGTCGTTTCAAAAACACGTGGCAATGGCCCCGGCTGATACTCGCGCAAATAGGCTTCGGCAATCGCCTGGGGCGTTTCGCCCACCCGCGTGCGCACCGAGTATTCTTCCCGATAGGCCGCCAGATAATAGTCTACGCTGCGTGTAAGCATAATGACTTCCGAAGGGATTGCCTGCGAAATTCCTTCGGGTGTGAATTCAATCTGTGGAGCCGAACAGCCCCCAATCAGAGCTGCGCAGAGTAGCATTGCCCACCATGCGCCAGTCTTTTTTCTGTGTATCATTTCCCCACCTGCCATCTGTCGATAAGTCCATTTCCTGTCGACTATACACACTGTCGCTATCCGCTTGTCTGTTTTGGTGCTGCGTCTGCTTCGACGTCGGCTAGTATCATCTTTCCCACATAATCGCAACCGCCACTCGAAATCTAGCCGCTCGAATCTAACGCTGCCTGCCCCCGGGCGGAGATGCCCAAAGGCCCTTCTTACTATATACACATCAAAGATTATAGATACATTAAAACCGCTGCACTTCAACAAAATGTCATTTAATAAAGAAGATGGCAAACTTTGAAACCATCCGCAAAATCGTCCACCGGGCACGATCGTCAAATCGCCGCGATACTATTCGCTACATTACTTCGATTCGGGAACCCATGCAGTAAGCAATATCGTAAGAATCTCCCAACATAAATAATCCGTGTGCCACGTATAACTATACGTGCGAAGCACGAAGGTTCTCGGATTCATATTGTTAACTGCGATTCAACTGCTGTAGCCGCTGCCCCAAGTGCCACTTGCTCAAGTGCCACTTGCTATAGATAAGCAACGGCGCATACGCCCAAAAAGTTCGCAATTCTGCACGCAAGACGTGGGCACGCAAATCTGACGAATAGGCGGGGTAAAGGACGCGCCCTTCTTCACAGAGTAGCAAGGGCAGGCGCGTATCGACTATCTTCCAGGATGGAGAACATAGATAGAGGTGTGGGTATATTATGAAGGGTATTCTGGGAAGTTCAGAGGAAAAAGAAAAAAAGAGAGGCGACGGCCGGATTCGAACCGGCGATCGGGGTTTTGCAGACCCCTGCCTTACCACTTGGCCACGTCGCCCCACTGTTAACAACAGAAAATCTTAACAACAAGAAAATCTAACTGCGTGAGTATTTACATTCAATTGTCAGACCAAACTACTCTGCATGACTCTCTAGCTATAGAAAACCAGTTTATCAAGACCGCCGCCTATCTGTCAAATCAATAAGGTGATGTGCCTGTTTGGTTTTCCAAAAAACGCCTGTCCCGACTATACTCACCCAGGAAGGATAACGGACAGGAAGGCCGAAAGGGCAAAACATGAATCGACACGGCACAGTGCGCCAGACAGTACGCCAGCCGTCTGCCAAACGCCAGGATCGCACCCTCTTTTGCCAACGGTGTGGCATCGCATTTTTGTGGACATCAGAAGAACAAGGCGAAACGCCTGCCACTATGCCCACCACGGCCCCGACCAGCACGGCAAATGCGGACGCGCCCGGAACATCCAGCCGCGCCACAAGCGAAAGCGCGCGCCGCACAGTACGCCCCAGCCTGTGCCCCGGTTGCCGCCGCCTGGAACCGCTTCCGGGCCGCGAGCGCGGGCTGGTGAAGTGGTATAATCGGCGCAAACGGTTTGGGTTTATCACACGCAAAGACCAACCCGATATCTTTGTCCACGGCTCCCAGCTCCAGGATCGCGGTGCCCTGGTCCCCGACCAGCTTGTGGAATTTTCCATCGAAGAGAATGATCAGGGCCTGATTGCCGCCCAGGTGATACGGCTCGAAATCGACGCGCCCACGGCCCAGGATTCTGCGTCTGCCCCCGCACAATAAACGCAGAATAAACGCGCACACGAATCTGCCAATCCATCTCCGCGTGCTGCCCAAATATTTTTGCTTTAGTTTTCCCCCTGCCCACAGAATAGAATTGCGCAATATAACGCCGCAATTTGACCATAGCTCCTGCTCCGTGATACAGTAAAAAGTGGTCTGTAACGAGGGACCTTTCCGGGTCTCTCGTTCTTTCTGTTCGTGGGATGGTCCCACGGGCATCTCCAGAGAAAGACGCTCTACCCTTCCGCGCGCGTCATCGCTGGCACAATCTGAAATTTCGATTGGGCCTGGCGCGGCACATGGAGACGGTAGAATATAGCTGTAGCGACCCTACAGAACAGAGGAGTAGCGTACACATGACCGGAGAAATCCAGCATGACTATGAGTTGGTCTACGTTTTGCAACCCAATCTGGATGAGCAGGGGATTGTTGCCATCAACGAACGGGTAGAACAGATCGTGACCGGCGCCAACGGCACCATGACAACGACCGAACTGTGGGGACGGCGCACATTGGCCTATCCCATCAAAAAGAACTTTGAAGGTCACTATGTCATGCAGCGTTTTGCCATGGACCCCGAAAAAGTAGGGGACATCGACCGGGTACTGCGCTTTAACGAAAACGTAATGCGTTATCTGGTTCTGCGCAACGACGAAGAGTAGGACGAAGAGTAGTCTGACCAGGTTGAATTCCATACTTTTTAAGGAGAACTCATGAGCGACGAACAAAAGACCACTGCGCCCGAAGGCGAAGTGCAAGTAACAGAAACCCAAACGCCCGCGGCGCAAGCCACCGAAGCACCCGCAACCGAAGCGCCGGCTACCGAAGCACAAGTCACAGAAGCGCCTGCCAGCGAAGCACCGGCAACCGAAGCACAAGTCACAGAAGCGCCTGCCGGCGAAGCTGCGGCGCCCGAAGGCCAGAACGGCAGCGCACCGGCCACCGCCGAAAGCGCACCCAAGCCGACGGTCAGCCTGCGCGAGCGCACCGAAGCCGATGACTTTGATGACGATGACGACAGCAGCGACGATGACGACAGCAGCGACGATTACGAAGGCGACGACGACGACAGCAACTATGCCGAAGGCCCTGCCGAATATGTGCAGCGCGAAAAAAGTGGGCGGGCACGCCGCATCGGCAGCGATATCCGCGTCAACGATATCGATTACAAAAATATCCCCATGCTGTCGCGTTTCCTCGACCGCCGGGGGCGCATTCTTTCGCGCCGCAAGACCAAGGTCAACGCCAAGGTACAGCGCTCCATCGTCAAAGCCATCAAACGGGCCCGCCATCTGGCCCTGTTGCCCTATACCGGTGATCACACCCGCATTGTCCAAAAACGCGGGCGTTAACAATGGCGCGACGGAATAAACGGGTCCAACCCGAACAACGTCAACTCACGCCCAAAGAGGTTCGCCTCAATGCGCGGCGGCGCGAACGCGACCGCCGCCATTGGACGATCATCGGCAGCGTCCTGGCTGTTGCCGTGCTGATTGTAGTGGCCGGCATTCTCAACGAATTTGTCATCAAACCCACCAGCACGATTGCGACCGTGGGCGACACCGAGATTGCCACCCGCGAATTCTGGGACGAAGCGCGCCTGGAACACAATCGGCTGCAAAACCAGCTGATTCAGATGCGCCAGTTTGAACAACAATTCGGCAGCCAGTCCTTTCTAATGGCACAAATCAACGAATTGCAGGCGACCCTTTCCAGCCCTTTCGCCCTGGGTCTCCATACCCTGGATCGCATGGTTGATCGGATTATCATTCGCCAGGAAGCAGAAGCCCGCGACATCACAATCACCGATGAAGAGGTCGAGGCCCTGTTGCGCGAAGAAATTGCCGCCAATCAGGGTGCCGTAACCGAACCCCAGGCCACTTCTACCGCCGAAGCTGCGGTGGAAGCCACGGCGACCGCCGCCAGCTGGACACCGACGCCCGTGCCCACAGCCGATGCCAGCAGCACCCTTACAGATACGGAAACACTTACAGATACTGTGGCAGAGGTCCCCACGCCCGAACCGCCGCCCCCGGCCCCCTTGCTGACCGAAGAACAGTATCAGGAAGGGTTGACCGAACTGGTTGATAACCTGGGCAGTGGCTCCGATCTGGATCTGGACGACTATCGCGCCTTGCTGCGCGACCGGCTGTTGGCCGAACGCCTGGAAGAGATCATCGGTAACGAAAACCTGGTCACAACCGAAGAACAGATCAACGCCCGCCATATTCTTCTGAATATCATCGAGCCGCAACCTGAACCCGCGGTTGAGCCGACCGCAGTGCCCGAAGGCGCGCCCACGCCCATCCCCACCCCCGAACCGCGCAACGAGGATGAGACACTGGCATTGGCCCAGGAACTGCGGCAACGGCTGTTGGACGGCGAAGACTTTGCCGAGTTGGCGCTGGAATATAGCGACGACACTGGCAGCGCCGTCAACGGTGGCGACCTGGGCTGGTTTGGTCCGGGACGCATGGTGCCTGTATTCGAAGAAGCCGCGTTTGCCCTGGAAGAAGGCGAAATCAGCGAACCCATTCGCAGCGACTTTGGCTATCACATCATTCAGGTCGTCGAACGCGACGACGCCCGCCCCAAGACTGAAGATGTGCTGATGCAAGAGCGCCAAATGGCCTTCGACACCTGGCTGGATGAAAAGGTTGCCGAAGCCAATGTAGAGCGTCCCAGCGACATCTCTGCGCGGATGCCGCGCGACCTGCGCAATATTGCGCCCGTCAACCTGGTCCCGCCGCCCGTTCCCCAATAAAAGATCTCGGCGTGCGCGGCGAACAATCCTGCCCCACGCCCGCTTTTTAACAGCTACAACATAAAAGAGAGGCCGTCTCGTGTGAGACGGCCTCTCTTTTTATATGGTGGATTAAACTGTTGCCGGGCGGGGAGTAAAGAAGTCCCCCGCTACGTTACGATCCCTGGTTACAACCCTTAGTGACAACGCCTACCGTTGCACCGCCGGCAGATACTGGGAATAGATAGTCGTGGACGCAACCTGTTGCACCGCAAACTCGGTCAGATGGTCCAGCTCTGCCGTCACACAGCCTGACTCTGCATCAAATGTCGTCGGCACATCCACCCAGGTTTCCGTCTCCTCATCGAAATAGCTGATAACCGTGTTCGCATCAAAGGTCTGGTCGGCATCGGGGCAGGCCTGCAACGTAAACGCCTCGGCAAAGCTGGTCACAGCGTCCCCATCGGCATTTCCTGCATCCAGATGGAAGAACTGCAAGCCCTGGCGTCCGGTGGGCAGTGGTGCAGCGCTGCCGTTGAGGGTGGTAAAGATCACATCCACATCGGTATCTACCGCGTTGGCGAGAAAATCGGCGCGCTGGCGACCATTGGGGCTAAGGACCGACCCGCCCCCGGTGCGGCTGACCGTGGCCCCCCGCTGTTTCACATCGAGCATCACCGGCACCGTTTCGGGATGGTTCACAATGAAATCCACGGTATCACCGGCCTGCCGTTGTCCCACAAAACGCAGGGTTGCCACGCCATTTTCCACCACGCCGCGCGCCAGTGTCAGCCCATTCTGCATGGCGGTGATGCTACTCCCATCCACCGCATAGCGGAAACGCCAGGTATGCGGTCCGATGCGATCAATGATCACACCAGGCACCAGGCTGAAGCGGTGGGGACTTGCCGTCCACATGGCAAGCGTCGGGTCGCCAAAGACATGGTACATGAGCACGTCATCGTCTGCGCTCTGCTGCGAAACGCTGCCCGCAGTCTGCGCCACGCCAACCTGCCCCAGCATATAGAGCTTGCCATAGTTCATAATATCGCCCAGGCGGTTAATCGAGGTCGCCGTGCCTTCGGACACTGTGCCGGGCCACGTCGCATCGATCAGACCGCGTGCCAGCGCGCTGTTGGCCCAGGTAGGGCTATTGCGGTTATCGCCAATAATGCCCACTGCGCCGCCCGGTCGCCGCAGCAGATCCTCGGCCCAATAGACGCCGCCCGTCGTCGTGTTATAGGTAGCCGCGTCATTGGCCGGATTGCGGGTTTCGTTGTCGAACAGACCGCTGGCACAGTTAATGCTATAGACCACAGGTGTGAGATTGCCATTGGTCAGGGCGGTATGGTCCCACGTGCGGAAGCTGGGGCTGCCCCAGCCGGTAATTGCGCCGTGATCCCGATGCAACATCAGGAAAGTCCCATCATTAAACGCATCCTGGATATCGCTGGTGCTGCCATCCCACGCGAAGCCGCTGTTTATGCCCAGATCGGTGGGCAACGGTGCCGTATTATTATAGAAGTAGGGCACGGTCGAACGGGACGGATCATAGTAGTTGCTATTGCTTGAATTGCTGTGATAGGCCGTGCTGGTGGTATAGATGCGGTTGACGGTATAGCCTTCGCTGTCCAGTTCGTCCTTCACCAGTTCCGACGTCTCGATGAAACTGCGCGAGGTCACGCCGTCCAGCGCTATTGGAATCGTGCCAAAAGGCGGAATAGGAACATCCACAGTCGGCTCACAACACTGGAAATAACTGGCAACGGTCATGGTGTCATAGAAATCGGCATTGTTGGGTGGCGTCGATTCGTAGTTGACGATCTTGTCCACCACATCCTGCGCCTGGATCAGGGTGTCCACCGGAATCCGCCCCACGGCCAGATCGGGCAAAATATCCGCGCCGCTCAACAACGAATATTCCAGATCGGAGCCGGGCGTATCGACACCGGTGGAACGCGGCACCGTGCGGTTATACCACGGCGGAATGTGCTCGGCATCGCCCAGCAAGAGCAGATAGCTCAACTGCACCAGACAATCATCATAGCGATCCTGAACGGTCTGTTTGATCTGCGAGGCAGTCGTGCCTGCATCCGCCGGATCGCTGCCTGTTTCCTGCACAAATGTCGAAATCCCCGCGGTGCGCTTCCAATCGGCCAGACGGTCGGCTTCGGTCCGATAGGCCGGGTCGGTAATGATGAGCAATTCCACCCCAAAGCAAATGGGCGTGAATAGACCGGGGTTGATGTGCTGTTCGATGACTCGATGATTGAGGACAAGCCCCAGGATTGCGGGCTGGATGGCATTGACCGGCAAAATGTCGCGGCGTGTCAGAAAGAACCCCTCACCGCCTTCAAATGTCAGACGCAGCCCCACCGACTCCACCACCTGGATCATCTGCGTGGCGGGATTGTAACGCCCCGTCGCCACGCTCACCCGCACCAGATTCAACCCGCGCAACTGGCCCACCGGCTCCACCGCCACCAGTTGTTGGGGAAACAGGGAATCGCCGCCATAAAACTCGGTATCCATCTCGAACGGTAAATCTTCGAAGACGCCCACGGGCGGGTCGTCTTGCTCGCTGGCGTCTACCGGCTCGTACTGTACCGGATAGAGCCGCCCATTGACCGCGAACCGCGGCTCTACACGCACATTGGCGACAGAGACCTGCGCACCGTGGGGCACGGCAACCAACCGGCTGTAAAACGGTATTGCCGGCAGGCCAACTGGCCCATAGCCCTGTTCCATACCGGGAATCGCCATGCGCAAAAAGCCTTTGCCCTCCTCCTCAATCTCCCAGAATTGCGGTTCGGGAAACCTGAATTCGACCGCCAACTCTCGATTGGTAGACGTACCAATGGCGATGTCCACCGCGTCTACGCCGTTGTGAATCGGACGCTGCGGCTGCACAAGCTCCTGCTGTGTCACCAAGGGCGCATCCAGCGCAGGCCAGGCCGCGGCG
>JBBDIO010000206.1:0-16492 GCA_040880365.1 Litorilinea sp.
GGGTTGTTGTCTTCGCTGGTGAAACCCAAAAACCGCACAAGCCCCTCGGCCCGCAACTGTTCCATCTGGGCCAACAGGCCGGCGGGTGCGAGGATCGCCGCGGCCTGTGCAGGCGTATAGGATGTGCCGTGAATCTGGAGCAGATCCAGCCGCTCGCGGCTCAGCCGGTGCAGACTGGTTTCCACGCTGCGCCGCACATCGGTTCGCACATCGGTTGTGGCGTGATTGACCTTGCTCGCCACAAAAATGTCTGCACCCGCGTCGGCCAGCACTTCGCCAAAAATAGATTCGCTCGCGCCGTCGCCATAGCCCGGCGCGGTGTCGAAATAGGTGATCCCCAGCGCCAGCGCAGTCTCCAGCGCGGCCTGCACCGTGCGCCTTTGCGCGGTGTCCGCGGGATCATAATCCTGGAGGTAGTTGGTCAGCCCCGCGGGCGCGCCGCCAAAGCCCAGGCGCGAAACCACACAGCCCGTGCGGCCCAAAGTCGTCATTTCCATAGCAAGTTCATCCTCAACAACTCATCTGTGAGCATACGTCGCGTGTTGGATAGTAATATCGCGTGGCGAATACGTCTGCAAAAGTCAGCGCAATTCGCCCGCGCGTATCAAAATCTTCGTTTTCAAAATTCAAGCATTCCAAATTGCTCACTCTTGGGTCGGCTCGTGCCCGAATGAGAGGGCGGCGCGGTTGTCGTCTATGACCATTTACGGCCTATTATAGCGGAGAGCCAAGCGACCGGCATGTTGGCACGTATGGCACAGGATGACACAGGCCGCGTTGGGTTGGGACGTGGCGCAGTTCGATCCCCACATAGGGCAGCGCGTGTATCCAGATATGTACCCCCTGGTGGGGTGGTGAGCTATTGAAGCTGTCTTTGTCGGGGAGTAGCATAAAAGACAGATCACGCGCGCAATACAGCCTGGCGCACTTTGTTTCTACAAGGATTCTGGAGGTACCCCAATGGATTCCGCCTATAAAAAACTGGCAATCATGTTGCCTATCAACGCGGTACTCATGTTTTTGCTGACCTATTCCATGATCGATACGTTCGATCACTTCTATCCCAATCTCAACCGGGCCTATATGGCGCTGATCATGGTCGCGCCTATGGGGCTGGTCATGCTGTTTTTCATGCGCGGCATGTATCCCCATCCCCGCATCAACGCCGGGTTGATTGTGGGCTATGTGCTGGTGTTCATCATTGCCTTCTGGCTGGCGCGCACGCAAACGTTTGTGGGCGATGAAGTCTTTCTGCGTTCCATGATCCCCCACCATTCCAGCGCGATTGTCATGTGCGAACATGCCACCCTCTCCGACCCCGAAATTGTGACCCTGTGCGAAGAGATTGTGCAGGCCCAGGAAGAAGAGATCGCCCAGATGAAGGCCATCCTGGAACGGTATTAGGCGCAGAGAGTAGACGCCGACTCGCCGCGGGCGCGGATGGGTATATGCGCGGTGGGCATAGGCGCGGTCTGGCAGGGCGGCTGGCATGAATTGCCGGAAAACCGTACAATAGGGGCAACAGGGGCCGCGCGCAGCCATGCGTGCGCTCATCCATCTGCCCACCCGGCGGAACACTGACCGCCACCGGACCAGAACACACGACCAGAACACACAAGGAGATGAACATGGGAATTACTGCCCGCGGGGTAATTGCACGCGTGCCGGGCCAGCCGGCCGAGGTAGAAGAATTTACAATTGACGATCCCGGTCCCAATGAAATTCTGGTGCGTATTCTGGCATCGGGCATCTGCCACACCGACCTGGGTGTGAAGATGGGGGTCTATGGCAGCGACGGCTTTCCCTTTTTGCTGGGGCACGAAGGCGCGGCAGTGGTAGAACAGATCGGCCCCGGTGTGACCAATGTGGGCGTGGGCGACCATGTGATTCTGGCCTGGCGCGCGCCGTGTGGCGAGTGTCGTTTCTGCCAGACAGGACGCCCCAATTTCTGTGCCGCCAGCCTCAATGCCGAAAAGCGCATGAAAACGCTGGACGGCAAGGTGCTCAACCCGGTGTTGGGCATCGGCACATTTTGCACGCATACCGTCGTCCATGCGCGCCAGGCAATTCCCTATAACCCGGATTTGCCCGCGGCGCAGATGTCGCTGATTGGGTGTGGGGTGATGACCGGCGTGGGGGCCGCGCTCTATGCCGCGGATGTGACGCCCGGCAGCAGCGCGGCGATCTTTGGCTGTGGCGGGGTGGGCGATAGCGTGATCCAGGGCGCACGGCTGGCAGGCGCCACGACCATCATCGCCGTGGATATCGACCCGCGCAAGCTGGAATGGGCCAAACAGTTTGGCGCGACACACACCGTCAACGCCGCCGAGACCGATCCGGTGGAGGCCATCAAGGCTATCACCGATGGCAACGGTGCCAATTTCACATTTGAAGCGGTGGGCAAAGCTCAAACCCTGGAACAGGCGCTTTTCGCGCGCGATCTGGCGGGCACCTGTGTCTTCATCGGCGTACCCGGGCCGGGGCCTACGCTGGAACTGCCGCTGCAACGCTTCTTCGATGTGGGCGGGCATCTGTGCGTCTCGTGGTATGGCGATTGCCTGCCCACGCGCGATTTCCCCTTGCTGGCGAATTGGTATCAGCAAGGCGCGCTCAAGCTGGATGAAGTCGTGTCCGAGAGGATCAAGCTGGAAGATACCGAAGCCGCCTTCGCCGCGATGGAACGGGGCGAGACGCTGCGCTCTGTGATTATGTTCGAATAGACTTCTACACGCGCGCGGGCAATGTGTCACCCACGGCACATTGCCCGCTGCTTAACTCCTCTCTACCCTTTTGCCACCCCCTTTTGCCATCCCTTTTTGCCACTCCTCTTTGCCACCCCTCTGCAATCTCCTTTTTGTGACTTCGTCTATACCACTTGACCCTATCGTCATGCATAGAGGCGCGGCGCGCTTTCCGCTATGCTGGTAGTTGTTGTACGTCAAATTGCATTGCGCATATTGCTGCACAGATCACTGTGCACATCACATGTGTTGCAAGTCTGATCCGGCAAGAGGATACCAAAGCTGGTCGAAACCAGTTTTCGCGGTTGACAGCCGGGCGGGCGCTAGCCTACGTACACAGAAAGGTATAACCATGTTACGCAAAGCAACTGAAATGCTGGGCTACAATATTTCGGCCCAGGATGGCGAAATCGGTCATGTGGAGGATTTTTACTTCGACACGAATGAGGTGGGCGAAACGGCATGGACCGTGCGCTATATGGTCGTGGATACGGGGTTCTGGATTTTTGGCCGCAAGGTGCTCATCGCGCCCGACGCGCTGGGCACCCCCGACTGGGATCACAAGCTGATGCCGGTAGCTATGACCAAGGAGCAGATCAAGGACAGCCCCGAAATGCAGGCCGGTCAGCCCGTGACCCGCGAATATGAGCGCAACCTGCGCAGCTATTATGGCTGGCCCATCTATTGGGGTGTGCCGCCCACAAACCCTGCGCCGGGCACGATGTCTCCGATGACTGGGTCGCCAACCACGGGCGCGGGCTATGCCCACGATGCGCCTGTGACAACCAGCGTCGAGACGCGCAGCCAGTTCGGTCCCGGACGCGAAGAGGTGCCGGACGAAGTCGCCATCGCCATGCGCAAGGCCGAAGGTTCTTCTCGCCAGATTCATAGCGTGGATAAGCTGAACGGCTTTTCGATTCTGGCCCAGGATGGTGAAATCGGTGGCGTGAGCGACGTCTTTATCGACGACGCAAACTGGGAGATTCGCTATTTGCTGGTGGATACGGGAACCTGGCTGCCGGGGCGTGCGGTGCTGATCGCACCCCAGTGGATCGAGCAGCTGAATCTGGACGATTCTACTGTGAAGGTTGCCATGACCCAGGAGCAGATCGAAAACAGCCCCGAGTATGATCCTGCCGGCGGGGTGGATCGAGACTATGAGGGCGCACTCTACAATTACTATCATTACCGAACTTACTGGTAAGGGGTGCAAGCGTGTGGTAGTTGTAGGGCCAAAAAACGAAATGACGCGCGGGGCGCGGCTACGCAGCAGGGACAAAGCGATAGCCGCGCCCCCGTTCATTTTCGATAACCCCCACCGGCGGTTCCGCGTCGGCCAATTGCAGACGCAGGCGACGGATGGCTTCTTGCACACGCCGGGGCGACGCGTCGGGGCGTTTCCACACATGTTCCAGCAAATCCCCCGGCGAGACCACCTCCCGGCTGCGCGCCTGGAAATAGCGCAACAGGAGGCTTTCGGTTTTGGTCAATTCGCCAAAGATGGGAGCTTCGGGCTGGCCCGACAATGCGTGTGGGCGCGGCTCGCCTGCGGCGCGGCTGGGTGCGTCGGCCTCGGCGCGCTTGTCGGGACTGAATTTCCCGTCGGGGTCGGGCCGTTCGTCGGCGGCGCGGGTGACAGATGCTGCATGGCGCGTGATGGGGCGCGCGGCCAGAAATTCGGCAAACAGGGGCGAAAAGAGACGGTAGCCCGGTGGGTTATCGCCGGGGTCGAAGGTGACAACGGCCTGATTGATAAGCCAGTTGAGCACGGGAAAGAGTTCGCGCGTCACTTCGGACATGGGCAGCGATCCGGCGTGCAGGCGCGTGAGCAGTGGCTGCACGGGCCTGCTTTCCATGCGGCGCGGCGGATTGCTGAGCATTCGCCAATAGGTGGCAAAGAGCAGACGCCCATGTTCGGCCAGACGCAGACCGATGAGGGGCAGAACATCACTGTTCAACGAGCCGCCGTCGGACAGTGGGCTGCCGCCGGGCGGTAACATGGCTTGTAACTCGGCCAGGATGTCGTCCACACGTTCCAGCAAAAAGGGATGATTGCCCGTCAACACGGTCAGCTCGTCCAAAATAGTATCCAGGCCCGAATAGGTGGCGGCATAGAGTTGCAGCCAGCGGCGCGCGGCTTCGGGTTCCAGCAGCCCCACAAAGAGCTGGGTCATCACATTGAACAGGGGCGACGCGGCCAGTTCCCGATCCAGATCATGCAGCGGCTGTTCGGTTGCCACAACCAGCGCCATTTCCAGCGTCAGCGGACGCAGTTCGTCAATGGCGTCGGCCGAAAGCAACTGATTGGCAAAGACGCTGTCGAAATTATCGAGCAAGAGAATCAGCCGATAGCTCTGTTGATTCAATTGCCGGGCCATGGTCCAGATACGGCGTCCGGGTCCGGTTTCTGCATCCAGGTTGCGCCAGTCGAGCTGAATCTGCTCTACCTCGCGGAGATGGTGTTGCAGACGCCGCGCCAGATAGTCGAGAAAATTGGCCTGGGCTTCGGGCCAATCACAGTTGAGCTTCAAAACCACAATGTGCGCCGCGTCGGCAAAGGCATACGGGCGCAGATCGCGGTGAATCTCGCCCAGCAAAGGGCCATCATCGCTTGCCAGAAAATCCAGCAAACGGCTTTTGCCGACCAGTTTGGAACCCACCAGCGAAAAGCTCCCCGGCTGCGGGGCCAACAGACCTGTCACCATATCGCGCACGATGCGCGCGCGCCCAAAAAAATGGGGCGTGGCGCCTGCGTGTTGGCCGCCGGGATCTGGCGCGCGCCGGTCATTCCGCTCCATCAGATGCAACCCTCCTCAATGGGGGCAAGGCCCGCGCGGGAGACAGCGATCTGCCACCGATCCGGCGCGCACGCATGGGTGATAGCCAAATGCGGAAAAAGGGGCATCGGCATGGAGACTTATTCGGCATTGAGCGCTAACCACTGTTGAAAGAGGCGGCTGGAAAAGGTCCACGCATCGGGCGCGACCTCTATTAAAATGTCACAGGTAGCCAATTCCTGCAAGGCGCGGCGCAGGGCAGGTTCGGGCAACCCTGGCTGCGCGGCGGCAATCTGCGCCCACGTCACGCGCGGCTGCGCTTCTGCTGCTTGTCCCTCTGCCAGCGTGGCTACCGTCTGGCAGACCTGATTACCGATGCCCCGCAGCATATCGAGAAAGTGAGCAAAGACGCTTTCGGTAGGCTGCATAAATTCCATGCGCACGGCCTCAATATCGGCGCGTTCGACACGCCGCCGATCCTGATCGGCCATATGCGCGGCCAGTTTGAAACAAAATGCCTGGATCAAAAACGGATTGCCACCCGTGAGCGCGGCCACAGCGGCCACACTTTCGGGGCCGAACTCTACAAAATTGCGCATGGGCCATTCGATGAGCCGGCACACGGCTTCTTGGTCTAATGGACGCAGCACCAGTTTTTCGCCCAGTTCCATAATATGCCAGCTGGGATCATCCAGGTTTTGGCCGGCGCGCCGGGAAACGGTGTTGTAGGTCTGTTGCTGCACCACGGTGATATAGCTGATTTCGGGCGCAGTGGCTTGCATGACGCCGCGCCACAGCTCGAAGAAGCTGCGATCAATTTTGCCCTGCAAATAGGCGTCGGTGGTACGGCTGAATTCATCCAGCAGAATCACCAGGCGCGTGCGTCTGCCCGCGCCCTGGATGTGGCTGTTTACCGCGCGCAGATAGGCGATTAGCTCCACCGCGGGCTGGAGATCGAACAGGGTGCGCAGGGGCGCGAAGAGTGGCGCGCCACTTTCGCCCAGCAGAGGATCGCCCTGGAGATCGGCAAAGATGGCGGCGGCGATTTCGTAACAGAGATTGCCGCTCGCCAGGTTGCCCAGCAATTGAAAATCGACAAACGCTGCCACATAGCCCCATTCGGGCAAAAAATGGTGTTTCAGATGGAACAGCAGCGAGGTTTTGCCCACGCGCTTCTGTCCCAACAGCCAGATATTCCCCGCGCCCGCGCGCAGCCACCCCAAAATCTGTTCCGATTCGCGGGTGCGCCCAAAAAACATGGCTTGTTCGTTGACCGGCAGGCGGCTATAGGGATTATATGCAGCGCGATTGTTCATGCTTTCGGCCACGGCGATTTCTGAAGGCGGCAGACGCAAGGATCACGGTAGGCTGTCCAAAAATAGCGCATACGGCGTCGGGCGTGCAGGTGTCCGCGCGCCTCTGCCCCGGTTGACTGCACAATTTGTGCATAATCTGCGCACAGACGCTGCGCCTCCGCCAGCTGTTGCGGGGGAATATCCGCGAGTAAATCCGGCATTTCTCCCCATTCCGTCTGCGAATTATACACAAAATTGTGTAATGTGGCGGCGAATTGTGTGCTGGGATGTGCCTGCCAGCTCTGTAGTAAATCACACGCGGCCTGGGTAGCAGCGCAGGTGCGCTGTGCCGTGGCGCGCGCCTGGGGCGGCAATGCGCAGATCCACGCCGAAACCGCTGCACCCAGAGATGTGTGGTGAGGTAAATTGAGACATTCGTCTGTGGCGTGGGCTGCCATAACTGCGATTGCCTTACACGATTTGTGATGGCCGGTTGTGATGGCTGGCGCTGAGTAGCCTGTGCACTGCGAAACGCACAGGCACACAATTTTCGAATATGTTACACGAATTTTGGATTTGTGCATTGACAATGTGTATTTCGTGTGATATTCTCGATCTGCACGTGTGACGCACAGACACACACAATATACTACAAATTCAGCCCGGCTTGCAAACAAGTTGCAAAAAGCCGGAATGAATGGGTGCAGTAATCAATGCAGTAAGTGATGCAGCAAGTAATGCAGAAGGAGGTCCTACATGTTCGGAGAAATGACCGAGGTTGTTGTGCGTTTGCGAATGGAAGATATTCGCGCAGAAACAGCCCATGCGCAACTGGTGAAGCTTGCGCTGGAAGGTCAGCGTCCCGCTGGCTTTCGTACCTGGCAAAATCGCACACTCCAACTGTCTGGACTCGTATTGCGCTGGTGGGAAACATTGATACAGCATAGGCAACTTCGGACGCTTTTTTGTTTATGGACAGTTCGTAGCGAGGACAGACGAGTGCAATCCGACCCAGGAGCCGCAGTCAGGAGCCGCAGCGCGCATCAACTGAATACACTGCGGATTTTTGCGGCAAGTTCATCGGGCGTAAAGGGCTTCTGAATCCAGCCGACCCGACCTTGTTCGACCAGGTCGTAGCCCACTTCGTTGAGCGGATAGCCCGACATAAGGATCATGCGCGGGGCGTGGCGCGGCGCGCTGTTGGTATCATCGCGGATGCCGGTCTCGTCCGGCGTGTCGGGAATTTGGTGGGCAGCGATGGCATGGTAGATGGCAATGCCATCGGTTTCGGGTAAAACGATATCACACAAGATCAGGTCGATATGATGGGCGTGTTCTTTGTATAGATACAAGGCTTCGGCGCCCGATACGGCACAATAGACGGAATAGCCCAGTTGGTCGTGCAGAATGTCGTAGATGGCGTACATGGCTTCGGCGTTATCTTCGATGAGCAGCACGTTTTGCTGTTCGGGGGCAGGGGGATCGGCCGCGGCTTGCCCCGGAAGAACGGCGGGAGCTTGGGCTTTTGCCAGAGGCAAAAAAATCGTAAACGTCGTGCCCATGTCCGGCTCGCTTTGCACATCAATTTCGCCATTGTGCTGCTTCACAATGCCATAGACCTGCGCCAAACCCAGTCCGGTGCCTTTTCCCATATCTTTGGTAGTAAAAAAAGGTTCGAAGATGTGGGGCAAATGATTTTGTGCAATGCCTGTGCCCGTATCGCGCACGGTTAACACCACCCATTCGCCGGGGGGGATTTCCACATCGAGTGGCACCTCATATTCTGTATCTGTGTGCCAGTCGCGCAAGGTGAACTCCAGTTGTCCGCCCGTGAGCATGGCATCACGGGCGTTGAGCGCGAGGTTCATGATCACTTGTTGCATACGTGTGGCATCGGCCTGCACGCGTAGCTCTTCGCGGCTGATACGCACACTGATCTCCAGGTTTTCGGGCAAGGTCCGCCGCAGCAAGCCGACCATCTCCAGCAAAAAATCGCTCATATTCAATTCGGTCAGCGCGATGTGCGAGCGGCGACCGAAATCCAGAATCTGGGCGATCAGTTCGGCCGCGTGCTGGGTTTGGCGGCTGATGGTTTCCAGATAGTGCGTCCGTTTGGGCAAATCGGGATTTTTGAGCAGGGAGCCGCTGTAGAGCGAAATGACGGCCAGAATATTGTTGAAATCGTGGGCAATGCCTGCGGCCAATTGGCCCACGGTTGCCAGACGTTCCTGGCTTTGGATGGCTTCCTGGCGGCGGCGTTCTTCGGTCACATCGCGCAACACCAAAAGACAAAGCGATGTGTCGAATTCAGAATCGGGCTGCTGCGCGGTGGCAGATTCCTGCTCCGGCGTCTCTGCGGCGTGCAAGCTGCGCGTGGCATATTCCAGCACCGTGCCGCCGGGCAAGGTGAGTGTGTGCCAGTCGCCATCGCGCGCGCTTTGTGTCATTAGATCGTGACAAGAGTGTTCACCTAATCCCGCCAGCACATCGCCCAACTGCGCCGTGCCCAAAAGTGGCAAGAGATCGCGGGCCTGGCGATTAGTCAGAATGATGCGGTTTTCGGTATTCAGAACCAGGACCGCTTCGGGCACGGTATCCACAATCTGTTGCATCTGCCGGGCCTGTTCTTGCGAATGGCGCAGAAGCTGTTGCATTTGCGCCGCATATTGGGTGCGCTGCAACGCCGTGCCCGTCATGGAGCTGATTGTGGTGAGCAGTTCCACATCCTCTTCGCTAAAGGGATCGGTGCGTGAAATCCAGATCGCCCCCAGCACTTCATCCTGGGCGCGCACCGGCACCCCGACTGTGCTAAAATCCGGTTCTTTTTCCCAATCCACATGTTCGTCACTCGGGACGCGTGTTTTGGCATAGTCGCGCCCGCGTCGCTTGATAAAAGGGCGTCCGTCGCGCACCAGCGAATCGGAGCCCGAGCGTGACGCGGGGATCTTCTGCCCCACCCACAGCTTGCCTTTGCCTACCCCCTCTTCTACGATGATGTCGTGGGTATCTGGGTCGATGCGCGAGAAGATGACATTGGCATCGTCAAAGAGATGCTGCAATATGGTCAGCACGGCCTGCAAGATCTCGGTGCGATCTTCGCTGGTGCGCAGCGCTTCGGCAATCGCCACAATCGCCGCTTGTTCGCGGGCGCGCTGTTTGCGCTGCGTCACATCTTTGGCAATGCCATAGACGCCCACAATATCCTCATCTACCACTATGGGCAGGTTGGTGATGCGCGCGTCGAACAGGCTGCCATCCTGGCGCACTCCGCGAATTTCATAGGTTTGGGGTTTCCCGCTCAGCGCCCCCAGAAAGTGTTGGACAACTTCTTCAAAATGGGAGGGCGCAACAACCGATTGAAAGGCAATCCTGGGCAATTCGGCGGCAGAATAACCGATCAGGCGTAACATGCTGGCGTTGGCTTCGGTGAAGTTGCCATCGGGATCCAGGGCAAAGACGCCATCGGGATTTTGTTCGAAGAGGGAGCGATATTGTTGTTCGCTACGCGCCAATTGGCGTTGGGCATCGCGCTGGGCACGCAACATGCGGCGGCGGCTCAAAGCGTTGCGTACCGCCGCGCCCAACCGGCCGCGATAGGCTTTGTTGATATAATCCACCGCGCCGGCGTGGATCGCGGTCACTGCCTGTTCTTCGCCAATCGCGCCCGAAACCACAATCACCGGCGTGTCCAGATGTAACCGTTTGACATGGCGTAGCGCGGTCAGGGCATCGAACTGGGGCAGGCTAAAGTCGGTCAGAATGATGTCCCACGTTTTGAACAGATTGGCGACGAACTCCTCTTCCGTTTCCACGCGCAACCATTCCAGCGTATAGCCAAATTGGCTCAATTCGTGGGCGATCAACTCGGCATCATCTTCGTTGTCTTCGAGAAAGAGCGCGCGCAAGAGGTGTGGCGTTTCTTCGGTATGTGTTGATTGGAGCGTGCCGCGCGAGCGGCCCTCTGTCGACGCGTGAGACATTATTCACTACCAGTTCTGACAATTCCAAAAATAACAGCAGCGACCATCTGGTGCGAACATTTGGGTGGTGTGTAGTATTGGGCAGTGTATGGCAAGCGTGCGCGAGAGGCAGTCTGTCGGCCTCGCCTCTCTGTATCCTGGGCCATCCCTAGCACATATATCTTAAGATCGCGCGTTTCTTAAGATAAGGAAAGGGTACATATAATATTTTACGGCAAAATGGCCAAATAAGTGAATCGTCAATCACCACGCGCAGAAATTGTGAAGTTTACCTATGCGTGGACGAGGGCCAGATTTCCCGCACACGGCAATCTGATTTGAATTCCGTTGGGCGTATGATATGCTGCTTTTTATTCGGAACGAGCCAACCCTCACAGCCGATTTCACTGACAATTTGTAGCGTCAATTTTCACTGCCGACCTTCTACCACTATCTAACAAAAACCTGTCGCCTTGTCAACGTTGTCCAGCTCCAGAAAGACAGCTCTATGACCACCATGCCTGCCCATGCCGATGATCATACCGATGATCATGCCGCTGGCAATGCCGCCGATTCTGCTGCCGGCTCATCTGTGGCCGCCCCGCGCGGGGCGGCGCGCGAAGACAGCCACGCCCGGCGTCGTGAACGGCGCGAACGCCAGTCGGGCGCGGCGCGTGCGCCCCAGCCAACGCCCATTCAACATGCCATCCCCCGCTATGAATTGCTGGACGCCGCCGCCGAAAACCAGATTCACGCGGCTTCCATGCGGATTCTGCGCGAATTGGGCATCGACTTCTATGATGACGAGGCGCGCGAAGTGCTGGCCGCGCACGGCGCGCGCGTAGAAGGCGAGACGGTCTACTTCGACGAAGCCACGCTCCTGCACTATGTGGGCCTGGCCCCGGCCCACTTTACGCAGCTGGCGCGCAACCCGGCCAATCGGGTGCAGATCGGCGGCAATCAGACCGTCTTCGCGCCGGTCTATGGGCCACCCTTTGTGCTGGATCTGGATCGCGGACGCCGGGAAGCCACACTGGAAGATTTTCAGAACTTTGTAAAACTGGCCTATCTTTCGCCCTATATCCACCATTCGGGCGGCACGATTGTGGAGCCTACCGACGAGCCGGTGCCCACCCGCCATTTGGATATGCTCTATGCGCACATCAAATACAGCGACAAGCCGTTCATGGGGTCGGTGACGGCCGCCGAAAATGCCGAAGACAGTGTGCGCATGGCCGAAATCCTCTTTGGCGCGGCGGAAATTCGCCAGAATCCCGCGCTCATCTCCCTGATCAACGTGAGCAGCCCTCGCCGCTATGATGATCGGATGCTGGGCGCGCTCAAGGTCTATGCCAAGACGCGCCAGGCCATGATCATCACGCCGTTTCTCATGGGCGGCGCGATGTCGCCGGTGACGGTGGGCGGCACACTCGCGTTGCAAAATGCCGAAGCGCTGGCCGGCATTGCACTGACCCAGATGATCGAACCGGGCACGCCCGTGGTCTACGGCTCGTTTATGACCAATATCGATTTGCAGAGTGGCGCGCCCGTCTTTGGTTCGCCCGAAAGCCAGCTCGCCCTCTTTGCCAGCGCGCAGATGGCGCGCCGCTACAATCTACCTTTTCGCGGCGGCGGCATGTTTGCCAGTTCCAAGATTCCCGATGCCCAGGCGGGCTATGAGTCGGTGCAGGTCATGTTGCCCACCATCATGGCGCAGACCAATTTTGTGCTCCACGCCGCGGGCTGGCTGGAAAACGGGCTGGTGGCGGGCTATGAAAAATTCGTGGTTGATTGCGAATTGCTGGGCATGTATCATGTACTCACCAAAGGCATCGACCTTTCAGATGAAGGTATGGCGTTCGACGCGCTCCAGGAGGTGCCCCCCGGCGGCCATTTCCTGGGCACGCAACACACCATGCGCCACTTCCGCCACGCCTTTTTCCGCACCGATGTGTTCGATTACAACTCTGCAGAACAGTGGGAGCTGGACGGCAGCCTGGACACCTATCAGCGGGCCAATCGCAAATGGAAGGCCCAGCTTGCCGCCTACACGCCCCCGCCGTTGGATGATGGCATCGACCAGGCGTTGCAAGCGTATATGGCCCAGCGCAAACGCGAGCTGGGCTATACATAAGTAAGACATTATTTGATGGTTAGCTCACCGCGCCTGCGGTGATATGGGCAACAGAGAATGTCACGCCAGGAGGCGTGACCTACCGATTCGCAGGCACCGCAGTAGGTCACCGCTCCTGCGGTGACAAATGCTGTCACGCTGTTCAATTCAGTCTGCGTAATCGAACACGCAAGCCTCCACACAGGAATCGCTTCATGGCAGAACGAAGAACTCCATTCTACGACTATCATCTGCGCAATGCCGGTCAATTGGTCAAGGGCGGCGGCGACTATCTGTTCCCGGTCGCGTTTACATCGGGCGCAGATGAACATCGCAACACGCGCACCAATGTGGGCCTGCAAGATATTTCGTCGATGGGCGAAGTGGATGTGAAAGGCCCCGGCGCCGAACGCCTGCTCAATCGGCTGGCAGTGAACAACCTGGCAGATATGGAGCCGGGGCAGATGCGCTATACCACCCTGTGCAACGAAGAGGGTGGCATCGTGGACGATGTGACTGTCTACAAATTTCACGATGAGCATTTCATGGTGGTCACCAGCTCGGCCCCGCGCAAACGCGCCGCGCGCTGGATTGCCGACCACGCCCAGGGCAACAGTGCCTATGTGACCGATATGTCGGCGGCGGTAGCGTTGGCGGTGGTCCAGGGTCCCCGCAGTCGCGAATTTTTGCGCAGCGTGGTCACATCTGACGATCTGAATCTCAACAGCCTGCGTTTCTTCCGCTTTGGGCGCGCCGAAATCAACGGCGTGGAGTTGATCCTGTCGCGCAGCGGCTATACGGGCGAACTGGGCTTCGAACTCTACGTGCCCGCCGAAGAGGCCGGCGCGGTCTGGGAATATCTGCTGCAAGCGGGCAAACCCTTTGGCCTGCAACCCTATGGCGCGCTTGCCATGCAAAGTCTGCGCATTGAAAAGGCTTTCCCCCTCTACGGGCCGGATCTCAGCGAGGATGTGACCCCCTTCCATGTGGGGCTGGATCGCTGGATTCGTTTTGACAAGCGCGAATTTGTGGGGCGTGAGGCATTGCTGGAAGTACAGGAGGAAGGCATTCAGGAACGGTGGGTGGGGTTGGTGCTGGATAGCAGCAGCCCGGCGAGCGCACACGACCCCATCTATAGCATCGGCGATGTGAAAAGCTTCCGCGCCAAAAAGGTGAGCGGCACCGAAGCGGGCGAGACCGATGACCCGATTTTGCCCGGAGAACCCATCGGCTATGTGACTTCCAGCGCACTCGGCTATACCGTGGGCAAGACGCTGGCGCTGGGCTTTTTGCGCACCAGCCACGCCTGGCCCGGTGGCAAAGTCGCGGTGCTGAGCGCGGGGCGGCCTGTCACCGCCACCGTGGTGCCCACGCCGTTTTTCGACCCCAGCGGCGCACGTCTGCGCGCCAAGGCCAGCGACGAACGCCCGCGCGTGGCCGCGGAAGAGATGCCCACGCCCACTCCTGCCAGTCCATCTGCCAACCCAGGCCCCCGAACCAAAGGCAAGGGAGGGCGGCGCGCATGATTCCCGGCAACGCGCGCACACATTCCACATTCAGCCGCCGCAGCCCCGCGGCCCAGCCACGCCAAACCGTCTATACCAATCGCTACAATACGATTGTCATCGGCATGGGGGGCATGGGCAGCGCGGTGGCCTATCAACTGGCGAAGCGCGGCAAGCGCGTATTGGGGCTGGAAAAGTTCGATGTGCCCCACGATATGGGATCCAGCCACGGCTATACGCGGATCATCCGCCTGGCCTACTACGAACATCCTTCATATGTCATGCTTTTGAAGCGCGCCTATGAGCTGTGGGAGGAGATCGAAGCCCGCGCCGGGGAAAAATTGCTGCACATCACCGGCTCGATAGATGCCGGGCCTGCCGATAGCTGGGTCTTCAAAGGCTCGCACCAGTCGTGCATCGAACACGATCTGCCCCACGAAGTGCTCACCGGCACCGAATTGGCCGAACGGTTTCCCGGCTATGGGCTGCCCCACGAGACGTTGGCGCTCTATCAGCCGCGCGGCGGTTTTCTGGCACCCGAACGCTGCATCGTAGGCCATTGCTTCGCCGCGCTGGCCCACGGCGCGGAAATCCACGGGCGCGAGCCGGTCTTGGGCTGGGAACCGTTGGGCGATGAGGGCGTGCGCGTCTATACCACGCGCGCCGTCTACGAGGCCGATAGCCTGGTCATCACCGCGGGCGCGTGGAATGATCAGATGCTGGGCTTTTTGCGCGGGCTGGCCGTGCCCGAACGTCAGGTGCTGGCCTGGTTCCAGCCCGAACGCCCGGAACTCTATCGCACCGATAATTTCCCCGTCTTTAACATGCTGGTAGACGAAGGCCGCTTCTATGGCTTTCCGGTGCATGGCGTGCCCGGTTTCAAGATCGGCAAATATCACCACCTGCAAGAAAGCGGGCCTGCCGATACGGTCAATCGCGATGTGACGCCCGCAGATGAACAGGTGTTGCGCGATTGCACTTCGCGCTATTTCCCCCGCGCTGCGGGGCCGACCATGACGCTCAAAACCTGTATGTTCACCAACGCGCCCGACGGTCATTTTCTCATCGATCTGCATCCCCACGCGCCCCAGGTGAGCTACGCTTCGGCCTGTTCGGGACACGGTTTCAAATTTGCCAGCGTCATCGGTGAGATTCTGGCCGATCTGGCGCTCTATCGCGAAACCCGCCACAACATCGAACTTTTTCGCCATGCCCGTTTTACCCACAGCACGCGCCCGGCGGGCGCACACACCAATCGCCAGGCAAGCGGCCACGGTCATAGCAGCCACAGTCACAGCGGCGCGTCTCGGCGCGGGGAACATGCTGCCGCGCATGGCAGTGATACCCACTTTGCAGGCGATGACGCCGACGCGATCCGCTCGCCCTGGCTATAGGCGAACATACCGGCACAGGCACATACCGGCCCACACGCCACGCGCAAAATCAACACTGATTCAAGAGCTGTAAAAGGTAGCCGTCTCATGCAAAAAACCGCAGATCTGGTCATCATCGGCGCGGGGATTGTGGGCAGCAGTTGCGTCTACCATCTGGCGCGCAAGGGCTGGGACAATATCGTCGTCCTCGATCAGGGGCCGCTCTTTGAAACCGGCGGCTCCACCTCCCACGCGCCGGGGCTGGTATTCCAGACCAGCGCGTCGCGCACCATGTGCCAGCTTTCCCAATATACCGTCGCGCTCTACAACTCGCTGGCGTGGGAGGGGCAACCGGGCTTCTATCCCGTGGGCGGCATCGAAGTGGCCTATAGCGCGGAACGCTGGCGCGATTTGCACCGCAAACTGGGCATGGCGCGCGCCTGGGGCATCGAAGATGCAACCCTGCTTTCGCCCCAGGAAGTGCAGGCGCGGGTGCCGCTGCTGAATCCCGATGTGATCCACGGCGGCTATTTTGTGCCCAGCGACGGCATTGCCAAGGCCGTGCGCCTGTGTACTGCCATGTGCAAAGCCGCAGAGCAGGCCCAATCTGCCGTCTTTTATGGCAATACAACGGTGACGGGTTTTGATATCCAGCAGGGGCAGGTGCGCGGGGTCCACACCGACCAGGGCACGATTGCTACGCCGCGCGTGCTGTTGTGCGGCGGCATC
>JBBDIO010000207.1:0-16401 GCA_040880365.1 Litorilinea sp.
CCACAAACATGAGCGCAGCGGCGTGCAGAACGCTGCGCACGGGGCTGGTGCCGCTGGAAGGCAGCAGGAAGAAAGGATCCAGCGCGGCGCGCCCATTTTCCAGCGTGGCAGGCAGACCGCCGAGCATGAACACGGCGAGCGCAATCAGCGCAATGCCGCCAATGCTCAGGTTGGACAGGGTGGTGAGACGCGTCCACGGCATCCCGCCGCGCAGGACAAGCGCGACCACCAGCAACACGGCGACCAGCCCCAGCCCGACGCGCCAAAACTCGTTGACAATGCCAAAGGCGCTGAGGATGTAGCCCGCAATGCCCAAAGCTGCCGTGGCCGCAGACGCGCTTTTGGCCCACAGAAACAGCCACGCCGCGCTGAATCCCAGCCGAGCGTGCAGATATTTGGAGCCATATTCAAAGGTGCCCGTGGGCGCGCCGCTGCTGGGCATCCCCGCGGTCGCGATCTGCGCGGTAGAAACGCCACTGCACAGTGCGACCACGGCGGCAATCCCCAGACCCAGCATGACCGCCGGGCCTGCGACTTGCGCGCCGATTCCCAAACTGACAAATACGCCGGTGCCCAGAACCGAACCCAGCCCCAACATGATCGCCGTGAACATGCCCGGCGTATGCAAAAGTTGAGGCCGTGCCTCTTCGGGCCGCGAGTCGGTTGTAATCTGTTTGGTCACAAAGTCCCTATCGATGCGCGAAAACACGCCGCGGGCGCAGGGTTAACGGCAAGGGGTCAGTGGATGACCACTTAATCCGAACCGGACTGGATTGACCCGTCCCTTGCGCCCACAGAATGGAGTAACTCTCTGCTGTATTAAATGCCGACGCGCCGAGCATCGGCTTGAATAATGCCGACGCACCGAGCATCGGCTTGAATAATGCCGACGCACCGAGCATCGGCTTGAATAATGCCGACGCACCGAGCATCGGCCTGAATAATGCCGACGCACCAGGCAGTCTCTTACAACACGGGTGCGCCGGGCGTCGCTTTGGCACCCTTGCCGCTTAGCCCAATATGCAGGTCCTTGAGTTGTTGTTCGGTGACGGGGCTGGGCGCGTTGACCATAAGGTCCGTGCCGGCTGCCGTCTTGGGAAAGGCGATCACGTCGCGGATGCTGGTGGTTTCGGCATAGAGCGCTGCCAGCCGGTCAATGCCCAGGGCGATGCCACCGTGGGGCGGCGCGCCATATTGAAACGCTTCCAGCAGATGGCCGAATTGCGCGTCTACATCTTCGCGCGTCAGACCCAACACTGCGAAGAGCCGGTCTTGCAGGTCGCTGCGGTGGATGCGGATGCTGCCGCCGCCCACTTCCCAGCCGTTGAGCACAATATCGTAGGCTTTGGCTTTCACCGTGCCCGTATCACTCTCCAGGCTGGACCAATCTTCATCGCGTGCGCTGGTGAACGGGTGATGCACCGCCTGCCAACGCTTCAGCTCATCGTCATATTCCAACAGGGGGAAATCGACGACCCAGCAGAATGTCAGTTTTTCGGTATCGATGAGGTTGGCGCGTTTGCCGATCTCCAGGCGCAAATTGGCGAGCGTCTGCGCCACCACGGCGGGCTTGTCGGCCACGATGAGCAGTAGATCGTCGGTCTGCGCGCCTGCGGTCTGGATGATCTGGGCCAGTTCGGCAGGTGAGAAGAATTTGGCGATCTGGCTGCGGATCGAGTCTGCCGGATATTCGCCATTGGCATCGGGCGCGCCGGTCACACCGATCCACGCCAGCCCCTTGGCCCCATATTGCTTCACCCATTCGGTGAGTTCATCAATTTCGCGTCGCGCCAGATGCGCGCCACCCGGATAGAGCAGCCCCTTCACTTGTCCGCCGCCGGCCACGGCATTTTTGAAGACACCAAATTCGCTGTTGGCGACCACGTCGCTCAGGTTATACAGTTGCAGCCCAAAGCGCAGGTCGGGGCGATCCACGCCATATTTTTCCAGCGCTTCGTCATAGGTGATGACCGGGAAGGGCACTTGCTGAATGGGTTTTGCGCTCAACTCGCCCGAAAGCTCGATGAGCATTTTTTCGATGAGCGCGCGAATATCGTCGGCATCGACAAAGCTCATTTCCAGATCGAGCTGGGTAAATTCGGGCTGGCGGTCGGCGCGCAGATCTTCATCGCGGAAACAGCGGGCAATCTGGAAATAGCGTTCGATGCCCGCCACCATGAGCAACTGTTTCAACTGCTGGGGACTCTGGGGCAGGGCGTAGAATTCGTGGGGATGCAGGCGGCTGGGCACGACAAAGTCGCGCGCGCCTTCGGGCGTGCTTTTGAGCAGGATGGGCGTTTCGATCTCCAGAAAATCGCGGGCCGAAAGATATTCGCGAATGTTGCGCACCAGATGGTGACGCAGGATCAGGTTATTTGCCATGCGCGGGCGTCGCAGATCCAGATAGCGATATTTCAGGCGCAGGGCTTCATCCACGTCGCCGCCGTTGCCGCTGATATAGAAGGGCGGGGTTTTGGCGGGGTTGAGGATTTCGACCCGGTCGGCGATCAGTTCAATCGCGCCGGTGGTGAGATTGGGGTTTTCGAAGCCTTCGGGCCGGGCGCGCACATCGCCTTCGACCTGGAGCACAAATTCGTTGCGCGCTTCATTGGCGATGGCGTGTGCGCCCGCGGCAGTTTCCGAATCGATGGTGACCTGGACGATGCCAAAGCGGTCGCGCAGATCGATAAAAATCAGCCCGCCGTGGTCGCGGCGGCGATTGACCCAGCCCGCAAGCGTGGCACGCGTGCAAATGTGGTCGACTGTCAGTTCTCCGCAAGTATGCGTTTTTAACATGGTTTACTATCCTTGGGCCTGGGCGCAGCGCAGATAGAACGGGCATATCCTGGTTACACAGATGGCAATGTACACCCGGCTATGCACATGCAAGCGGTGGCACACAGGCGGCGTGGCGCTGAATATTAGAATGAAAATTAGAAAATAGTGCATTGCAACAGCAATGTGTATCCACCATGCAGGCGCATACACATTGGGCGCAATATATATATGGCGCATTATAGACCCCGCGCAGTGGCTTCGCAATTTCAATATGCCAGCCCGCAAGAATCCTTGTGCGCAGACCGACCCAGCCGTGATGCTGTAGGTGATACAGTCTGCTATGTGCCCAAAGTAGGCCGCGGGCAGCCAGGTGGGGCTGCTTGAGGGGTATTCGTCGCCAATTCCCAGGCCGGACGATACAATTGTGGGTGGAGATTCGCGCGCCGGTGGCGGTATGGCAGCCGTGGGAGACGCACAGGGTCAGTTGGGTTGGAAAGTGAAGTAGCATTGGGTGGAAATAGATTTGATAGCGCCGATGGAGCAGGGTACAATAGAGAGTATGCCATCAACCATTCACGCTGCTTGGATGCACGCGCCGGAAGCTGAAACCGGCAGTCATTTGTTCATTTGGGCCGAGGATATCGAATTCGCGACACGGGCGGCCCATGCCCGCAGTAGCAGTTCTTATACCGACCATGCGACCGCCGACCCATCTTCCCCCACCGCCACGCATTTGCCAACCCCCGCGCATGTTGCTGCGGAGACCCGTGCCCAGTCTAATCTTGCGCAGTCCGATCTAGCGCAGTCCAGTCCCGCGCCATCTGCCAGCGCACGCATGGGGAATCGACGCGCGCGGGCGGCGGCTTCGCCCAAGGTCCCTTCGCACCCCGAACAGGTTCCTATCGGCACGCTGCGCGCCTTGCTCAATGAGCTGTCGCCGCGCGTGGGCAGCGAAGCATTGCCGCCCACCAACGCCACCGTCTGGCTGCCCACACTAGACGGCGCGCCCGCGGCCCGACGCAGCCTGATCTACGCGCCCCAGGGCGGCAACGGTAACACGGCTCAACCTTCGCTTAGTGCCTGGCAGATCACCGGCGTCCAATTGGAGCCGTTGGCGGGATTGCTCTTTCTGGCCCATCTCAGCCACGAGACCCTGCGCCAGCAGGCGGTGGATCGCCCCGGTTTGCATCGGATGCGGTTTGGCAACGATCTGCTGTTCTGGAGCAATGCTGCCAAGTTTGCGCTGGAATTGTTGGTGGGGCAGCACTATCTGCCCAGCCTGCGCGCCGAGGCTTCGGGGCGGCTGACTACGGTGTGGCAGCCCTTTTTACTGGACCCGTGGATTGAGGAGCGGCGTAGCCAGCTGGCGGCGAGTATGCCCCCTGTTTGCCGGGCCTATAATCTCGCCGATCCCGATGCCGCGCCCGCGCCGGTTGCGCTGCTGGAAACGTTTGTGGCGACGATGGTGGATGTGGCAGTGCGCGCCTGGGGCAAAGGCGCGGCGCCCGCGTTTGAAACGGCCGCGCCCGATTCTGCGCAACTGGCGGCGACCTGGCTGCGCGTGCTTCTATCCGATGCGCCGGGCCTGCAATTGCCGCCTCAGCCCGCCCACGATCTCTATCATGGCTGGTCGCAGTGGGTGGAACAGCTCTACATTGTGCGCGACGCCAATTTCCGTATCTGTTTCGTGTTGGAAGAACCGACGGATGCTGAAGACGCGCAAGTCGCCACTCTGTTGGATGCACCGGAGAATGGCACGCCACCCGCGCCAGAGCCGGTCGCGCCGCCCCAGAGTGTGCTCTATCAATGGACGCTGCGCTTCTTTTTGCAGGCGCGCGACAATCCCAGCCTGATGATTCCCGCGGCGGATGTGTGGCAGGCATCGAACCAGGTGTTGCAGGTGGGCAATCGGCATATCGACCAGCCCCAGGAACGGCTGTTGGCGGGGCTGGGTGTGGCGGGGCGGCTTTTTCCGCCGGTGGCACGCGGGCTGCGCCATTCGCGCCCCGAATATTGCACGCTTTCGACCCAGGAAGCCTATGAATTTCTGCGCGAAATCGGGCCTCTGCTGGAAAGCAGCGGCTTTGGGATTGTGCTGCCCGGCTGGTGGAATACCGAGCGGCGTGTGCGGCTTGGGTTGCGGCTTTCGTTTCACAGCGATGCGCCCGAACCCGAAGAATGGGATTGGACGCGGGCCGACGGCAATGAACTGGCGTTGCGTGGGCTGGCCGGTGCGCGCGGAGAAGCACGAGGAGAAGCGCGCGGCGAAGGCGATGCCGGCAGCCGCGATTCGGGCGCCCAGACGGGCGCGGGCGATGTGAAGCCCGGCGCCACGTTGGGCCTGAATAGTTTGGTGAACTACACTTGGGAATTGACCCTGGGCGCGGATGAGCTTTCTACCGCCGAGTTTGAACGTCTCGCCGCCACACGTACGCCCTTGCTGCGTATGCGCGGCCGCTGGATAGAGCTGGACCCCGAACAGGTGGAAGCCACGCACCGCTTTTTATCGGGGCGGGCTACGCAGGGCAAGACTTCGCTGTTGCAGGCAATCCGGGTGGCGCAGAGCATGATCGACGAGGCGGCGCGCGCCACGGAACCCGCGTCCGATGGGACAGGGGACGCGGCACTGGATCGCACAGGCGCGCCCCCCATTGGCCCCGCGCTGGAACTTTTTGCCGACGATTTGGCGGGCGACCAAAACGGCGATGGACTGCCCGATGATAGTCTGACCGTGGATTCAGTGGTGGTGCATGGCTGGCTGGACCGGCTCTTGGCGCAACTGCGCACCCAGCAGCCGCCCCAGCCGATCCCCGCGCCGCCAGGGTTCAAGGGGCAACTGCGCCCCTATCAGGAACGCGGGGTGGGCTGGCTGGCGCATCTCTGCAATCTGGGGCTGGGTGGCTGTCTTGCCGATGATATGGGGTTGGGCAAGACCATTCAGGCGATTGCCCTGATTTTGCACGAACAATTGGAAGCCGCCGCCGAAGGCCGCACGCTGCCGCCCACACTGTTGATCTGTCCTACCAGCGTTGTCGCCAACTGGCGGCGCGAAATCGAACGCTTTGCGCCCAATCTGCGCGCCATGGTGCACCACGGCAACAACCGCACGACCGGCGACGAGTTTTTCGCCACGCTGGCCCAGCACGATCTGGTGGTGACCAGCTATGGCACCGCGCGCCGGGATATTGAGACGCTGCAACTGATCGAATGGCAGGATCTGATTCTGGACGAAGCCCAGAATATCAAGACGCCCTCGGCCAAACAAACGCAGGCCGTGCGCCGGTTGCGCGGGCGCAATCGCATCGCGCTCACCGGCACCCCTGTGGAAAATCGTCTGTCGGAGCTGTGGAGCATCATGGAGTTCCTCAACCCCGGCTATCTGGGCAAACACGAATCATTCCGCCGCCGCTACATCATCCCCATCGAACGCTATAACGACATGGAGCGCACCGGCGAATTGCGGCGTCTGGTGCAGCCTTTCCTTTTGCGCCGGTTGAAATCGGATCCCACGATTATTTCAGATCTGCCAGAGAAAAATGAGATGGTCGTCTATTGTTCGCTGACGCGCGAGCAAGCCCAGCTCTACGAGCGGGTGGTCAACGACGCGCTGAACAATCTCAACCGCGCCGATGGCATCCAACGCCGGGGGCTGGTGCTGGCCTTGCTCACCAAGCTCAAGCAGATCACCAACCACCCTGCCCACTTTCTCAAGGAAGACGCGCCGTTGGACGGGCGCAGCGGCAAGCTGAGCCGTTTGACCGAGATGTTGGATGAGGCAATCAGCGTCGGCGACCGGGCTTTGATCTTCACCCAGTTTGTAGAGATGGGGCTGTTGTTGCAACGTCACCTGATGAATACGCTGGGCACGGATACCCTCTTTTTGCATGGGGGCACGCCCGCCAATCAACGCGACAAGATGGTGCAGGCTTTTCAAAGTGAAGAAGGCCCGCCCGTCTTTGTGCTCAGCCTGCGGGCCGGGGGGTCGGGTCTGAATCTGACCCAGGCCAATCACGTTTTTCACTATGACCGCTGGTGGAACCCCGCTGTGGAAAACCAGGCCACAGATCGGGCATTTCGCATTGGACAGCGACGCGATGTGCAGGTACATAAATTTGTGGTGGCGGGCACGCTGGAAGAACGCATCCACGATCTCATTGAGAACAAGCAGGCCCTGGCACAATCGATTGTGGGCAGCGGGGAAGATTGGCTGACCGAACTGGAGACCGACGAGCTGCGCGAGCTGTTGATGTTGCGCCAGGATGCGATTGAAGATGATTAGTGCTGCTGATACGCAATTGAATTTGCGAGAACGGTGCGTGTGATGGCGATAAATCGTGAAGATAGCAGCCGTCGGCGTGGGGCGCGCGGGGCATCTGTGCCCAAGCGCGGACCCGAATGGTGGGTGAGCCGCTGGCAAAACTGGACCCAGGAGTTGGGGCTGGTTGCTGCTGCCGGCGCGCCCAGCGGCGCGCGCATCAAACGTTTGGAAATCGGCCCTGGCGTAGTGAGCGCCGTAGTGCAAGCGCGCAATGAAGATCAATGTCAGGTGGAGATCCGCTTCACACCGTGGACCGATATTCAGTGGGAAGCCGCAATGGATGCCATCGGCGAACAGGCGTTGTTCGCGGCGCAGTTGCTGGCGGGTGAATTGCCGCCCGAACTGGACACGATTCTGGCGGATGCCGACGCGCCCTTGTTGCCCACTCTCCCCAGCGAAGTAAAAATCGTCTGCGAAGGCGCGGGCTGTGGGATGGGAAAGTGTACTCATGCCACCCTGATTTTCGCGCAGCTGGGCGAGGCGTTGAGCGATGATCCGTGGATGTTGCTGCGTATGCGCGGCCGCGACCAGACTCAGGTGTTGGCGGCCCTGCGCAAAGTGCGCACCAAGCCCGCGGACAATGGCCACAGCGCACCGCCGGCCGCGCCCTCGGTCGCGCCGGGCCGGTTTCACCGCAACCCCGCCGAAGCGACTGCGCAGGAAGAAGTTTCGCCCCTGCACGCGCAGATGTCGGGGTACTGGGGTGTTGCCAAGACGCTGGAGGGCTATCGTCCCAATTTCCACGAACCCAAAGTCGATGCGGTGCTGTTGCGGCGCTTGGGTCCGCTGCCCTTTTCGGGCGCGGATGACGACATTTATGAAGATCTGACAGCGATCTATCGCCGGGTGTCCAGCGTCGCCATGCGTCGCGCCTTTGCCACGGAGCCGGACCAGGCCCGCTAGACGAACAGCCCCCGACTGTATATCTGCGGCTTTACCCACCGCCACCCCCTGAAATCCGACCACTTTTTTGGTGTTTGCACAGTCCGACACTTCTGTGTACACTATTGGTTCCGATCTTTTTGACCGGTCCGAAATGTGCGTTGCACCGGTGAAGTGGAAGCCAAATGAGTTACACTGAATATCCTGCCCCGTCGGTTTCGGTTGCTTCCGAAACGGAATCAGAGCATTTCTCTGCGCCCGAATCAACGCGGCCTGTTTCTGCCTCGCTCGATGCGCGGTCTTTGTCTGCGTCGCTCGAAGCGACGCCTCCAGAGTGGCGTGCAGATTTATCGCGCCAACTGCGCACCATTGGCGGGAGCACCGGCACCTGGCACAGTCGTCTGTTGCGCATCGCGGATTTGCTAGAACAGGTCGATGGGTCTTTTCTGCACGGCATCCCCCAGGCTTATCTGGAATCTGCCGTGGCGGCGGATTGTGTGGCGTCCGGCGTATCCGGCACGCAATCGGACCCGGAGCGCGTGCGGGTTGCCGAGTTGAACCATTGGTTTACGGCATTCTATGGAAAAATTGGGCGCACTTTGGCGCGCACGGTCTTACCGGAACTGGGGCGCTTGCCGGAACTAGGACGCGTGGGGCTGCGCATCCGCCAGGTTGCGCGCCTGGATCCGCGCCGGTTGCAGTGGGCGCATCACTATTTTCTGCGCAATCTATATCCTATACTTACACCGCTTGCCGTGGATCCTGGGCGACCGTTTCCCTTTATCGGGGGTGGCAGCACAAATTTGTTGTTCGAATTGCAAAGCCCCGAACAGCAGGCCCGGCGCAGCCCGTCTGTGCTCTTTGCGCGGGTCGAGATTCCGTCCTCGCGCCCGATTCTGACGCCGTTGACCGGCGATCTGCGCGGGAGCGAGATGCCACGCGCACAGGCACAGGCCGCGCGCGATTTGCTCTGGACCGCCGACATTGTGCGCTATTTTGCGCATGAGCTTTTCCCCGGCATGATTTTGCGCAATGGGTATCTGTTTCGGGTGTTGCGAGCACCGTCCTGCCCCGCGGCCGCTACTGAAAACATTGCCGAAACCATCGCCGAAATCGAGGCGCGCGGCGATATGCGGCGCGGGCGCAAAGCGCGGCGTCCGGCTGGCCCGCCCGTGTTGCGGCTGGAAGTCGAAGCCTCGATGCCCGATGGGGTGATGCGCTGGCTGGCGGATCATCTGCACACCCCTGCGCATGGGCTGGTGCGCATCGACCGCGCCCAGGAAATATTCGGGCTGGGGGGTCTGCTCGCCTGGGTGCAAGATGGCACGGGCGAAGGCGCGCATGTGGCGCAGGCTCTGCCCCTGGGTCAACCCGGCGCGGGGACGCGGATGGATGCACGGCAGCCGGTCTATGGGTGAAGAACTGAGCATTGTCATCTTAGGCGCGGGTAGGTACGTTTTGCTGTGCGGAGAGCTTGACAAGCGCCGACAGTCGGGGTAGCATTTTTACATAGTCATATTTTTGTGTCGTATTTTTGTAGATTAGATTCTGGCGTAGACGAAGTCCAGACCCGTGTCGTGATACTGTGCAGAGAGTTGCCGGGAGGTGCAAGGCAACCAGTGTCGACACTGTAGCAACTTCCGAGCTTCCGGCAGGCAATGGTCGGGCGGTCACACCCGTTATCGTGTAATGAGGCTGCACGCCGGCACGCGCCGGATGCAGTGAACTCAGGTGGCACCACGAAGCCCTTTCGTCCTGATTTGACGAGAGGGCTTTTTTGATTGGGAAATTACAAGGAGATAACTCATGCTGGATATTCGCTGGATGCGTGAAAATCGGGCGGCCCTGGCCGAAGCCATGATCAAGCTGAACGCCGTCGACGCGCCCTGGGAACGCGCCCTGGAACTGGATGAACAGCGGCGGTCGCTGCTCACCAGGGTCGAGGCGTTGCGCGCCGAGCGCAATACGGGTTCCAAGGCGGTGGGGCAACTGTTTCGCGAGAAAAAGACCGACGAAGCCAATGCGCTGAAGGAACGACTGGGCGCGGTGGGCGATGAAATTGCTACGTTGGATGAGACGTTGCGCGCGGTGGATGCGGATTTTGAAGCGGCCATGTTGCGTATTCCCAACATCCCCGACGACGACGCGCCGGTCGCGCCCGATGAAACGGGCAATGTGGTTGCCACCGAAGTGGGCACTCGTCCCACGTTTGACTTTGTCCCGCTGGCACACTGGGATCTGGGCGAACGCCTGGACATTATCGACATGGAGCGCGGCGCAAAGCTGGCGGGCAGCCGCTTTTATGTGCTCAAGCGGGCCGGCGCTCAATTGCAGCGCGCCCTGGCAAACTGGTTCCTGGATGTGCACACCACCGAGAACGGCTTCGACGAGATCTATCCGCCCTTTATGGTGCGCGAGGCGTGCATGGTGGGCACCGGCAATCTGCCCAAGTTTGGGGATGTTCTCTATCGCGATGCCGAAGAAGATTACTGGTTTGTGCCCACGGCCGAGGTCCCGGTGACGAATCTGCACCGGGACGAGATCATGGACGGCGCGCAGCTGCCCCGCTACTATGTGGCGCATACGCCCTGTTTCCGGCGCGAAAAGGTATCGGCGGGCAAAGATGTGCGCGGCATTAAGCGCGTGCATCAGTTTGAAAAGGTCGAGCTGGTCAAGTTTGTGACGCCCGAAACGGGCCGCGCGGAGCTGGAAAGCCTGACCCAGGTTGCAGAAACGCTGGTCGCCCGCCTGGGGCTGCCCTATCGCCGTGTGCTGATTGCGACGGGCGATCTGTCGTTTGTGGCCTGTCTGAAATATGACATTGAGGTGTGGGCCGCGGGCTGTGAGGAATGGCTGGAAGTCAGCTCGTGTTCGTGGTTCCGCGATTTTCAGGCCCGACGCGCCAATATCCGCTATCGCACAGGCGAGGGCAAGATCGAATATGTGCACACGCTCAACGGCTCGGCGCTGGCCTTGCCGCGCATCGTCATCGCGATTCTGGAAAACTATCAGCAGGCCGATGGCTCGGTCGCCATCCCCGAAGTGCTGCAACCCTATATGGGGGGGCGCACGGAAATTCGTTAATGGAAACGGTGGGTCCCCGCTACGCCACGGTTCACCTGTCGCCCTCAATCACTGCGAGATAACCGACGCGCCGATTTATGTACGCACACGCCCAGAGGTCAAAGACCGCCTGAAGGTCAACGACCCCTGGGCGCTTTTGTGTGGCGTCGTGTAGAGATACTTACAGAAGCGATCTCCCACTCCGAGTACTGTTAGGCAGCTGGCCCATATGAACCCGCGCCGGCAACTTGTTTGTCCACTGCAATGTCCTCCGGTCCTGGCTTGTTGCCGTGGGGCCGTGTACTCGGGAGACGGAACAACAGATGCGAGACGCTGCCCTGCGCAGTCAAAAAGATCGGCTGATGACGCCGTTTGCACGCCGCGCGTTTGTGCGCGTCCACCCCAATCTGATTTCGGTGGTGGCGATGGCTGTGGGGCTGGCGGCGGCCTGGGCGGTCACGCAGGAACTCTATTGGCTGGGCCTGGGCCTGTGGTGGGGCAATCGCATCCTCGACGGTCTGGATGGTCTGGTGGCGCGCCTGCACCACAAACAGTCGGATTTTGGCGGCTATCTGGATCTGCTCCTGGATTTCGTCGTCTATCTGGCGGTGCCCGTGGCGTTTGTGTTGGCCCAGCCCACCGGCGTGCATCTGTGGGCGCTGGTGGCGTTGGTCGGTTCTTATGTGCTGAATACGATTTCGTGGACGGTTTTGGCCGCGATTCTGGAAAAGCGGCAACTGCAATCGTCTGCCCGTGCCACCACCATCGAGATGCCGGTGGGCATTGTCGAAGGCGCGGAAACGATTGTCTTGTATACCGTTTTCTTCCTGATTCCGTGGGCGGTGGGTATTTTATTCTGGCTCATGGCCGCGTTGGTGATGGCGACTGTAGTCCAACGGGTGATCTGGGCCTATCGGCATCTGCCCTGATGCGGCAATTTGACCCCCATGACAAGCGTGACAAGGCCCGCATCGAATTGACGTGTCGCGTGGATATTGTGCAGAGAGGCTATATCTGTGGAAGTCGTTTCTAAAGTTGCCCGTGAATCAGCTGCCGGTGATGGTGTGGCGGATACTTCTGACCCTGTACTTGAAGCCCCGGAGACCGCGCCGGGCTGGTGGGCGCGCCATTGGCCCAAATTGGTGGCGGCTACGTTTTGGGCGATTCTGGTGGGCGGCTATCTCTGGTTTGCCCGGACATATGGGGTGGGGCCGCGCGAGGCCATGCAACAATTGGTCGCTGTGATGCAGGATAGCGTCTATGGACCTCTGCTCTATATTCTCATCTACGCCTTGCGCCCCCTCTTCTTTTTCCCCGGCACGCTGTTGACCATTGCAGGCGGATTTTTGTTTGGCCCCGTGCTGGGTATTCTGTTGACGGTGGTGGCGGCCAATTCCAGTGCATTGGTGGCCTATACTGTAGGACGTTATTTTGGGCAGGGAATATTGGATGACGCGGCAACTGATGGCGTGGTCCACCGCTATGCCGCGCGTATGCGCAACAACAGCTTTGAAACTGTTCTGATTATGCGCTTTATCTTCTTACCCTACGATCTGGTGAACTATCTGGCCGGCCTGCTGCGCATCGACTGGAAAGGCTTTTTGCTGGCGACGGCCCTGGGCAGCATACCGGGTACGTTTTCGTTTGTCCTCTTTGGAGCCTCCATTGAAAGCTTTGAGGGCGGGATTCCAGCTTTGAACCCCTGGGTGTTGGCGCTTTCTGCGGGCATCTTTGTGTTGAGCCTGGTTTTGTCGCGCTTCTTCAAGCGTCGGGAAAGGCTTGAATAGTGGGCAACTGATAATGTGTCCATGCCTGCCGTGCAAAGTGCTAATCATCCACTGGCAATTTGCCTGCCCCGACCGTCGGTCATTTCCTCGGGTATCTCTCAATCATTCATCAGGAGTTAACACCATTCATGTTGATTCGTCCGTGGGATACGTTCAACCAGCGTCTGGTTGCCAATGTCCATCCACCCACCTGGCAAAACCCCACGCCAAGCGGCAAATATAACCTGGTCGTCATTGGAGGCGGCTCGGCGGGGCTGGTGGCGGCTGCCGGGGCCGCGGGGCTGGGCGCCAAAGTGGCCCTGGTGGAAAAGCATCTGCTGGGCGGCGATTGTCTCAACGTGGGCTGCGTGCCTTCCAAGAGCGTGATCCGTGCCGCGCGTGCGGCAGGCGATGTGGCGTGCGCGGGCGAGTTTGGCGTGCATGTGTCGGGCGCAGTGTCTATCGATTTTGGCGCGGTGATGGCGCGGATGCGACGCGTGCGCGCCGATATTAGCGATCACGATTCGGCGCAGCGGTTTGCCAACCTGGGCATTGATGTTTTTCTGGGCGAGGGCCATTTCGGCAGTGGCGATACATTTATGGTGGGCGATGCCACGCTGCATTTTAGCAAAGCCCTGATCGCCACAGGTTCGCGCGCGGCGATTCCGCCTATTCCTGGGCTGGACACGGCGGGCTATCTCACAAATGAGACGCTTTTCGAGCTGACCGAACGCCCCGAACGCCTGGCGATTATTGGCGGGGGACCGATTGGCGCAGAGATGGCGCAGGCTTTTCAACGGCTGGGCAGCCAGGTCTATCTGCTGGATGCCGGTGCCCGACTTTTGCACCGCGATGATGCCGATGCCGCCGCGCTGGTAGCCGATGCGTTGGCGCGCGACGGCGTCCAACTGCTGCTCAAGTGCGAGATTTCCGGGGCAACCCTCGCCGCCGGTAAGCGCACGCTTTCCTATACAATCGACGGCCAGGCGGCAGAGCTGACCGTCGATGCCGTTTTGGTAGCGGCAGGCCGCCAGCCCAACATCGAAACCCTGGACCTGGCCGCGGCGGGAGTCACCGCCCATCGCCGCGGGATCGAAGTCAACGATTATTTGCAGAGCAGCAATCCCAACATCTATGCCGCGGGCGATGTGGGGTTCAAATATCAGTTTACCCATACGGCGGATTTTACTGCACGCATCGTGTTGCAAAATGCACTCTTTCCGTTTCCCAAGCGCAAAGCATCGGATCTGATTGTGCCGTGGACGACCTACACCGATCCCGAAGTGGCGCATGTGGGCCTGACCCCGGCCGATGCGGAACAGGCGGGCATCGCCATCACCACGTTTTCCCAGGCGATTGGCGAAACCGACCGGGGACGCGCCGATGGCGATGACGAGGGGTTTGTGCGTGTGCATGTGAAACGCGGCAGCGACAAAATTTTGGGCGCAACGATTGTGGCGCGCCACGCGGGCGAAATGCTCAACGAGATTACACTGGCGATGAACAACAATCTGGGGCTGAAGTCACTGGCGAATGTGATCCATCCCTATCCCACCCAGGCCGAAGCGATTCGCCAAGTGGCAGACCAATATAACCGCACGCGGCTCACGGCCCCGCTGCAAAGGGTCGCGGGCTGGTGGATGGCGCGCACGCGTTGAGCAACTCTTGTTCGCTGCACGCCGCCACGCGTCTGAATCGCAGCACTGCCGCAATCGCCCTGGGGCGGCTTGGGCGCAAATGGTTGGGAAAATTGAACAGGCAGATTTGACAACTGCAAGCCCGCGGTTGTATACTTTTTCAGTCGGAAGGGAGAACCCTGCTGTCGGGAGGGATGGCCGAGTGGACGAAGGCGGTTGTCTTGAAAACAACTGTGGCAGCAATGTCACCGGGGGTTCGAATCCCTCTCCCTCCGCCTGATGTGTGGCGTAGGTAGTGGCACGGGGAGTTGCGAACCTGTGCAAGATTCGTACATATATGAATCTGACGTCATACAGATAGTACTGCACTATAGCATTATAATCGTGCGGTAGCGGTAGTCAGCGTGGGGAGGTCGCATAGCCCGGTCGAGTGCGCCCGCCTGCTAAGTGGGTAGGGGTAGCAATATCCCTCGAGGGTTCAAATCCCTCCCTCCCCGCCATACCGAATATACCTAAGTTATATATGCGCCCGTAGCTCAGTGGATAGAGCGTTTGGTTGCGGACCAAAAGGTCGGAGGTTCAAGTCCTCCCGGGCGTACACTTTCGTCACTATGACGGATAAAGAGAGACTCTTACACTGGGAAACCGGTGGAAAGGGTCTCTCTTTTTTTGTCGATGCTACCGGTTTTGCGTCAATTCTGTGCTTTCAAAAAACACCGAACCAAACGGTCTGCGGTTTACTCGCTTTGCTGAAATTGGGCAAGGACCTTGTCGAAATTGGCTTGAGCCTTGTCGGAAAACTTGTGCTACACTCAGGAGCGGGAAGTCCTTTCGCGGGGTGTGTGACCGAGAAGCTACTTGGCGGTGGTTTCCCGATCATTTCTTACTGTATATAGAATATAGATACAATTGTATACAAAAATCGTAAGTTGGCGGGGCTGATATGAAGCCAAAAGGCATTTACGTTGAAATACCGCTTGCCGCGCCGCTGGATGATGTGTGGGAACACACGCAGAATCCGGCGTTGCATCAGCAATGGGATTTGCGCTTCACCACAATCGAGTACCTGCCCAAGGGATCTGAAACGGAACCGCAGCGGTTTCGGTATACCACGCGTATTGGATTGGGTATCCAGGTTTCAGGGGAAGGCGAAAGTATCGCCACGCGTCAGTCGGCAGATGGGCAATGGACGTCGGCGCTCAAGTTCTGGTCAGATCAACCGATCTCGCTTATTGAATGGGGTTCCGGTTACTGGAAGTACATTCCAGAGGGCGCGTCCGTCCGATTTCTGACGTGGTATGACTACCAGGTACGCTTCGGCGCACCCGGTAAATTCTTCGATTGGCTCCTGTTTCGCCCGTTGATTGGATGGGCGACGGCCTGGAGCTTCGATGCCCTCCGCTTGTGGCTGGAACAGGGCATACCGCCCGCACAGTCGATCCGCAGGACATACATCCAGCTGACGGCCCAGCTTGCCCTCGCCGGCACCTGGGTCTATCAGGGCCTTGTGCCGAAATTGTTGTTCCCAGATACCGGCGAACTGGCAATATTGCGCGCGACCGGGCTATTCGATGGCCTCGAACCCCTCGTGCTCACCATCGTTGGCGGCGGGCAGATAATTTTCGGCACAATTTTCCTGGCATTCGGATTTCGCGCGTGGCTACACTACTTGAACATCTGCGTGTTGATTGCGCTGGGCTGGGGTGCGCTATTGGGCGACAAGGCGCTGCTGATTGCGCCTTTTAATCCAGTTAGCCTGACACTGGCAATGGTCGCCTTATCGGTAATCAGTATTGTGAATGCGAAGGACTTGCCGGCTGCCGGAAACTGTTTGCGAAAGCCCCATAAACCATGACATCCATTTATCAACAGGCGTTGGGCAGTGATTTTCAGAAGCTGCACCCCAAAGTGCAGGAGCGATTTGGATTTTCGAGCAAAGATCGCATCGCGTCTATCG
>JBBDIO010000208.1:0-16314 GCA_040880365.1 Litorilinea sp.
TGCCGCCCGAAACCGACGCCGCCGCCACAGAATGATTTGTGGGACGGGGGCGAGCAACTCAATCCCGTACGCCACAGCGTACGACCGCTTGGACACACCCGTCACGTCGTTCAACGTAGAAATTGCTCAGCCCAGAAATTGCTCAGCATAGGAACTACTACATGGCCCAAGATTTCCTGGTGCGTCGCATCCGCGAATCGGTATTGCGGCTCACGCAAAACCCCGAACGCAGTCACGAAGCATTTGAATCCGTCGATACGCCCGTGCGTGACAGCATTCGGCGTCTGGCGCGCAGTCGCATTAGCCAGATCCTCCAGCAACTTCGGGCTGCCAATGGCCTTTCCTATGCCCAGGTACAGGCCAATACCGGCTTGTCGCAACAGCTCATCTACGATGTGGAATATGGCGATCGCCGTTTGACCCTGGAAGAACTGCAATTGCTTGCCGACTGTTATCACGTCGCGGTAAGCGACCTCCTGGGAATCGACATAGATACACAATGAAAACCGCACTAAAAGTTCTGGCCTACCTGGTTGGGGCCATTCTGATCCTCGGCGCACTCCTGGCGGGGTCTGTGCTAATCGATGCGCTAGTCGGCCGTAGCCGCATCGACGCGCTAACCAATACGACCATCCCCGGCATGATCCTACCCAGTGCATCAGATACAGGGTCATCTGCCTCGGGGACAACTGCCGCGGAAGCAACTGAACAACCCACCGCAGAGCAAGCGCCCCCAGTAGCCGCCCATGTGGCGCGGCCCATGCATGAAACCAGCACCCTGCGGCCCGCCGTCATCATGATCCACGAATTCTGGGGGCTGCAATCTTCAATCGTGGGCAAGGCCGACGCACTGGCCGAAGAAGGCTATATCGTGGTTGCGCCCGACACCTACCGCGGCGCGGTCACCGGTTGGCTGCCGCGGGCCATCTACTTGTCTGCCACCACGCCCACGGAACGCGTAAATGCCGACCTGGATAGCGTCTTCGCCTGGCTCGCGGCCCAACCCGGTGTCGATGCCACGCGCATCATGGTCATGGGGTTCTGCTATGGCGGGGGTAAGGCGCTCCGCTATAGCCTGCACAACGACCACCTGGCCGCGACCGGGGTGTTCTATGGCAGCCTCATCGCCGATCCGGCCCAACTGGCCGCCCTTCCCGGTCCCGTATTGGGCATTTTTGGCGCAGAAGATCAGTCCCCCACCCCGGCGCAGGTAGCCGAATTTGAAATGGGGCTGGAGGCGGCGCAGATACCCCACCAAATCACCGTCTATCCCGAAGTCGGCCATGCCTTTCTCACCACGATAGAAGCCATCCGCCAAGGCGGCACCCAAGGCGCAGCGTGGCAGGAATTTCTGGATTTTCTGGATTCCACCCTGCGCACCAGCAGCTAGCACGCAAACCGGCATGACACCAAAACTCGAAGTACACATCGCCGTATCCAAAGTGGGAAAATATGCCAGCCGCGAAAGTGGCGACACCGTGGAAATCGTCGAACGTCCCCACGGCGGTTTCAGTGCCGTGATGGCCGATGGTCAGCGCAGCGGACGCAGCGCCAAAGCCATCAGCAATATTGTGGTGCGCAAAGCCATCAGTCTGCTGGCCGAAGGTGTGCGCGACGGCGCGGTGGCGCGCGCCACCCACGACTATCTGGTCACCCACCGCAGCGGCAAAGTGAGCGCCGAACTCCACATCATCAGCGTGGATCTGGTCACGCGCACGATGGTGGTCAGCCGCAACGCGCGCTGCCCCGCATTTCTGCGCGTGGGCGAAACCTGCACCTGGCTCGACGCCGAAGCCAATGCCGTGGGCATCCACCGCTTCACCAAACCCGCCATCACCGAACTGGAACTGCTGGCCGAAACCACCCTCATCGCGTTTAGCGATGGCATCTGGAGCGCAGGTCGCATCAGCGGTCCAGGCATGAACCTGCCCAACCTGGTCACGGCGCTCGATCCGGATCACCGGCTCGCGGCCCAGCAACTCGCCGACGGCGTCCTCGCCGAGGCCTTGCGTCTGGATCAATCCCGCCCCCACGATGACGCCACCGTTGTGGTCTTCAAAATTATCGCGCCCACCACACCCGACGAAATCCGTCGTTTGAGTATGCAAATCCCGCTGGAAGGTTAGGCAAACACGCGATGGCGCGGCGCAAGAAACAATCTACCCGGCCCCCAAAACAGGCAGCGGCACACCTGACCGAAGCCGACGCACAATCTGCCATCGAGCTGGGGACGATCGCGCTCCACAACGATGACCGCAATCTGCCCATCATCAAAGTGGTAGGGATGAGCGGCGCAGGCAAATCCACACTGGTGCGCAGACTGCGCGCCGCGGGCTACAATGCCCGCGCCGTCAGCCAGGAACACAGCGCGATCCAGGAATTGTGGCGACAGTTTGATCACCCCCTCATCCTGATCTATTTGACTTTAAGTTTGGAAGTTCAGAGGTCGCGGCGGGCCGATGTGACCTGGACCCCGGACTATTTTCGCACAGAGGAAGCGCGGCTCGGCTCCGCACGTGCCCATGCCGATGTACGCATCGACACGTCAAATCTAACGCCCGACAACGTCTATGACGTCGCCGTCTCCTATCTGCGCGCCGCAAATGTGCGTCACGCCACCGTGCCGCTTCAGCCGCTACCTTCGACCGGCTCGGCCTCCAGGCGCGGGCCACTGCCGACCGCTACCGATTCCCAGACCTGAACCGCTTCGGAAAATCGCACAGAAATGGCTTCGCCCATCAATGGCACGGGCGCCAGTGCGTGGATCACCGATGCGTGACGCTCTGCAAAAGGACGGTTATCTCTCACACCCGTAGCACCCGTAGCGCCTGTGAGCCGCACAGGACGCGCAAATCGGTCGGCGTGTCTCGATCCATGCTTCTGTATCACACTGCGCCGGGTATAGCGCCAAACGGGGACAGACTCCAGAGCAGCCGGCTCACTAATCACAGGGGCCAAAGTTCTTGTATCAGCACTCGCCACAGGCCCTCGCGGCACGGAGTGCAAAGCCTCTCTCCACGGCATATGCAAAGAATCGCCCGCCGCGTAGTACTCCGCCGCCAGCAATTGGGCAGATGCAACCTGCGCCGCCTGCCGTCGCCCTCGGTACACAAACACCCCCACCGCGGTCAGGATCAGTGCCACCGCGACAATGCCCACCGTGCGCAGGCCCTGTTCAAAATCGACCAGCAACCAGGTTGCATGATAGCCCACATAGACCAGCACCAGCGACCAGAGGGTCTCCATGACAAAGACCACAGGAAACCACTTGCGAAACGGAACGCGCGCCACGCCCGCCGCCACCAGTGTGGGCACGATCAGGCCATACGCCACCTTCGAAAACAGAATCAGCTTGAGCGCGTGGACCTGCATCCCGTTTTCCAGCCGATCAATGTGCTTGCCCTGAATGCCCACACAGCGGCCATAGCACTTCAGTTTTTCGGCCTTACCCAGATAGCCAATCGTGTACCACAGGCAGTCGCCCAGCACATTGCCGACCACCGTCGCCAGCACAACCCAGCGCAGATCGGCCACGCCCGCGGCCGCGGCGGCTGCGCCCAGCAGCGTACTCAATGGCCCTTCGGTCGCAACCAGAACCGCCAGAATTGCATAGCTCCAGATGCCCAGATCGGGCAACCCCCCGCTGCGCACACTCTGCACAATTTCGTTAATTGTGATCCAGATTTCGCTCATCACGCTCCACAATCCGCCACAGCCGTCCACATGACGACTGCCACACGATACTTACCACCATGAACCAAATTCCACAGGTATTTTTTGATAATCTTTCGGCAGATGCCAACGTTCCCGGCACAAAGCCTATGGGATTATACGCAGGGCGCAGGCAATCGCAAACTGACACCTGTCGCGATTATCAACGAACTGATTGCGACAATTAGCGGAGATAATGCAATCCCAGCGCAATACTCACTGCGTAGCAATTGTTTTTCGTCACAGCGGCGCACTTAACCATAATGACGAAAATATGCGCCAATGTATACGCCCGGTCTCTATATATCACGGCATATCATGACGCAATATCACCGCGCAATATCACGACGCATCCGCCGACGTATGTCCATCGCCACCGCCCCAAACGCTCACACCACAGGCCAAGTTCCGCCATTCCTCCAGACAGGCAATCAGGTATACAAAAATATATCTATCCCAAATGCACTTTGAAGACATACACTTTGGCGGCCCTCCGCCCTCCGTCTATAATCCTAAGAACGTGCAATCAATCTATTCTTCTTATTCTTCGCCAACTTCTAAAGGTACAAGGGGAACCAATGCCCACAGTTGCCCAGGTAATCGTCGATCACCTACATGCCGCCGGTGTTCGCACCGTATTCGGACTGCCCGGCGGGGAAACGGTCGAAATCCTCGAAGCACTCCGCCAGGCCGAAATTCGCTTTGTCCTGGTTCACAATGAATCTTCCGCGCTCTTCATGGCAGATGCACACGCCCGTCTTACGGGTGTGCCGGGCGTCTGCCTCACCACACTGGGGCCGGGCGCGACCAATGCCACTATGGGCCTGGCCCATGCCTATCTGGATCGCGCGCCTGTGCTTTTGATCACGGCGCAAAAGCCCGACCCCCTGCTGCCCGACTACACACACCAGGTCGTCGATCTGCAACGCATCTTTGCGCCCATTACCAAAGCCAGCTATAAGCTTGGGCCGGGAAATGTCCACCGTATGATGGACAAAGCGTTGGAACTGGTACGCGCCGACCGCCCCGGTCCGGTGCATCTGCAAATCAGCAACGAAGACGCCATCCAGCAAACATCGCCCGCGCCGCATCATGCGCCAGTGCAGACCGCAACGCCGCCCATCGTGCCTGCCGCAGAAATTCACGAAGCGCGCGGCACGCTTGCCGCAGCCAAACGGCCCATCATCGTCGCCGGTCTGGGCCTGGAGCCGGATGCGCCCTATGCGGCCCTGCGTGCGCTGGCCGAAAGCCTGAACGCGCCGGTGATTGTGACGCCCAAAGCCAAAGGCGCGCTCAGCGAAGACCATCCCCTCTTCGCCGGCACAATCGGACTCACGCGCACAGATCCCGCCTATGCCGTGCTCAACGACGCCGACTGTGTGGTCGCGGTGGGCTTCGACGTGGTCGAGCTGGTACTGCCCTGGCAACACACCGCACCGCTCATCTGGATTGCGCCCTGGGAAAACGAAGATCCTGTGGTGCCCAGTGTGCTGGAATTTGTTGGCCCCCTAACACCCGTGTTGGAACAGCTGGCCGACGGCGACTACACGTCTGCTCCCGACTGGGGCGCAACGCGCGTCGAGGACTTCCGCGCAGCAACCGCCCCTGGAGCCTTGCCCCAGCCCGCGGCCAATCGCATCCTCCCCCAAACCGTGCTGGATGGCATGCGGCGCGCGCTGCCTGCCCAGACCTTTCTGGCGGTCGATGTGGGTTCCCACAAAGTTCACAGTTCGCTCGATTGGTCGGCCCGCCACCCCAACCGTTTTCATCTCTCCAATGGGCTTTCGGGGATGAGCTTCGCGCTGCCCGCCGCCATTGGCGCGGCGCTTGCCCTGCCCGATCAACCCGCCGTCTGTCTCACCGGCGACGCCGGTCTCGCCATGGTTCTGGGCGAGCTGGGTATCCTTGCCCGCGAGCAACTGCCCGTGATCTGTATCGTGCTCAACGATGGGGCTATCGATCTCATTCGCTCCCACCAGGTGCGCGTGGGCAAACCAGTCTTTGGCACCGAATTCGATTCACCCAACTATGCCCAGATTGCCGCTGCATTCGGTCTGCCCAATCACCGGGTCCAGAGTGATTCCGAACTTGATACCGCCCTGCAATCCGCGCTGGAACAGGGTGGTCCGTGTCTCATCGAAGTCATGCTGGATCCTAGCAGCTATCCCACCACACCCAAACCGGCCTAGACGGCACACGGGAGCCAACCCGGCCCGTAGTAGCCTGGCCCACCCTCCGGCGCGCAACAGCCCGCCCCAACCACCAAGGAATAAGGAAAACATGAGTCAGCAACTAAAAGGCAAGGTCGCAGTCATCACCGGCGGCGGCACAGGCATTGGACAAGGTGTCGCCGCGACCCTGGCCGAAGCCGGCGCCCAGGTCGTCATCATTGGACGCCGCGCCGATAAGCTGGAAGAAACCATCCGCGCCATCGACGCACAGCCCACACCCGTCTACCGCGCGCTGGATGTGGCCGACCAGGTTGCCGTCGCCGCCACCTTTGCCGAAATCACCGAAACCTATGGCGCCATTCATATTCTGGTCAACAATGCGGGCGTCAATGTGCTCAAGCGGCGCGTCTCCGAACTCAGCCCCGAGGACTGGAACTACCTCATGGATGTGAATGCCACCGGCGCATTCAATACCATCCATGCCGTATTGCCCCAGATGCGCGAACGCAAAGATGGCGTGATCATCAATGTTTCCTCCATCGCAGGTGTGCGCCCCAGCGTATTGGGCGGCGCAGCCTATAGCGCATCCAAACATGCCATGACCGCACTCACCTTCGTGCTGGCCCTCGAAGAAAAAGACAACGGCATTCGCGCCACCAACCTGTGTCCGGGTGAAGTGAATACGCCCATTCTCGATGCGCGCCCCATCAAGGTCAGCGAGGAACATAAAGAACAAATCCTCCAACCTTCAGACGTGGCCGCGGCGGTGCTTTTCATCTCCACCCTGCACCCGCGCGCCCATATCCCCGAAATGCTCATCAAGCCCACCACACAAGCCTTTTAATTGTTCGCTCCCGTCCGGTTACGCCTGACCGGACGGGAGCGAACGCAGAATTCTGCTGCCCCCCACTGCGTTTGACACGGCTCTGCCCCATGCGTATACTTGCCATAATACTTTTGTGGAGGGCACACACGTTTGATCGTGATGCGCCTAAGATCCATAAAACCATTGCACCGGAGGAGTAGTTACGGGCGCACGCCAGAGAAACGTTGCAGTCGATTTGTCCCATGCAATGCCTACACCATTATAGGCGGACAAGTCCCTGCTGAAAGCAACGTTCGTCGCAACTGTAATGAAGGTCGCCGGGAAGGTGACAGGCTGAACCCTAAATCTGGCATATGATATACCAGATGGCACAGGCTTGTCCGGGCACGCCCGTTAACGCGTTCAAGTGGAGATGCCCATGCATCTCAAGCAAGGTGGTACCGCGGAGTCGCTTCGTCCTTATCAGATGAGCGGCTTTTTCTGTTTTCAGCACCTTTTTATGCTCAACACCTAAACCAAGCAGTATTATTTGCTATCGGATCATTCTGGCGCGTGGATACGCATCGTCCACGCCCGAAGAAAAGTGGGATTCCAGACCATGTCAGATTCCAGATCAAATTCCAGGTCAGATTCAAAGCCAAACATGCCCAAAGCCTACGATCACCACGAGGCCGAGGAACAACTCTATGAATGGTGGGAAAGCCGGGGCTATTTCAAGCCCGAAACCCAGGCACGGCTGGGACAAACCCGCGCCGATGCCGAGCCGTTTGTCATCTCCATGCCGCCGCCCAATGTCACCGGCGCGCTGCATGTGGGCCACGCGCTGACCAACAGCGTCGAAGACATGCTCATCCGCTACAATCGTATGCTTGGCAAGCCCACGCTCTGGGTGCCCGGCACCGACCACGCCGGCATTGCCACGCAAAACGTGGTGGAGCGCAAGCTCGATGAACAGGGCACCAGCCGTCATGCGCTGGGGCGCGCCGCCTTTGTCAGCACGGTCTGGGATTGGAAGGACGAATATCACACGCGCATCTCTGCCCAACAGAAGCGCATGGGCATCTCGTGCGATTGGTCGCGCGAACGGTTCACCCTCGACGACGGCCTGAGTGAGGCCGTCCTCGAAGCCTTTATCCGCCTCTATAACGATGGGTTGATCTATCGCGGCAATTATCTCGTCAACTGGTGTCCCCGCTGTGGCAGCGCCATCAGCGATCTCGAAGTCGAATATGAGGAAGTGGAGGGCAAGCTCTACACCTTCCGCTATCCGCTGGCCGAGGGCGGGTATATCGAAGTCAGCACCACCCGCCCCGAGACCATCCTGGGCGATAGCGCGGTGGCGGTCCACCCCGATGATCCCCGCTATACGGCCCTCATCGGCAAGACTGCCCTGGTGCCCATGTTGAACCGCGAAATTCCGGTCATCGCCGATCCCTATGTGGACCCCGAATTTGGCACGGGCGCGCTCAAAGTGACGCCGGGGCACGATCCCAACGACTATGAGATCGGCAAGCGTCACCACTTGCCCATGATCAACATCATGAACAATGATGCCACGCTGAACGAGGAAGCCGGCGACTATGCCGGCTTCGACCGCTTTGAAGCGCGGCGCAAGCTCTGGGCCGATATGCAGGACGCCGGTCTGGTGGTGGGCGAAAAAGCCCACGCGCATCAGGTCGGCCATTGCCAGCGCTGCAACACCGTGGTCGAGCCGCTGCTGCGCGAGCAGTGGTGGATGCGCACCAAAGAACTGGCCGCGCCCGCCATCGAAGCGGTGCGCACCGGCGCTATCGAAATCATTCCCAAACGCTTCGAGCGCACCTATTTTCACTGGATGGAAAACATCCGTGATTGGTGCATCAGCCGCCAACTCTGGTGGGGACATCGCATCCCCATCTGGTACGGTCCCGATGGTCACGCCTTTGCCGCGCGCAGCGAGAGCGACGCCCAGGAACAGGCCATTGCCCACTATGGCGAAAGCGTGCATCTGGAACAGGACCCCGATGTGCTGGACACCTGGTTCAGCAGCGGACTCTGGCCCTACAGCACACTGGGCTGGCCCGAAGCAACCGAGGACCTGGAAACGTTCTACCCCACCACCGTGCTGGAAACGGGCTATGATATTCTCTTTTTCTGGGTGGCGCGCATGGTCATGCTGGGGATGCGCTTCACCGGCGAAGTGCCCTTCCGCAAAGTCTATTTGCACGGGCTGGTGCGTGTTGAAGATGGCCGCAAGATGAGCAAGAGTCTGGGCAACGCCCTGGATCCGCTGGATCTGATTCGCGACTATGGCGCAGATGCCATGCGCTTCTCGCTGCTCACCGCGGGCACGCCCGGCAACGATCTGAAACTCAGCCCGGCGCGCATCGAAGCCAATCGCAATTTCGCCAATAAAATCTGGAACGCGGCACGCTTTGTCATCCTCAATCTGGAAGATGCCGACCTGGATGTGACCCGCGGCCCCGATCCCTTCGATGACAGCTATCAGTTGCCGCCCCTGGCAGAACTGACGCTCGCCGATCGCTGGATTCTGGCCCGACTCCAGGCCGTGAGCGCCGAAGCCACGCGCCTGATCGATAACTGGCAAATCGGTGAAGCAGGACGCCAGCTCTACGAATTTGTCTGGAACGAATTCTGCGACTGGTACATCGAGGCCGCCAAGGTGAGTCTCTATGAAGGCACGCCCGCGGCTGCCCAATCCACGCGTCATGTGCTGGCCTATGTGCTGGAAAACAGCCTACGCCTGCTGCATCCGTTCATGCCCTTTGTCACCGAAGCCATCTGGCAGAACCTGCCCCAGTTGCCCAGCGCCGACCGCGCCCTCATCATCAGCCGCTGGCCCCAGCCCACCGGACAGGAAGATAGCCAGGCTGTGGAAGATTTCACGCGCATCCAGGAGATTGTGCATGGGGTGCGCAACGTGCGCGCCGAATATGGCGTCGAACCGGCCAAACGGATCCCCGTTGCCATCGCGGGCGCAGAATTCAGCGCAACGCTCACCGCGCAATTGCCGCTGCTGGCAAGCCTGGCCCGGCTCGATGCACAGAGCACTACAATCGAAACCGACCTCGCCGCACCCGAAAAATCTGTCACGGTGACAACCGCCGGCATCAGTGTCTATTTGCCCCTCGCCGGCCTGGTCGATCTGGCAGCCGAGCGCGCCCGACTTCAGAAAGAGCTGGACAACCTGAACAATATGCTGGCCCGCAGTCGGGGCTTGTTGGACAACGAGGGATTTGTCAACAAGGCCCCTGCCAATGTGATTGAACGCGAGCGCGCCAAAATCGAAGAACTTGTCGAAAAGGAGCAACAGCTGCGTGTGCGCATCCAGGAGATATAGCAATTCACCTAACCACTTGTGAAATATGATACAAACATTACACAATTCAGCTACATTATATGGTAAATTAGGCTGTAGATTCAGCTCTGAGCGCAGCCTTTTTCATGTGCCGGGAGATTGTGATAATTTTGACAAACCTCTGGAGCGTATGCTATATTCCCATACCATCCGGCGCATGGCTCAGAACCACAAGGAGGCCTTTTCCACATGGCGGAAACAATGTCTGAATTGAGCGGTGATGCACGCGAACAGCGCATCGCCGAATTAAAAGCAAAAATGCAAGCCGCCGCGGCACGCGCCAAGGCCAATCAGGAGGCGACAGGCTCGCCAGCCGGGGAAAGCGTCAGCGAACCGGCGGCAGCAGCCGAACCGGCACCCGTTGCCGAAGCTGTAGCCGAGTCCGCGCCCGCCGCCGATGCATCTGCCCGCCCGGCAGTCGCCCCGGCAAAACCGGCGCCCCGTCCCGCGGGCAACGGCGCGACAGCCCCGCGCCCGGCACCAGCCGCGGCACGGCCCGCGCCCAAAGCCGCCGAAAAGGCAGACAGCGGCGCGCCCACCGTTTCCGAGATGAATCGGCGCGAGTTCATGATCTACGCCTGGGGTGCAGCCCTCGGTCTGCTGACGCTCGAAGTAGGTGTACTTTCTTATCTATTCATGTATCCTCGATTCCGCGCCGGCGAATTCGGCGGTCAATTTTTTGTCCCCGAATCCACCGTCCCCGCCTCGGATTCCCCGCCCGACGGGAACCCTGTGGGTAAATTCTGGATGGTCAGCAATGAAGAAGGCGAACCTAAAGCGCTCTATATGGTCTGTACCCACCTGGGCTGTCTATACAAGTGGGAACCCAGCGCCTTCCGGTTCGAATGTCCGTGCCACGGTTCCAAATTCACCAAAGACGGCTACTTTATTGAAGGCCCTGCGCCCCGCTCGCTCGACTATTTTGAAGTCAGCGTCGAGGGGGAGACTATCATTGTGGATACCGGTCGCCGCATCACGGGCGATCCCGCTACCGAATCACCCGCCCGGATTATCGAAGCATAAGCCAACCACGCTCAAAATCAACTTATTCTTTCGTCCATTCCACGAATCGTACGTCATTGGCTTCTAGTCAAGAATAGATTCACGAAACGGAGTACAAATGGCGGTACAGCCCGAAGTCCAAAAGAAGGGTCTGCTGAGCAGCGCACTTGGCGTTGCCGATGATGTCTTTACCCGCATCACGGCGGGTATCAGTGCCGGCGAATTTCGACGCATGTTGCGCGGCGAACCGCCAGGGCGACCAAATCCGCGGCTGAAGCCTCATTCCGAGGCCTTTTTGCTGCACATCAAGCCCACCTACTATCACGAAAGCGTCACCCGCTTCACGCATACCTTTCGCCTGGGGTTGCTCTCTACCTACCTCTTTTTCGTAGAGACCATCACCGGCATTTTCCTCATGATTTGGTATGCGCCCTCACCGGATCGCGCCTACGATGACATGATCCGCTTGTTGAGCGATGTGCCATTCGGCCAATTCATGCGCGACCTCCACCGTCTGGGGGCCGAAATGATGGTCGCAGTCGTCACGCTCCATATGGTGCGCACCTATCTAACCGGCAGCTATAAAGCGCCGCGCCAATTTACCTGGTTCACCGGCGTGGTCTTGCTCTTTATCACACTGTTCCTCAGCTTTTCGGGCTATCTGCTGCCCTGGGATCAGCTGGCCTTCTGGGCAGTCACCATTGGTACATCTATGGCCGAAGCCGTGCCGCCCCAGATTGTCGGTGAAACCGTCAACCTGCTAGCCCGTGGCGCGCCCGATATTGGCGCCAACGGTCTGCTGCGCTTCTATCTGCTGCACGTATTCTTTCTGCCGCTGCTCTTGTTCCTTTTCTTCTTTGTGCACTACTACAAGGTTGTTCACTTTGGGATCAGCCTGCCCGCACAGGAAGAGGAAGTGGGTCAGGACACTGCCGATAAAGTGCCTGCCGACCGCCGTGTCTACTTCTTGCCCGATGTCATGATCGACGAAACCAGTCTGTTGATTGTTTTCACCGCCATCCTGATTGTCCTGACGGCCTTCTTCTTCCAAGCCCCGTTGGAATCGATTGCCAATCCCCAGGTCACACCGCTACACACGGTATCACCCTGGTACTTCTACTGGCTCCAGGGGCTGCTGAAAATTGCCGACAAGGTGATTGCCGGTGTCATTCTGCCCGGTATTTTGCTGGTGCTGCTGGCAGCGATTCCCTATCTGGATCCCAACCCCAGCCGCCGCGGCAAGGATCGCCGGGTTGCCATCATCAGCGGCATCGTCGCCGGTGTGGTCATGATTATTCTGAGCTGGATGGGCACGCCCCAATACGCCGTCGAAGGTGCGCCTTCGGTGGAAGTGGTCCAGGAGCTTATGCCCGAAGAAGGCGCAGGCCACGTCCGCGAGGCCGGATACGCCCACATGCCGGTCGGCCTGTGGGATACGCGCGAGCCAATCCCCCATGATGATCCCGAATTCGCCCACATTATGGAAGTCTATCAGGCCTCTATCGAAAAGTGGATGGAACGCGATCCCGATTTCAACATGGCCTATGGGTTCATGGATATCACCCAGGACCAGCCCAACCTCAAGAAGATTCGGTGGGAACTCCACTGGTTCACCAGCGAAGGCGAAGCGGAGACGTTCGAACGCTATTTCTTCCTCCATCGCGATGCAATGTATTGGGAAGAATATGGCTTCAGAGACTTCCGCTGGCTCACCGAGTCGCGTGAAGGAGAATAAGGCATGCACAAGCCTTGGTATTCAATTTTTTACATCCAATCGCCGATTGCCAAAATTGTCTGGGGCATCTTCGGGGTCGTCTTGTCCATGGTGGTGATTCTGTTTGTCCTCGCCACCGAAGAAACCCGTATGATGGCACAAACCGGCAACTGGGAAGGGCGCAGCATCGAACACGGCGCGGCGCTCTACTCCGGCAACTGTGCATCCTGTCACGGTAATCACGGCCAGGGCGAGCCCGGTCCGGCCCTGAACAGCAACTACTTCTTCACCCAACGTCTGGATGATCTGGCCTTTGCCGGCACACTGGAAGACTATGTGTCGCTGACCATCACAGCCGGTCGTCCCAGCAAGACCAACGGGCAATGGGCGGTCATGATGCCCACCTGGAGTGCCCGGCATGGCGGCCCCATGCGCGATGATCAGGTGCTCAACGTGACGGCCTATGTCATGAACTGGGAAGAGGAAGCCCTGGCCCAGTCGCCAGAAGAAGATCCGTGGATTACTTTCCTCGATACGCCCGGCGACCTCGGACCTTCGGGTGTGCCGCCGGTTACCCAACCTGTCGCCGATGTGGAAGAGGGCGAAGTCCGTGCCCCCGACCAGATCTTTGCCAGCCTGGCCTGCGCGGCCTGCCATAACCTGCTGGAACCGCAGACCGAAGACAATCGTGGCCCGGTCGGCCCCAACATGGGCAATCTCGATGAAGTTGCGGCAACCCGTGTAGAAGGCATGAGCGCGTCCGACTATGTGCACCAAAGCATTGTCGAACCCAACGCCCATGTGGTCGCCAGCTATATGCCGAATCTCATGCCTGCCGGTCTCGCCGACCGCATGACCGAGGAAGAGTTGAACGGTCTGGTAGAGTGGTTGCTGGATCCCGACCGCGCACAATAATAGATTCGATGCGATAGACCCAACAGAGCAGATTGATTCACAGAGCGGGGACGTTTGTTTGTCACAAACGCCCCCGCTTTTTTTGTCACTACGAAAGAGAACACAGCCTGCGACGCAGCTTTTCTGCCGTGGCGCGCAATGCTATAATTTCAGACCATATGACCGAGCCAATCCACGAACACGCGCCTTCGGGCACGCAGCCAAATTCCGTCACAACTGGCGACCGCGCTACCCTGGTTAACGATCCCATTTATCGCATCACCGTGGCGGTCTTTGCCCTCCTCACCACCGGAATGCCGGCGACGTTGGGCCAGTTTCGCTTCATGCCCATCGTCCAGGCCATCGCGCTAACCCTGTTCCTGGGACTGGCATTGCGTCGCGGCAATCTGCGCGCCGGCTACACGGTGCTAGGCATCTGGCTGGGCGTGCAGCTGGTCGTGATGACCTTGCTCACCGTGCTGTTACCGCCCCATATCAGCGAACGGGCAATCACCGAAGGCTTTCTCCACCGCCAGGCCTTGCTGGAATGGGTGTATGCGGGCACGGCCTACCCATCCGGCATCCTTGTCGCGCCGCTTGCCTATCTGATTGAATTGGTCGGCATCCTGCTAGGTGGCCTTCTCAGCGCGGGGCTGATTGGCGGCTGGTTTTTCATGCGACTGGTCAATTTCACCGCCTACTCAATCGGTACGATGACCGTCATGGCCCAGGGTGGACTAGGCATGTTGGCGCCGCTCCTCATCTGGAACCTTTTGCGCTTGCTCGGCTATGCCATGCTGTTCCCGCTCGTCGCCTTGCCCTTGCAGACCGGTGAGTGGACACTGGCAGCCTATTGGCCGCGCTACCGCCGTCGGATCCTGCTGGGTGGCGGTTTAATCCTTGGGGGCATCCTGCTGGAAGTTCTGCTAACGCCCGTGTGGCCCCAGCTCCTTCCCCAAAGTTAGGCCAGAAAAAGTACCCAATGCTAATCAAACGTGTTGCCATTCAGGGTTTCAAGACCTTCGCCAAACGCACAGAATTCATCTTCGACCCCGGCGTCACCGCGATTGTTGGCCCCAATGGCAGTGGCAAATCCAATGTGGTGGATGCGATTCGCTGGTGTTTGGGCGAACAGAGTTTCAGCCTGTTGCGCTCCAAAAAAACCAGCGATGTCATCTTTTCCGGCAGCGACAAAAAGGCGCGGCTGGGCATGGCGCAAGTCAGCCTCTTTCTGGACAACAGCCAGGGCGAGTTGCCCATCGACTTTGCCGAAATCGAGATTTCCCGGCGCGCCTATCGCGATGGCGATAACGAATATCTGCTCAATGGGCGGCGCGTGCGCCTGCAGGATATCACCGAACTGCTGGCCCAAACAGGATTGGGCAAGCGCACCTACGCGCTCATCGGCCAGGGTCTCATCGACCGCATTCTAAGCCTCGCGCCCGAAGAACTGCGCGGCCTGTTTGAAGAAGCCGCAGGCATCACCGGCTATCAGTCCAAACGCACCACCACCGTGCGCCGTCTGGATGCCGCCCACCAGAACCTGACCCGCGTCCAGGATATCGTCTCCGAAATCAGTCCCCGTCTGGGCTATCTGAAACGCCAGGCCGACCGCGCCCGCGAACGGGAACAGATCGCCAAAGACCTCCACAGCCTGCTGCTGGAATGGTATGGCTACCACTGGCACAAGACCATCGGCGAGCTTCGCACCAAACACGCCGCCGTCGAAGAACTCAAGGGCAAAGTCGCCCAAAGCCAGACAGAACTGGAGACAATCGGCGCCAGGATTGCCGCTTTGCGCACACGCCAGGGCGAATTGCGCGGCGAAGTGGGCGGCCTGCACCATCGCAGCAGCGAACTGCACCGCCAGGCCGAAGCCTTGAGCAAGGAACTGGCAGTCGCCCAGGAGCGTATGCGCCAAATCCAGGCCCGGCGCGAGGCCGCCCAGCAGGAACTTGCGCCCTTGCGCCTGCAACTGGAAACCATCGAAGCGCGCATGGGCGAAACCCAGGCCGAAATCGCCCATTGGCAAGCGGTACAGCACGAACGCGCCGCCGCCGTGAGCGAACTGCAAGCTGTGGTCGACGCGCGCCAGCAGGATCGCAACCGCCTCTTGCAGGATGTGACCGAAACCCGCAGCCGCCTGCACGCGCGCCAGAACGAAGCCGCCGACCTGAAAAGCCGTCACCGGCAACTGGAAGAACGCGCGGCAGAAATCGCCCAGGAAGTCGGCGCGCAACGCACCGCCCACGCCCAGGCCGAAACCGAAGCCCAAACCCATGCCGCGCGCCTGCAACAACAGGAAGCCGAACAGCAGGCCATCGTCGCGGAAATCGCCGAACTGCGGACCCAGCTCGAGGCAATCTCCACCCAGGTCCAGACTCAACGCACCGCCCTGGAACAGGCACAACAGCGCCGTCAGGTGGGCGACCGGGAAGTCGACCGCCTGCAAACCCGGCTCGACCTGCTGGCGCGGCTCCACCGCGAAGGCGCGGGCTATGCCAGCGGCGTGCGCGCCGTCATCCAGGCTTCTGCCCAGACACCTACGCCACAATCGCCCCCAGGATTGCAGGGGATTGTGGGCGCGGTGGCCTCGCTCATCAAAGTGCCCGCCCACCTCGACAAAGCCATCGAAACC
>JBBDIO010000209.1:0-16307 GCA_040880365.1 Litorilinea sp.
GAACGGCGCGGCAAGCGGTTCGCCCCAGGTCGGGGGGGCGTTGAAGGTGTGGCTGCGCTGGTGTACTGCGACGATGGCAAGCGGTTGCAGGGTGGCGGCGTCGGGCGTCGTGATGCCACCCCACAAAACATAGTCGGTGGCAGATGCCACATAGCCGGGCACGAAAAGCGTCATAGGCGCGGCGATGATAGCGCCGGGCTGCCATGTTTGGGGCGGATGGTGGGGCAGGGGCCATGTCGTTGTGGCGGCGAGCGTCGTGCCGCCCTGAGTGCCGTCTGCGGTACGCAATTCCAGGCTAAGTGTGGTGGCAGGGGGTGGCGCTTCCTCGACGCTTAGGTAGAGGGTGGCGGCCAGGCTTGTGCCTGCCAGCAGAGGGCGGGCGGGTAACGCATCGGCGATGGCGCTCCACAGGCGAAGACCCGCCGTGGTCGTGGGCTGGGCTTGGCCCAGGCCAAATGGTCCCCCGGCTTGCCAGACGCCGGGTAAACGCAGGGCGATTGCCGCTGCCCCTGCTGTTGAATCGGCAGGGGGCGTTATGATGTTGACACTGCCAATCGTGACCGCAGTGATATTCTCAGTGGTATCCGCGTCGGGTATATCGGCGGGTGGGGCCGATTGGGAAGGGAGCAATGTATCTGCTGGCGTGATGACGGGCGTGACGCGCAGGTCAATATCGTATTCACCGGGCGGCGTGCCCAGGGGGATAAGCAGCGCAATGTGCTCGCTTGCCACAGAATTTTCGGTTGCCGCAGACGCGGCGGTGGAATCGGCAGGGGCGGCGGGCGAGTAGTGGCCCAGGGGTTGATAGGCGCGGCTCGCCCACCTATGGCCGCTTTGGGAGTCGTGCAGGTCGATTTGCACCCGATATTGATCTTCCGGGTTTGATACGTGCCATTGCAGGTGCAGGTTGAGCGGTGTATTTTCTGCGCTGAGTGGGGCGCGGGGGAGTTGGGCAGTCTGCAAGGTCACAGGGCCGATGGACAGAGGGCCGACGGGCATGGAACTGGACGCAGTGCCATCGGCTGCTGGTTGTGTCCAGGCGCTGAGGCGGGTGGTGGGCGAGATCCAGCCATCGTGGGCATTGGCCGCCACTGTGCGCAAATGTGTTTCGATTTCGTGGGGAAGCGTGCTGCCAAAGCCCAACGGCGCGGGAAACCAGAGCGTGCCGTGAAGCAGCGCGCGGTCGATGCGTCGGGCCAGCGCGGCGTCCCAAACCAGAAAATCCTGGTTCAGGGGCGCGGGTTGGGGCGGCAGCCAATCGCCATTGTGGCGCGGGGTATAGGCGCGCCAGTAACCAATCTGCCACGGGAAAATTGCCAGCACCGCATCCTGTTCGCGCCCCTTTTCCAACACGGTGCGGATTAAGGGGCGGTAGTCTTCGTTGACATAACGTTCAATCGTGAAAAATGTGCCAATGCCTGTGAGCATGGAGATTCCGAGCACAAGCAGCGCCAGCGTGCGCCAGATAGGCTGGCGCATGTGCAGGAGTCCCGCGATAAACAGGAGCAGGGCATAGGGCAGGATCAAAAAGAGCAACCGTTCGCCGCCGACGGGGAAGAAGGGGTAGACCAGATTGACGAGATAGCCCAGGCTCAGCGGAATCAGGAGAAACCACGCCGCCGCGGAGATTTGTGGATGGTCTGGGGCGGCAGGGCGGGAGCGATTGAATAAGGTGTACAATCCTGCGCCCAGCGGGGCCAGCAGCCCTATATGCCGCGCCAATTCCAGCCATCTTTCCGGCGCGGCGAGATGTCCACCCATATATGCCAGGCCGTGACGCCACAGATAAATCGGCAGACTCAACGGCGTATCCTCGTCGGCTACTATCTTGGATTCTACGTAGGTGATGAGTTTTGGCCCGGCATAAAGCAGCCACGGTAAATAGAGGGCCAGGAGTAGGACAAACGGCAGGAATGGCGCCAGACGCAAACGCCCGGCCGCGCGGCTATCAGTATAGAGTAGCCACAGGGCGTGTGCCACGAGCAGAAAGCCGCTGTAGTAGAGGGTGTAGAGCGAGAGTCCGGCCCATAGGGCATAGATCAGCGCGGCGCGGCGCGCGGGCCTGCCAGATTGAATACGTTGCGCGTAGTTGAACAGGGCGAGAGTGGCGGCCAGCGACAGTGTCAATGCCAGGCCATACATGCGCACCTCTTGACTGTAGAAGAGGTGCATGGGATTGAAGGCCACAAGCGCGGCGGCGAGTAGGGGCGCGCTGGAGCGAGAGGGTAGCAAGTGGCGGGCAAGCCGGGCGGTGAGCGGAATGGCGGGCAGGGCGACCACCACCGACAGCAAGCGAAATGCCACAGGGCCATACCAATCCAAACTGCTGACCCACCCGTGTGCGAGGGCGAAATAGAGGGGCGGATGGATGTCGTGAGCCGTTAGCCACGCCATGCGTGCCAGGGGTTCGGTTGCGAAATAGACGCTATAGCCTTCATCCCACCAGAGTGGTTGCCAATCGAGCCGCAGCAGGCGCAGAAGCGCGCCTACGACAGTCAACGCAACAATGCCTAGGATGTAGGAGTAGGATCGGCGGATACGATGCCACTTGTATAGCCAATAGTTGCGCCAGTTGCGGGGTTCGCCCCCCACTATTTGCTCCCCTTTGGCACAATTTCTCTGGGCGTGCGCATGATCATATCGCGTATCCGCGTCTCAAAGCTGACTATTGACGCTCGTAGCGCAAATATAGCTCGCGGTTGGGGTCATTGGCGGTGAGCGTGAAGCGGGCAGTCGGGCCGACGATCATGCCGTCGGCGTTGACCAGTTGAATTTCCCAGGTGCCCGCGGCGGATTGGTCGGGAAATTCGATTTTGAGATTCTGATGACGTTGCCGCGCATCCTGGAAAGGCCAGGTAAAGGCGGGCTGCCCACCAAATGACTCTTCGGCGACGGGTAGTTGCTGCCCGTCTTTTGTGATGCGTACCGTATAGCCCGGCAAGCCCAACGAGTTGGCCGTGACATAGAGAAACACTCGCACCAGCCCGGTTTCGGCGAATTGCTCCTGGCGGACCAGATTAAACTGATCGACCGGCGCCGGCGCGGGGGTAGGAGGCGCAGGTGTGACGACGGGCGCGGTTTCGGATGCGCCGCCGGTAATGGGCACAGCATCTACCGCGCCGTCGGTATCTACCAGATCATCGAACACCCATACATAGTCGTCATCGCTGCAACAGAGGAACCACCAGGTGCCTTCGGGGTTCCGCCCCACAATATCAAATTCCTGGCCGCGTTCGACTGTGCCGACAATGTCGTAGGTGGTGGCGGGACCCAAACGCACGTTTACCAATGGCGAACTGATAATTGCACGCGGGCTGCCGGCAACCGGCGCGGGCACGTCGGACGCGACCAGGGCGTCTTGCGTGGCCGGGTTTGGCGCGGTATCCGAATCGGCGTTTGTGGTTTGGTCTGCCGCTGCCGCCCCCGGTTGGGCAACGGCTGTATCGACCAGATTGGGGGTGGGGGTAAAGGTGGGTTTGGGCGTGCGGATGCTGTTCAAGGTTGAGTCACTGGTGCCTTGCCCGGCAATGCTACACGAGGCAAGCACCAGACCACACATTAGTAAGACACTGACAATTAAGTATTTCATTACCGAATTCTAATCCAACCGATATAGATCTCACGATTTGGGTTGCTGGGCGTAGTGGTAAATGTGACCACGTCGGATAGGGTCGTGCCGGAGCCATCGGTTACATAAACGCTCCAGGTGCCTGTGCCGATCAGTTGTAAACCGGTCTCCGCGCCTTCTACGTTTGCGGGATTGGGCGGAAACCACTCGTATTTGTAATTGTATTGCACCCGGTTGCCAAAACCGGGTGGCGCGCTGAATTCGAAAGCATTGGTGCTGGTGGCTCCGGCGTTGGCATTGGGGCGCTCGACGCCTTCAAACTGCACCATGAGCCGATAGCCCTCGGCGGGCACTTCCAGCGGGGGTGTACCAATAAACAATTTGACGAAAATCGTCAAGTATTGGTTGCCCGACGGGAAAAACTGGGGGCCGATGGCGCGCTCAAAGGGCCAGGGTGTGGCAGTGGGGGTGGGCGTCGGCAAGGGCGTTTCGGTCGGCAGGGGCGTGAACGTAGGCGTGGGCGGTGGCCCGGCCAGTGTGGCCGCCAGTTGCGAAATATCGTTGTTCACCGTGACGAAGGCGCGCGGCACCCACATGGCTTCACCACTGATGCAGCAGATCTCCAGCCACTCGCCGTCAATGCTTTGTCCTGTGATGGCGACGGGAATATCCGGTCCCAGTTGGGCAACCTGGGGGTAGCTCACATCGGGACCAATGCGAAGGGAAATAAGGTCTCCCTGGGGAACCGTGATATACGGCGTGGGCGTGGCGGTGGCAGTCGCCGTGGGCGTGGGGGTAGGCGTATCGGGCGGAATGACAATTGGTGCCGCGGTGGGCGGCACAATTGGCGCAAGCGGCGTGGCGGTGGGTACTAGCGCCAAGGGTGTGCCCAGGCTGGGCTGCTGGGGCAGTAATGGGCTGTCGGGGGTCACGACGACCCCAATGGGCGCATCTGTATCCACCGCGTCTCCCGTGTCGGAAGTATCATTATCCGGCGCGACAGCAATTTCGGGTGTAGGTGTAGATGCCGCCGTTGCAGCTGGCGTGGGGGTAGGTGGTTCGGTGGGCAACGCCGGCAATACGGAGTCAGGGTCCATGCCGGGCGGCACAATGATAACCCCAGGGCGACCATCGGCGGGCGGTGTCACAATGACAAGGGTCTGCATTGGCGCAGGCTGTGGCGTGAACGTTGCCTGAAGGGCAATCGCCGTGGTCGGGGTCGCGGTGGCGCGTTCCTGGGCCAACCATTCGGCGGCGGAACAGCCCAGGGTGGTGAGTGCGAGGCAGGCGAGCGTCAGGAAGGCACGATGCAGCGGTGCGCTGCCGCGCGCGGGTACTGGCGACACTTGTGCTGGCGACACGGTAACCGGCGACATCAGCGCGGTGTCCATGCTACAAATACTTCGCGATTGGGGTTGCCGCCCAGGGTGTCGAACTGGATGTAATCTGTGAGTTGGATCCCCGAACCGTCGGTGAGATACATGCGCCAATAGCCGTCAATTAACGTCAAGCGTGTTTCGGTGGCATTCGGGTTTTCGGCCTGGGGATCGGGTGGTCTGAATTCAAATTTATAATTGAAGGGCACGCGATTGCCACCCGCAGGCCCGGCGGGGGCGCTATATTCGAAGTAGTCGTTGCTGGACGCGTCGCTACGGGTATTTTGGCGTGAATCCCAGGCGGAACCTTCGGGTCGATTGCGAAATTCAACGCGCACAAAATAGCCGGGCAACGGTTGTGGGTTTTCGCTGCTGCCGGCGTAGATTTTGACATAAATCGATAGATGCTCATTGTTGGTGGGCATATAGATCGGCCCTTCCGCCACGGTAAACGGATAGGGTGTCGAGGTGGGCGTCGGCGTTATGGTCGGCGTATCCGTAGGCGTGGGCGTGGGCGTGGGTGGTGGCGGGGATGCCGGTGGCAGCTCCAGACCGACGCCCACGATATTGTTGATGACGGCGACATGGCTGGCAGCAACCCAGACGGATTGGGCATTGACGCAGCAAATCTGTAGCCAGGTACCTTCGGGATTGCGGGCCACGACTGCAATTGGAATATCTGGTCCTAGTTGCGCGACCAGCGGGTATTCGACGCCGGGTCCACTGCGCAGACTGACCAGGCCCGCATCTACCAACACGAAGGGCGTAGGCGTCGCGGTTGGGGTGGGCGTAGGCAATGGAGTTGGCGTTTCGGTGGGCGGGATTGCCGGCGCGGCGGGTGTCGGACCGGGGACAAAGACCACCACGCGCGAACGATCTACGGTGGGCGTGGGCAGAATTGGTGGCGCAACAGGCGTGTCGGTGGATACCTGGACCGGCGGTGCGGACGGATCCGGCGGCGCGGGGGTGGTGACTACTGTCGTGACCGGCGCGTCGGACGTGCTGGCAGTTACGGTCTGCATACTTTCGGCTTCCGGGGAGCCAGTAAGCGGTGCATCGTCCTGCGGCGTGACTGTAGCCAGAGGCGTGGACGTCAGAGTGGGGGTAGGTGTCCAGGTGGCGGTGGGCACCGGAATCAGGCGGCTGGGATCCACGCCCGGCGGCACGATGATGACACCGGGCGTGCCGGCGTTGGGCGGCGTGACCACCAGCAGGGCCTGGATAGAGTCGGGAGTAGGCGTGAATGTTGGCGCAGTCTGCCGGGTTGGTTCGGGCGTTGGTGTGGGCGAAAAGAACAATTCGGCGGGGGTGCAGGCTAATGAAACCAGCAGTAGCGCGACTACGCCAACCAGGAGAGCCGGTCGACGCAGCGCGCGTTCCAAATATTTGGAACGATTGCGGCTCCGTTGGAGCATACTTTGAAGTATTGGTAGGTACATGCCGACGCTTAGGCGTGGTTCAGGATCGTTTGAACCGTTTCGATCAGGGTATCCATCGAATAGGGTTTGTGCAAAAATTTGACATTCGCATCCCCATGAAACGCAGCCGTATTTTCCGCATCATCGTAGCCGCTGGAGAGAATAATCGGGATTTGGGCATCGAGTTGACGTAGTTCGCGGTAGGTCTCGGCGCCGCTCATGACCGGCATACGCATATCCAGCAGGATTGCCTGGATTTCAGTATGACTTTCCTGGAAGAGCGCGATCCCATCTTTACCATTTGTCGCGGAAATCACGGTGACACCAATCATTTCGAGAATGTCGGTCACGGCGTCGCGAATGGCCGTTTCGTCGTCAATAATCAGAATCATAGTTATTTCTCGAAGTATGTACGCATGGCTTCAGTGTTTAACCAGTGGGATTTTACCATACAATTCGCTGGGGCAAGCATGGCGTTGTGTGCGTAGCCAGTTTGCCTTCGGGTGGAGTGTCGTAACGACTGGTATGGCTGGAATGCATCTGCAAATTTGACGCGATCGCCAAGTTGGCATACTATATTAATGTTCTGGACATGGCAAAAAGGCAGAAACAGGTAACGGGCCTGTGGATGCTGTCCAAACTGTCGACTTATTATGGATTTGAGCGGGTTGGTGGGCTTTTGCGAGAGTCGCCGCCGGCTTGAACCTCCGCTTGCGATGAAAGTACGGTGATGATATGGCACGAATGAAAGTTTTGTTGACGGATGATGTACCCAATCTGGGCACGGCTGGCGAAGTCCACGCTGTGGCTGGGGGGTATGCGCGCAACTATCTCATGCCGCGCGGCTTCGCCGTATTGGCGACGAAAGGCGCAATGAAGCAGGCTGAGGATATTCGCCAGGCGGGGATGCGCAAGCGTGCCCAGGAACTGGCAAATGCCCAGGCACAAGCCGAGATGATCAACGGCAAGCGGCTGTTGTTCCATGCCCGCGCCGGGGAACGCGACAGACTGTATGGTTCGGTCACCGTGTTGGAAATCGCGGAACGGCTGAGCGAAGAAGTCGGCTTCGACGTAGATCGCCGCAAGATTGAACTGGACCAGCCGATCCGCGAGTTGGGGATTGTGGATCTTAGCGTGCGGTTGGTTGCCGAAGTTACTGCTCAATTCACCGTGGGTGTTGCCCGCGAAGGTGAAGGCTGGACCGAGCTGGAAGCGCGCCGCGCCGAATTGGCGAAGGCTGCTGCCAAGCGCGAGGCCGAAGCTGCCAAGGTTGCGCAAGAAGCCGCCGCCGCAGAGGCGGAAGCCGAAGCCCAGGATTTGGCACTTGAAGATGCTGAGGAGCGCGACGAAGCAGAGAGCTAATATTGGCTCTTGAGGTTCGGCGCTTTCAGATTGGGTCGTTGTCTTATGGCAACGACCTTTTTTTTATTCCCGTTTTATTCCCGATTATTTGTGGTCGGCAATCAGGGCGGAGAGAGTGGCGCGTGGGCCACGGGCATCTGCACAACGGCAATGTTTTCGAATTGGCCGTCGTGTGTGCGATAGAGGATCACTTCGAGCGCAATGACATCGACAAGGGACGCGTCGGCTAACACGAATTGATAGGGATCGGCGTAGGTTGGGATGCCTTCTATTGAGGTGGTGAGCGGTATCAGGCGAGTGGCCGGCGCGGTTTGTGGTGGCTGCGGCAACAGGGGCGCAGGCCGGCTACGGTCTAGCGCGGCAAAAGCGGGATCGGGCTGTGCGCCAGGTTCGGCGTGGGCGACAAGATAGCCATCAATGCCCAGGAGGCGCACGCTGATGCGCAGATCTGTATCCCACTGGTTTGGCTCTATATCCCAATAGAGGGTTACGTCGATATGCGTACCTTCCGTCTCTGTGACCGGCGCGCCCGTGGGACCATCGCCCACGGCATAGGCGGGGAGCCTGATGCGGTCGGTTAGCTGCGGTTGGACGGTGTTGCGTACCGGTCTGCTGTGGGTTTGCGCGGAAATTGGTTCCCGTGGTGCGTCTATGTTCAGGCGGATGCCATACCAGGCAGGCGAGTGGGCGAAGATCGCCAAAGATTCGGGAGGTGCGCCCGCATCCCAGACTGCGGTTGTTTCCCATAATTCATCCAGCAAGAGTTGCACAGAATCCCACGATACCCACACCGTGTCGCCCGCTTGCAGGGCTGCGCGGGCCTGGTCGCGCCCCAAGAGCTTGATATCGGCGCGTAGTCCCCAGATGCGTCCCAGGTATTGCAGCGCCAGCGTATCATCCACCGCGGCAAAGAGTGCTGCATTGGCAGGTAGTTCGGGCGTGAGCAGAATCGCCGCCCGCGCCAGGGCCGTGTCTTCGGGGCGATTGCGACTATTGACCTGGGGTAGTGAGGCATCGACGCGCCAGAACAGCGCGAGTGCAAGGGCGACGAGTATTCCGGCCTGGCATATATTGCGCCCTGTCGCGGGTAGCTCAACGCGGTCGAGCCACTTCTCCATGCGCGCGACCAGCCCAGCCACGCCCAGCATGATGAATGGGTAGGCGGGCAGGATGACCTGATACCAGTTGCCCAGGCGATAGGCCCAGCAGAAGATTAGGTAGATGGCAAGGGTCGTGTAGAGCATGAATGTTGTGCGCCGTGGCAGGAAGGCGATCCCAATCAGGCCTGCAAGCAATAGGGGAATGCTCAGTTCGGCCCAGATGAGTTCGGGGAAACCATTGCCAAAAAACGGTGCGTCGGGCGCAAGTCCCCAGCCGAGTTCTTCTCGGCCCTGGCCGGTGCCTACGAAATCCCAGAACCAGGCGGCATTGCTTTGCCAGTTGCCTTGCCCGCGCCAAGCTGGATGTTGTGCGCCGCGAATATAGACAAAGCTATAGCTGACAAGCGGTAGCGCGGCGGCCAGCACTGCACCCGTCAGCGCGCGCATGGAGCGCAGTAGTCCTGGCGCCTGGTGTAGCACGACGATGAGCAACGGCGGCACGATGAAGGCTACTGTGAGCATATGGGCAAGCGACAGGCCACAGAGGAAGGCCAGCACATAGAGCCAACGGTTATCGCCGGGGACTGGGGTTGGGTAGCCGGTTTGGGTTGTGGAACGGGCGGCTGCGCTGCGTGTGGCCCAGAGGTTGTAGACATAGAGGATGGCGAGCGTTTGCGCGACTGCGCTGCTATATTGTTCGCTGGTGGTGGCGTAGTACCAAAAGAAATAAGTTGTGCCAAAAAATGCGCTTAGCAACCAGGCGACGGGCCAATTGCCGCGCGGGCGCGGGGGAGACTGGGTAGCGCGCAGGATCAGCCGATAGAGCAGCCAGAGGGCGAGCAGTGCCCAGATTGTGCTATAGGACGAGAGGATGGGAATGGGATTGGGCTGGGCATTGCCAAGTGCGGACGCCAGCATGTGGATGGCATGAAACCACAGCCAGCCGCCCAGAGAATAGAGGGGATAGCCGGGCGCATTGGCGAAGCGGGCTTCGACCTGGGCATAGTGATGGGTGATCAGATCGCCGCCCAACAGTTCGTAGGGCTGGAGACCGTTATCCAGGCTCGCCAGGTAGAGCAGCATGGCAACGAGGAGCAGAGCATACTCGACAAGGCGAGGTCCAGGACGGAAATGACGCATGGGATCATGCTATCATGGCGGGTGGTGGGCGTCAAAGCGGGTCGGGGGATTGGTGCACGCAGATCGGCATGTTGATAGGCGTTGAAATAACGAAAACGAAGCACATGTACAGGAGCTTTGCACATATGTTCCAGCCTGGCGTTCTGTTTAGGAAAATCGCTCGATCTCGGGTATAATCGTTATGTCATATATATAGTGTCGTTTCGAGTAGCGGGAGAGATTGCATGAGCGATCGGTTTAATGGTGATGAGGGACAAGGCGGCGAGGGTGTGCCGGAGCAGAACAGTGAGCGCGGCGCGCGGGATGGCGCGATTGACGGGGCAACTGATGCCGGTCTGGACGACAGTGGTCTGGACAGCGTGAACACCCCTGTAGAAGATGCTAATCCAGAGCAGCAGACGGAAGACGGTACAGATGCTGTCCCTGCTACCAGCCTGGGTAATGGGGGCAGCCGGAATGGCGGGAACAGCAATGGTACGCTGATCGGGTCCGGCTTGAATGCCGGAAACGTGCGCGGGATTTCCATTGAAGACGAAATGCGCGCCAGTTATCTGGATTATGCCATGAGCGTGATTGTGGCGCGTGCATTGCCCGATGCCCGTGACGGTCTGAAGCCTGTCCATCGTCGGATTCTCTATGCCATGCACGACATGGGCTTGCAGCCAAACAGCTCGTATAAAAAGAGCGCGCGTATCGTGGGTGAAGTGCTGGGTAAGTATCACCCCCACGGCGACAGCGCGGTTTATGATGCAATGGCGCGTATGGCCCAGGATTTCAGCCTGCGCTATCCGCTGGTCGATGGGCAGGGTAACTTTGGTTCGATTGACGGTGACAGCCCGGCTGCCATGCGCTATACCGAAGCGCGCCTGGCAGGCATTGCCGAGACCATTCTGCGCGATATCGACATGGATACCGTGGACTGGAAGACGAACTTTGACGACAGTCTCCACGAGCCGGAAGTCTTGCCTGCCATGTTGCCGAATTTGCTGCTCAACGGTACCAACGGCATTGCAGTCGGCATGGCAACCGCGATTCCGCCCCACAATCTGCGCGAGATTGCCGATGCCACAGCCTATATGATTGATAATTGGGAACGGCGCAGTCAGGTGGGTTTGGAAGAATTGCTGACCATGGTGAAGGGGCCGGATTTCCCGACTGGCGGCATTATTCTGGGCACCGAAGGCATCCGCCAGGCTTTTGGCACGGGGCGGGGCAAGGTGTTGGTGCGGGCGCGCACCGAAATCGAGGAGACCAGTACGGGCCGTTTTCGCATTTTGGTCACCGAGATTCCCTATCAGGTGAACAAATCGTTGCTGATCGAGCGGATTGCCGAATTGGCCCGCAATGGGACGCTGGATCAGATTAGCGACCTGCGCGATGAAAGTGATCGCACGGGGATGCGCATTGTGATTGAGTTGAAACGCGGCGCGGCCCCCAAGAAGGTGCGTAACCGCCTCTTTAAGCATACGCAGTTGCAGACGACTTTTGGCGTCAACGCGCTGGCGCTGGTCAATGGGGAGCCGGTTTCGCTGAGTTTGCGGCGTGCGCTGACGGTGTACATTGAACATCGCATCGAAATTATCACCCGGCGCACCGAATATCAGTTGGGCAAGGCGCGGGAGCGAGCACACATTCTGGAAGGTTTGCGGATTGCCCTGCAATTCCTGGATGAAGTGATTGCGACCATTCGCCAGAGTGACAGTGCCGAAGTGGCGCGCGGCGCACTGATGGAGCGGTTTGGTCTTTCTGAGGTGCAGGCCCAGGCCATTCTGGATATGCAGCTGCGGCGTTTGGCGGCGTTGGAACGGCAACGCATCGAAGACGAATACAGCGAAATCATGACGCGCATCAATTATCTGGAGGACTTGTTGGCGCATCCGCAAAAGGTGCGCGATCTGGTGCGGGAAGATGTAATGTGGCTGCGCGAGAAATTTGGCGACGAGCGGCGCACGTCGATTGCCGCGCAGGCGACCGGCAGTCTGAACGAAGAAGATTTGATTACCCAGGAAAATGTGCTGATCAGCTACAGCGCCGGGGCCTATATCAAACGCATGACCGCCGACACATTCAAGGAACAGGGGCGCGGCGGGCGTGGGGTGAAGGGGATGACCACGCGGCAGGAAGATGAGGTGATTAACCTGCTCTTTGCACGCACGCTGGATACAATCCTCTTCTTCACGAATACGGGACGGGTCTACAATACCAAAGCCTATGAACTGCCCGAAGGTTCGCGCACTTCACGCGGGGCGCATATTGCCAATGTGCTGAATCTCCAGCCCAATGAGTTGGTGACTACCATGTTGGTGGTGCCCGATTTTGACCATGCCCAGTATGTGACGTTGATTACACGCCAGGCGCGGATCAAGCGCATGGCATTGAGCGTTTTTGCCAATATCCGCCAAACGGGTCTGATTGCCATGACGCTGGATGAGCAGGATTCGCTGGATTGGGCGCGCCTGACCAACGGCGACCAGGAGTTTATCGTGGTGACCCGGCACGGCAAGGCGTTGCGCTTTGCCGAACAGAATGTGCGCCCCATGGGACGCACGGCCGCCGGGGTGATGGCGATGCGGCTGCTGGGCAACGACGAAATTGTGAGCATGGACGTCGCCGACCCCGAAGGCGAACTGCTGATTGTGCATGAACGAGGTTGGGGCAAGCGCGTGGCGTTGCAGGAATATGGCGTCAAGGGTCGCTATACTCAAGGCTACTGGACCACGGATCATCGCCGATTGGACGAGATCGGTCCGATTGTGGCGGCGCGCGTCGTGAAAGCCGAGGATCAGATTACGATCATGACCAGCAATGGGCTGATGTTGCGGACAGGCGTCGCGGGCATCAGTCGCATGGGTCGCAGTACACGCGGTGTGCGTCTGGTAAACCTGCAAGACGGTGATATGGTGGCAGCGATGGCGGTGCTTACGCATGAAGACTTGATCCGGGAAGTGGACGGCGGGCTGATTGATGAGTTGGAAAGCTCGCCGGGGTTGTTGGTAATAAATCCCGAGGCCGAACTGCTGGAAGATGAGCTGGCGGGTGACGAATTCGCAGAGGATGAGTTCGAGGATGATGAATCTGCGGACGAAGACTTTGGGGACGAGGGATTTGCCGGCGACGGAGTGATAGATGACGAAGTGATAGATGATGAATTGACAGATGACGACATGGAGATGAACGCAAGCGATGAATTTGATGATCTCTATGCCGAGGATGATGAGCGCAATGTCTAGGCGGAGTCGATAGCGTCTTTGGACGGTCTGCCTGGAGGCAATTGGGAGGAACGGGCTTCAACGTGAAGTTTGCTTCCTCCCAATTGCCGTCGTGTGTTTGTGTGTGTGGGGCAATGTGCTGGGATCAGCGGGCGTGATTCAAAGTGAGATGCGGCAGTTTCGGCGCGTGCAACTGGTGCATGGTGAGCAGTGGTCCTGAACAGAAGTCCTGAGCAGTGGTCCATTGACGATAGGGAAGTGGCGCATGACCGGTGTATTAACTCAAGGTCCTGGTCAACAAGTTGATTTTCTGGCAGTGCCCGACCCGGAGCGCATGGCGGAGATTCTGACGGCATTTGCAAATACCGACGGCGGCGCGCTGGTGTTGGGTGTGAGCACGGATGGCAAGTTGGGCGATCCGCTGGCAGAAGAAGATGCCGCGGATGCTTTACGCGCTGCGCTGGGGCTGTGTGTGCCCCCGGTTGCGACCGATTGGCAACACCAGGAGACGCCCGAAGGCATGATTGTGGTGTTGCAGGTGGCGCGCAGTGCGGAAATGCATCGTCTCTGGGATGGGCGTACACTGGTACGACGCGGTCTGAAGAATCAATCCATTGATGGCGAAGACCGGGATCAATTGCAGGCGGCGCGGCCTGCACGCGATTTCGAGACCCAGGAAGTGCCCGGTGCGACGCGCGAGGATCTGGATGAAAATACCATTGACGATTATCTGGAGCGTCGCCAGAAGCGTAATCCACGTAGTGCCGTCTTGCCCAAAGACAAGCTCTTGCAGCAAATTGGCGCGATTTCGGCCAATCGAATCCCCACCGTCAGCGGCTTGTTGCTTTTTGGCCGCGAGCCGCAATTGTTTTTGCCCCAGAGTCGGGCCATTTTTGTAAAATTTGCCGATGTGCAGCCGCGCGGGCCTGAAGGCAGTTTTGGCTATGGGCGGCGTGAGGAATTTTTAGGGCCTTTGCCCCTGATTATTGACCGGGCGTGGCGGGTGATTTGGGAGGAGATGGACAAGCGTGCAGTGGTGCGCGGGCTCCAGCGTCAGGAAGAGACGGAGTATCCCCAATCTGCCGTGCGCGAAGCGCTGGTCAACGCCGTGGCGCACCGGGATTATCGGCTCACGGGGCGCAGCATCGAAATTCGCATGTATACCGACCGGCTGGAATTGACGAGTCCGGGCGGGTTGCCGGCGCATATCACACTGGATAACATTGTAGAAGAGCACTACAGCCGCAATCCGCGCCTGGTCAACGGGCTGTTTCAGTGGGGATATATTGAGGAACTGGGGCTGGGCGTGGATCGGATGATCGAGGATATGGTGAGTGCGGGCCATATGCCGCCCAAATTCGAAGCCAAAACGCATCGGTTTTCGGTCGTGTTGTATAACACCAAAGACCCGGCGCGGGTGGTGCACGAGTGGGAACAGAACATGAACGACCGCCAGATTAAGGCCGTGGAGTTCTTGCAGCGCAACGGTTCGATTACAAACCGGGATTATCGGGAGCTGTGTGCTCATGTGGGCGCAGAAACGTTGCGCCTGGATCTGGCCGATTTGGTGGCGAAGGGCGTGTTGTTGAAAATCGGGGATAAGCGCGGCACCCGCTATATTTTGAAATAGGCTGCCCAGCGGCAGTGACATTGCGTACTCGCCTTCAGCAGGGGTATTGCGCAGCAAATTGGTATAAATTGGGAAACGTTTGTAATAACCCAAGTATCCCAATTGGGATACTTGGGTTATTTTTGGGATATAGAAAAACCAGAGGTGAGAATCCTCGGTTCTTGGAAGCCCATTGGCCCGGTGCTATAATTTTTGGGCGTTTGATATTTCTGCGTCTGATGGTTGCCCAGCCTGGATAGTGAACGGGTGCAGTCGGCGTATGCAACAATGACTTTTGATATTGCATCTTTATTGTTCTCGATGACAAAAATCGTGGCTTTGGCGAGTGAAAGTAAGTGATGGCTATGGGACAACCTGTTACAGGACAGTCGGGCGTAGGACAAGCTGAAAATCGTGTGCGCACGACAGGCACGAACGACGCGGAACCGAATGCCGGCGTCTATCAGTTGCAGGCCGATGCATCTGCCGAACAGGGCGACGTGAATTCGGCGGATACCGGCGCGGAGGTGCGCCAACCCTCGCCGGGTTGGATGATGCTGCGGGAATTGGCAGAAACCATCATTCTCTCATTGGTGATTTTTCTGTTGATTCGGCAGGTTGTGCAAAACTACCGCATCGAGAGCCACTCTATGCAACCCAATTTTTATGAGGGCCAGTTCATTTTGGTGAACAAGCTCTCATTTCGATTGGGCGCGCCCGCGCGCGGCGATGTTATTGTGTTTCACAATCCTAGCAATGTGAACGAGGATTATATCAAACGGGTGATTGGTTTGCCGGGCGATACGGTGGAGATTCGCAATCAGGCGGTCTATATCAACGGCGAAGTGCTGGTGGAGGACTACGATCTGAATCTACTGCATCCGTCGACTGTCTATGGACCGCTGTTGCTGGAACCCAGCCATTTGTTTGTGATGGGTGATAATCGTCAGAATTCCAAAGATAGTCGTGATTTTGGCGCGCTTTCGGAGGATTTGGTGGTGGGTAAGGCCTGGCTGCATGTTTGGCCCCTGGCGACTTTTGGCTGGGTAGATCATTATGATTTGGAGCCAGGTGGCAATGCGGCACAGGCTGTACCCTAGCAGGAACGTACTTTGCAGAAGTCAGTTGAGAAGATCGTGCAAGATGCGCAGGCGCGGCTCGCGACCTTTGCGTATACCGAACCGGAGGCCGCGATGTTGCCCCGCCTGACGGTGGCCCAAATTGCGGCGTTGATCGACCACACGGCCCTGAAGGCGGATACGGGCACAGAAAGAATTGAAAAGTTGTGTCGAGAAGCCGCCGACCATCACTTCGCGTCGGTCTGTGTGAATCCTACCTGGGTAGCCTTTTGTCATGCGCGCCTGGCAGAAAGCTCAATGGCAATCTGTACGGTGATTGGGTTCCCGCTGGGTGCGACGCTGACTGCGGTCAAGGTTTTTGAAACAAACGCGGTAACCGAAATGGGCGCCACCGAGGTTGATATGGTGTTGAACATTGGCGCGTTGCGCGATGGCGACTATGCGTT
>JBBDIO010000210.1:0-16273 GCA_040880365.1 Litorilinea sp.
CGGGCGTTTCTTCGGCGAAGATATCCTGAAAACGCGCATAGAGAAAGCGGCGCGATGGCTCATCGGCAATGGCGCGTGCTTGTTCCATGATTTCGTCGGCTTCTTCGTGCGACCAGCCCGTGTAATTTTGTCCGCCGCCGGTGGCCTGGGTGCTGTGCCAAAGCGGATAGGGATCCGGATCGCCCGTGAGTTCCCAGCCGATGAGCGCGGCGTCGAAGCGGCGCGGGTTGAGGAAGTCGCTTACCAGCCCGGCAAATGTGACCGGCGTCGGTTGGGCGTCTACGCCAATTCCCTGCCAATCGGCGGCAATGCGCTGTGAAATGGCGATGCGGGTGGGATCGTCGTTGGTGTAGAGCAGAAAGCGCAGATCCTGACCATCTTTGTCACGCACGCCATCGCCGTTGGTGTCAATCCAGCCCGCTTCGTCCAGCAGTTGTGAGGCCTGGTCGCGATCATATTCATACTGCTTCACATCGGCATGATTGGCCCAATTTTCGGGGGGCATGGGGCTGTGGGCGATGATGCCCTGCCCGCCCAGCACTTCATCAATCAACCGTTGCCGGTTCAGGCCATAGTGCAGGGCCTGGCGTACCAGTTTTTCCTGAAAGAAGGGCGCGCCCGGATTATCCAGATTAAAAAGGATTGTCAGATATTCGGATTGGACGCTGGAAAAGAGCATGAGATCCGGGTGGTCGGCGGCCTCGTCCAGATCCTGGGGCAGCACAGTGCTGATGCCGTCGATTTCACCTTCGACAAAGGCAGCGAACAGGCTGGCATGATCGGGGTAGAATATAAACTCGATGGCCGATATGTAGGGACGCGTGGGCAACGTGCTATAGGGGCTAGGTTCCAGGCGGATATAGCCGGATGCGGTTTGTGCCACTTTGTAGGGGCCGGAGCCAATCGGCGTGGTGAGCAGCGACTTGGTCGCCAGGTCTGCGGCGGGTTCATTTTCCCACAGGTGCTGCGGCAAAAGTCCGATGGAGGTATAGTCCAAAAAGGGCGTAAACGGCTCTGCCAAACGGAACTCAACCGTGAGATCGTCAATCTTGGTCACTTCTACCGACCGCCATAGGCCGGTGAGATCGGGCAGGCTGAACACTTCAGGATGTTGCAGAATGCCAATGGTAAAGAGGACATCTTCGGCGGTGATGGGCGCGCCATCGTGCCAGTATTGTTCGCTTTGCAGACGGAAGGTATAGACCAGGTTATCCTGTGAGATCGTCCATTCGGCGGCGAGATCGGGAATGACGCGCCCATTTTTGTCGATGGTGGTCAGACCGCGATAGAGCAGATTACAGAGATCGAGATCGGCTTCGCTGGCGTCGCAGAGTAAGGGGTTCAGATAGCGGGGCGCGCCGGCAATTCCTTCGCGATAGACCCCCCCGCTGTCGGGGATGAGCACGGTGGTGACGCTGAATGTGGAAAAGCTGAGAATGGTAGTCAGGAGCAGGACCCCGGTCAGGACGATGAGAATCTGCCAGCGCATATGGCGGCCAATCGTCGCGGCGGGTGAAGCCGCACTGGTGGTCGATTCCTGCGCGCCCCTGCGGGGCCTGGGATTGTCTAACGGGCGTTTGGGTGATCCGGACGCCGGTATTTGTCCAGAATGGGGACCGGCGAACGGATTTGTGCGTGGTGTACGTGCCATATGGGATGTACTATCCTCCCGAAATGTAGCGGATTCGGGCACGATAGCAGGAACGGTATGCTCGAACAGGTACGCGCGGAATCAATTGCCAGAAGTCTGGCGCGTTGCGAAGTTGCGCGGGGCCGACCAGGCCACATGGTTGGGATGTGGAGAGTTTGGGCGAAGCCGGCACGCGTGGATTATTCGAACGCAACCGTGATAAACGCGAAAATACCGTAGACGCCGGCCATAATAAAGGTGATGTTATACAGCGTCTTTTCCATGCCGCGGCGTGTGCGATAGATATCGCTACCGCCAAATGCGCTGCCCAGACCGCCGCTGGTCTGACCCTGAATCAAGACGATGCCAATCAGGGCAAGGGCCACAATATTCGACGCAATCATCATGTAGCTGGCAAAATTCACGGTACTGTCTCCTTCGCAACGCGCAGGTTGCGGTATGTTGAAGCTAATATTCAGAATGTGTGGGATTATACCGAGTAGATGCCGTTTCCCCAAATCCGCGGTGAGTCGAGTCGGGCTAGCGCGCCGCGGGCCGGATCAGATATTCGGTTTGGGGTCAGGGGGAAGGTGTATAGATATAGAGCACCGGATTGCTGTGGAGATCGCGTTGGGTGCTGACTGTGCCGGGGCCGAAATCGGCGCGCAGGCGGGCGAGGATGTGAACTTCGCCACCCGCGATAAGGACGTGCGCATCTGTGGGCAGGGCGCGGGGCCAGGCGTCTGGTGTGATGAAGCGGGCGGGCGTGCCCGGCGCGGATTCGACAATCAAGTTGACTATGGGCCGCATGTGCGGCGCGGACAATGTCTGTCGGGACAAGTCGACGCTGGAGATGGCAGCTGCGGCGGGCGTGCCCTCCGTTGCGATATAGACGGGGCCGCGGGCGAGCAATGGGGGCAGGTGGCGCGCTAGTTCGGCGGTTGGCGTGTTATACAGAGCTGCGCTTTCGACATAGGTCACCAGATTGCCCGCCAGACTGGCGATGAGCAGACCTGTACACGCATAGACAGTCGCCTGCATATTCCAGCTGCCCAGGTTGTGCAAAATTCCGGCGCGTAGCCGGTCGAGCAGCATCGCCAGCGCCAGGGCCAGCGCCGGGAGGGCTGCCGCCAGCCACATGAGTTGGGCAGGAGATGCGGGATCGAGCCGGATCATGGGCAGGAGTACGCACGCGAGCCATATGGCACCGATCCACCCAACCAGATGATCCAGATTGACCAGGAGGACAATCAGCGCCAGCAAGAGCAGCGGGCCAAGCCAGGGGCCACTCAGTTGCAGGGGCAGATCAAACAGGTAGGGGGCAAGGAGAAAGTCGCCGGCGGCGTTAACATGTTGGCTAAGCGTGGGCAGCGCGCTATCGATGTGGAATGCGAAATAGGGCGTGGCAAATCCGGCATGATCCAGCGCGCCGTTTATGCCATCCTGCGCGAAGTTGAGCAGACCGGCGGCCGCGGGCAGGCCAGTAATCAACACCCCAAGCGCCCAAAGCGCGATGGCGCGCATACCCAGGCCGGCCCCTACTTGCAGATTGGCCTGGGTTTTGACACGGATTGGGGCCGCGGCAGTGCGGGGGGTGACCGCGATCTTTACCCGGCGACCCGTGAGCCAGGCGCGCTGAAAGAGCCAGATGCCGAGCCACGCGGCCAATCCTACTGTAATCCACAGTATCCCCACGCTGCCATATAAAGGTGTACTGCCGGTGAGGAGGGCGCTCAACCCGACTGTGGGCAGATTGCGGGTACGTGCCCCCAGGAGCAACAACCACAACCCCAACAGACCCAACGCCACCGGCTCGAACACAAAAGGAATACGCGCCAGATGGAAGAAACCCACAAATGCAGGCAGCGCGGCTGCGGTCAATTGGGCGGGCCACGCCCCATCATCTTGCAGCGGTTCGCCAAACTGACCCACTGTGGGGGTGCGGCGTAACAGCTCGCATGCGACCAGCCAGCTCCCAACCACCACGGCGGTCGCAGCCAATGCGCCGCGCAGGATGCCGGAGCGGAAAACGTCGCCTGTCCATGCCCCCAACAAATGGCTGGGCCAGATGAGCGCGCTTGCTGCAATTTGCCGGGTTGCCTTTATGGGCGCTACCAAGTCGACGTGAGTGGAGGCTGCGAGACTGGCGTGGGCAAGCGAAAACGCGTCGAGGGAAAAGGGCAGGGAGGGTAGAATCCAAATAAGTATGGCCACCACTACCGCGAGAACTGCGACCAGCCCCATCCAATGGTGATAGGGCTGAATCGGCTGCGGATCGACGCGTTGGTAGGGCGGAGGCGCGTGATTGCGCTGGAGGATTATTAACCCTGCCCCATAGACCGGGATGGTCAAGGCAATTGTGGCGTAAAGGAGCGTCGTCGACTGGGCGCGGATTGCGAGCAGACAACTGCCCAACAGGATGGCGGAGACTGTGATGAGTGCCGCACCCAGATAGCCGGTTGTGGGCCGATTGACGGCTGCCTGGCGCACAGCACGATAAACGCGCTGGGTTTCACCGTGCCAGACGGGCGCAGCCAGACTCAACAGGATAATGCTGGTGGGGAGGAGGGTAAAAGCGAGGTATCCAAGCTGGCGCGCGGACAAACTTGCGGGCAGACGCGCCTCTAGGAATGCCACAGCCGATGGAAAAGGCAGCCGGGCAAGGGGGCCATCTTGAAAATTGAAGCCCCGAAAAATCAGATGGTATGCCCAATAGGCTGCGCTGACGGCAAATATCAGGCTCAGCAGCCGCAAGATTCGCAAACCGGTGTCCTCGCTTGCAAGGATGGAATGGCGGGTCTACCAAAGCAAAAGCCCGGTTGGCGAAGTGTGCAACCGGGCCTGCTGCGCATGAGACGACAATTTCCCGCTGTGACATGCCGGCAAACAGTAGATTGTGTGCAAATTTCCAGTTTGCCTGGCAGGGGACAGACTTACAGAAGCAAAACCGCGCGTAAGCTAATAATTCGCTGGATTGTAGAGAACGTTTCTGTCACCTGGATAAAAACACACGGGCTTCGTATCGCCGAAGTTTGCGCGCCGCCCCAGGTGATAGAGGGTTCGTTAGCTTAAGGCAAATCAGTTCTGTATTGGAAAATTAGCTGACTTGCTGAGGTTCAGACGTCTTGGTTTCGGCGGTGGACTCGCTAGCCTGGATCGGCTCGGACGATGTCTCGGCTTCCTTCGTCTCGGCTTCCTTCGCGGCCTTCTCTGCTTCGACAGTAGAATTGCGGCGGAATTCGCGGATACCCTTACCGACTGCGCCGAAAACCTCGGGGAGCTTGCCGACACCAAACAACATAGTGACGATCACAAGGATCACGACCAGCTCAATAGGACCAAGGGTAGGCATTTACTTTCTCCTCTGAAAACACATATCTGGAAAACACGAATCTCAAAATTGAGTCTCAAAACGCGACTCTTAAAACAAGAACTCAAAAACCAATTTTACAACTCATTTTGCATAGCACGAGATAGGCAGGGCAGACAGGCTGGAATTGCCTATTGTATACGGTTTCACTGCGCGGGCAGTATACCATCGGCAGACAAACGATGCAAAGCGGTTTCACAATACATTGGGGTCGCGTGTGGGCGTCGGAGCGCGGCTGCGATTTTCATGCGTCGCCGCGGCGATTTTGAGTGGGGCGCGATGCCTGCCTTATGCTAAAATGGAAACATGTTGCACGAGCTGACCATCCGAAACTTTGCCATCATTGACGATCTCCACATCGCATTCGGTCCGGGGTTAAACATCCTGACGGGCGAAACCGGCGCGGGCAAATCCATCATTATAGATGCGTTGGGTCTGTTGATGGGCGACCGGGGCACGGCGGAGTGGGTGCGCGCCGGGTGTGAGCTGGCGCTGGTAGAAGCTGCTTTTCAATTGCGCGCCGAAATCGAAACCGAAGCCACGGACGGTGTGCAGCGGCTTTTGACCGAACACGATCTGGAAGATCCCGATGCGCCGGCGTGGCTGACCCTGGCGCGCGAGGTGCGGGTGAATGGGCGCAATGTGTGCCGCGTCAACGGACGCACAGTCAGCCTGCAAATTCTGAGCGAGGTGGCAAGCGTTCTGATCGACGTCCACGGGCAGGGAGAGCATCTGAATCTCTTACAGCCGCGCACGCATGTAAATTTGCTGGATCGCTATGCTAATTTGCTGGACCAACGACGTCAGTTTGCCGCCGAGGTGGCACAGTTGCGCAAAGTGCGCGGCGAGCTGCAACGGTTGCGCCAGGATGCGCGCACGATTGCCCAGCGCGTGGATCTGTTGAACTTCCAGGTAGAAGAGATCTTCGAAGCGCGTTTGCGACCCGGCGAAGAAGAAGAGCTGGAAAATGAGCGTGTGCGGCTGGGGAATGCCGAAAGCCTTATGCAATTGGCCCAGGCAGCGCAGGCCCTGCTCAACGCGGGCGACGCCGATGTGCCCAGCGTGGTTGATCTGCTGGGCCAGGCCGTGGCGCGGGTGGAACGTTTGGCGCGCATAGACCCGGCGATGAATGAAGAAGCCGAGCGCGCCCAGGCCCTGCTGGAGCAAGTGAGCGATTTGGCGCGGACGCTGGCGGATTATGGCGATGGTCTGGAATTTAACCCCGCGCGCCTGGAAGAGGCGGAGCAGCGCATTGATCTGTTGCATGGGCTGAAACGCAAATATGGCGAATCCATTGCCCAGATTGTGGCTTTTGGCGAGCAGGCACAGGCCGAGCTGGAAAGCCTGGCAAACTGGGAAGTGCGCACGGGCGAATTGGAAGCGACGGAAGAAAAGCTGTTGCATCGGATTGGCGAGTTGGGGATTGGGTTGAGCGTAGCGCGCCGCGCCGCGGGCGAAGAGATGGCGCGCGCCGTGGAAGGGGAATTGGGCGACTTGCGCATGGCGCGTGCGCGCTACGGCGTAGAATTGCAACAGGTTGAGCATGGGGCCGGGGCCTATCTGGATGACGGGCGGCGCGTGAACTTCGACGCCACAGGTCTGGATCGGGTGGAATTTCTATTGAGTGCAAATCCGGGTGAACCGCTGAAGCCATTGGCTAAAGTGGCATCGGGCGGTGAAACGGCGCGCATTATGTTGGCGTTGAAAAGTGTATTGGCGCACGCCGACGCCACGCCCACGCTGATTTTTGATGAGATCGACCAGGGGATTGGGGGGCGCGTGGGCGCGACAGTCGGCCAGAAATTGTGGAATCTGACCGGCGGCCAGGCTCTGCTGGCGCCCGCCGCGGCTGTCTCTATGCCCGCGGGACGCCCAGCTCACCAGGTGTTATGTATCACCCATTTGCCCCAGTTGGCCGCGTTTGGCGACCGCCACTTTACTGTGAACAAGCGCGTCTATGCCGAAAATGGCGAAGAACGTACCGGCACGGTTGTGCGCGATTTGAACGATGTGGAGCGCATTGACGAGTTAACACAGATGCTGGGCGCTTCGGGCAAGGCCGGGCGCGATTCTGTGTTGGAAATGGTGGACGCGGTGCAGGTGCATAAGCGTGCCCTGGTACAGGCGTCTGCCGGATAGGGAACCGGATGAGCAATTGGGTTGAACCACAATTGACGCTCCGCACGCGCGCATCCTGGCGCGGAGATTTACGGCGTGGAGATTTACGGGGCAGAGTTGCGCGCGGGCTGGCCTTGATCTGCCTGGTATTCGGCATCTATGGCCTGGTGCCCGTGCTGGGGCCGAGTCTGGCCCAGACACCCGATATAGCACCCGCCAATACAACACCTGCCGGGACTGATGGCGCGAGCAGCGATGGCCCGCGCGTGGCGTTGGTGCTCACCTTTCGCGGCGCAGTGACGCCGGTATTGGATCGCTATTTGCAGGCGGCGATTGAGCAGGGACAGGCGCTGGACGCGGAACTCATTGTGCTACAGTTGGATACGCCGGGCGGCAGTGTGGATGTCACCCGCGCCATCAATCAACGCATTCTGGCTGCGCCCCTGCCGATTGCCGTTTATGTCGCGCCTTCGGGCGCGAATGCGGGCAGCGCGGGGACATTTATCACGCTGGCTGGGCATCTGGCAGTGATGGCGCCGGGCACCAGTATCGGCGCGGCCAGTCCGGTGGGCGCAAGTGGCGAAGATATTGGTGATACGATGGAAGCCAAAATCACCAATATCCTCAGTGCTGATATTGAAAATCTGGCAGAACGCCGGGGTGATGCTGCGGTGGAGTGGGCCATTGCCGCGGTAGAAGAGGCGGCGACTGCGACGGCATCCCAGGCTTTGGAACTGGGCATTATAGATTTCATCGCCCCCACTGTGGCGGATTTGCTGGCCCAGGCCCACGGCATGGAAATGCAGGTGCAAGGCCAGCCGCGCACGCTCAATACGGCGGCGGCCCAGATTGAAACCCTGGAACTCACCGGCATAGAACAATTCCTCAATTTCATTGCCAATCCTACTATCGCCTCGCTGCTGCTAAGTCTTGGTTTATTGGGGCTGTTTGTGGAGATACGCACACCGGGCGTGGGTCTGCCGGGGATCATCGGCGCGCTCAGCTTGTTGCTTGCGCTCTATGCGCTGGGCCAATTGGATGCTAACTTTGCCGGCTTCGCGCTGATGGTGCTGGCGTTGATTCTCTTTGTGGCCGAGGCATTCACACCCACATTTGGGCTGTTTACGGTGGGCGGCGCCATTGCGTTTGTGATTGGCGGCGCGCTCTTGTTCGATTCCACGGCGTTGCCGGTACCGTGGACCACGCTGATTAGTCTGGCGGTCTTCATGGGCGGGCTTACCCTGTTCGCCGGGATCAAGGCATTGGCGGCACAGCGCCGTCCGGTAACCACGGGCGGTGAGGGTCTGATCGGCCAGGTGGTGACGTTGCGTACGTCGCTGGATGCGGACACGGATGGCCGCGTCTTCATTAGCGGCGAATGGTGGAATGCCCGACTGGATCAGGGCACACTGGCCGCGGGCGCGCAGGTGCGCGTGATAGGCCGTGAGGGTTATTTGCTGCTGGTTGTGGCCGTGGACGCCGCGCGCACAAGCGATGATTGAAGGCGCGGGCGAGAGTCGCCCTACGCTGTACAATACAGCTTTTCTGAAAATTGATGCCCTGTGCATGGGGCAGCGAACGGAGCTTTATGAGTGATTCAAGTTGGCGGAAGTATCTGACGGACTATAACGAAGGGCTGGGGCTGGTATACGAGCGGTTTGTGCTCAACGACTTTCTGGAGTCTTTGCAGAGTCGATTTGATCTGCATTCGGTGTTGGAAGCGCCTTTGTATGGCATGGCCGGAGTCAGCGGGATCAACAGTTATATCCTGGCGCAAAATGGCTGTGATGTCACCCTGGTCGATGATAATCAGGAGCGCTTGCAGGGCGTGCAGCGGATTTGGGAGACAGATTTGCAGACGGACGCCCGCTTTGTGCATGTGCATCCCGCCGGGTGGGGTCAGTTGCCGTTTGCCGACGGCGCGTTTGATCTGACCTGGCAATGGGCAGGATTATGGTATTTGCGTAACCCCGCGGCATTGGTGCGCGAATTGGCACGAACCAGCCGCCGCCTGGTCTTTGTTGCCATGCCCAACCGTTTGCAAGTGGGCTATTGGCTGCGAAAATTTGTGATCGACCGGGAATTCTTTCAGCAGCATGACGAACAGTGGACCGAAATGCATCGAATCCGCAGCCTGCTGGAAAATGCTGGTGTGCGCATCATCGAAGAGGGCGTGCTGGATACGCCACCCTGGCCCGATACGGTTATGCCTGCCAACGAAGTGTTGAAACGACTCGGTATTCGCAGCGCCGCCCTGGAAACCCAGTTTACGGGCGACAACTGGCAGTGGAGCACGATGGCCTATTATCTGGGCCAGGAGCCGGATCTGCGGGAGCGGGTGATGCAATATGCGTGGCTGGATCACGCCGATTTGCCCTGGCAGGCCAAGGCGATTTGGGCGCATCATCGCTATTTGGTGGGCGTGAAGGAGTGATAGCCTGGCGCTGGAATAGGTGATGCTGGATTGCCTGGAAGGGAGGTAGATTGAATTGACGGCGCGCTTTCGAGACATTCACACGTTGGCCGAAGCCCGCGATTATTATGAAGGGCTTTCCGACCGTTGGCCCGAACGAACCGATGTAATTGAACACCTGTGTATCCAGGTCGGACATTTGCTGGCGGCAACTACCTCTGTGGTTGGCCTGGGGAAGACCGCGCGCCCGCTGCGCGTGGTGGAATTGGCTGCGGGGGGAGGACAGTTGGCGGCCCCATTGCTGGCGCGCTTCCCCACTTTGCGCTATGTGGGGTTTGATCAATCGCCCTGGGGCATTGCCTATGCGGAAGAAAAGCTGGCGCTCTACGCGCCGCGGGTCGCCCTCTACGAAGCAGATTTGAATGGCACTGCCTGGTTGGAACAGTTACCGGGGCTGGTGGATGTGTTCATTTCGCTGCAATCGTTGCACGACCTGGGCGATGAGGCAGCTGTGGCGCGCATCTATTCCACCACACGCAAACAGCTCGCGCCCCAGGGCCGCTTGATTTTTGCAGATTTGCTACAACATTCGTCGGCCAACCCCGCCGCGGATCCAGGGCGGCTCACGGTAGAGAGCCATCTGGCGCGCCTGGCGGCTGCCGGATATGCCGACGCACAGTGTACAATGCAGACACGCAACTTTGGCTGCTTGGTCGCAACGGCCACAGGCGCGGTTGCGCTCTAGCCACTCCCTTCCCACACATAAACATTTATGAACATTTATGCAAGGAACCTGCCATGACTCCATCAGCTTTTGCCGTCCCCGGGTTTGACGTGGCCGGTGTGGCGGCCCAAATCAAGAAATCGGGCGCGCCGGATCTGACTTTGATCGTGAGCCGCGTGCCGTGTGTGGCCGCGGCCACCTTTACGCGCAATCTGTTTCCGGCCGCGCCGGTCCAATATGACCGCCGGCTTTTGTCGCTGAACCCCGACCAGACCTATGGCGTGGTCATCAATAGCGGCTGTGCCAATGCGTGTACGGGGGTGGAAGGCGACGCCAATGCGCGGCGCATGGCAGAAGCCGTGGAGCGCGAATTGGGCGCGCCGGATCACACGTTTTTTGTCATGAGTACGGGCGTGATTGGGGTGCAATTGCCGATGGATAAGCTGATATCGGGAATTTCCAAAGCGGTGGGTGCGCTCCATCCTGAAAGCTGGGAAGACGCGGCGACCGCGATTATGACCACGGATACACGGCCCAAGCTGGCGACCCGCACGGTGCAACTGGGTGAGCACGAAGCCCGTTTGACGGGTATTTCCAAGGGTGCGGGCATGATCCACCCGGATATGGCGACTATGCTCAGCACGATTGTGACCGATGCTCGCATCAGCGCGCCTATGCTGCAACATGCCTTGAGCACCGCAGTGGAGCAGAGCTATAATTGTATCAGTGTGGACGGCGATACCAGCACCAATGACACGGTTTTGCTATTGGCAAATGGGCTGGCGGGCAATGCCGAAATCGACGCGGCCGATTCGCCGGAATATGGGGCATTTGTAGAGGCGTTGACCGCGATTGCTGTGGAATTGGCCCAGGCTGTGGTGCGCGACGGCGAAGGCGTGACCAAATTTGTGACAATTCGGGTGCAGGGCGCAGAATCGAACGCAGCCGCGCATCAGGCTGCGAACACGATTGCCACCAGCCCACTGGTCAAGACGGCCTTTTTTGGGAATGACGCCAACTGGGGACGCATCCTGGCGGCGGTAGGGCGTTCGGGCGCGCAGCTGGACGCGGGGCAAGCCGCGCTCTATATCAACGGCGGCCCCCAGCCCGGCGAGCGTATGGATGAATTGCAGCTCGTGGCGGCAGGCACCCCACTGACCTATGCGGAGAGCGACGCCGCGGCGCGCTTTGCCCAGCCGGAGATCGACATCCGCGTGCAATTGGGCGCGGGGTCGGGCGCAGCGGTCGTCTGGACGTGCGATCTGAGCCATGAATATGTGAGTATTAACGGCGATTACCGCACTTAGCGATTGCCGGGCTTGATGTTTGCCATCCGGATCCAGGCTGCGCGCCGGCGCACAATCCAGATTTGCATAGTAGACAGAGCGGAGCTTTCCCTTGCGCCAACGGTTGCAAACGTTTTGGGCCGAACTCAGGCGACTGATCTTGCTGCTGGTCGGCACGGGTCTGGGTGCATTTGCGTATACCCTCTTTCAGCTACCCTACGATATAGCCGCCGGCGGGCTTAGCGGTGTGGGGATCATTGTCAACCACTTCACCGGCTTTTCGGTTGCCTACTTCTATCTGCTGGTCAATATTCCGTTGCTTATCCTGGGCTTTTTTGCCCTGGGTGGGTGGCGGTTTCTGGTTTACACACTGATTTCGGTGGTCTCCTTTTCTGTGGCGACCGAGGCGCTCATTCTGCAATTGCCTGCGTATCTGGATGGAGGTCCGCTCACGGATAATGTGTTGTTGAGCGCGATTTACGCGGGTCTGGTAGGCGGCGTGGCAGCCGGGTTTGTCTATGGCGCAGGCGCGACCATGGGCGGCACGGCTATTCTGGGCCGCATATTGCAACTGCGCACGGGCATCCCTCTGAGTACAGTTTATCTCTACATCGATGGCGCAATTGTGGTGACTGCGGGGCTGGTTTTTGGTTGGGAAATTGCCCTCTATGCCATGCTGACCCTGTTGCTCAGTGGGCTGGCCGCGGATTATATCCTAGAGGGGCCAAGCCGTTCGCGCACCGCGACGATTGTGACCCAGAAGCCCGAAGCTATGGTACAGGCCCTGATGACCCAGCTTGGGCGCGGGGTGAGCTATTGGGAGGCGACTGGCGGGTATACGGGTGAACCCCGCACCATTGTTCTGTGCACAATCTACCGCCCCCAGGTCAACGATCTCAAACGGATAGTGAGCGAAGTCGATGCCCAGGCTTTTGTGAGCATCGGCATAACCCAGGCGGCGTTGGGCGAAGGCTTTACGCGTCTCCGGCGCGAATAGCGCTGAACGGCCCGCCCTGGAGGCGCGGATTGTGCAGCGCTACGTGGCAATGTCTGGGGCGATTGCTGCGCACAGCCGCCAGGGGCTGCACGTTGTGGTCGATGTGGGCCATCACGACTGGCATTCTCAACCGCGAGGAATCCTGCCTGCGTGTGCGCGACGGTTACAAGGCCACGCGCCTCTGGGAATGGCCGCGCGTGGCCCGACTCGTGGTGCGTGAAGGCGATTTTCTGTGCGTTGTTCAGGCCACGCTGGCGGCGATACTGCGGCCATAGTCCAGGAGCGAAGAAAGCCCCGATTGTTCGGGCGCTTCGGCATAGATGCGCAGTACCGGCTCGGTGCCCGATGGTCGAATGAGTAGCCAGGCTCCATTGCGCAGCAGATATTTCAGGCCGTCGTTGAGCTGGATATGTTCGACGACAAACTCGCCAATCCGCTGGGGCACATTTTGGGAGAGGCGTTCGGTCATAGAATGCTTGTTGATCTGGATTGGCACGGTGAGATCCTGCCGTGCGTAGAATGCCGGGCCGACTGTGGCTTGCAGATCGTCCAGCAGTTCGGCGAGTGTGGTGCCATAGGACGAGACAATCTCCAGCAAGAGCAGGCCCAGGAGAATCCCATCACCCACGGGAACATGGCCGCGCAGCGTAATGCCGCCCGATTCTTCGCCCCCAATCAAAACATCATGATCGGCCATGAGTTTGGCGATATGGCTGAACCCTACCGGCGTTTCTACAATCGGCAGCCGATAGCGGGCACAAAGCCTGTCGATCATGTTGGTCATGCTGATCGAGCGGACGACCGTGCCGCGCAGATTGCGATCTTCTACCAGATAGCGCAATGCCAGGGCGAAAATGCTTTGGGGGCTGACAAAACGGCCGCGTTCATCAATCGCCCCAATGCGGTCGGCGTCGCCGTCAGTCGCCAGTCCCAGCGAAAATCGGCCTGCGAGCACCATCTTTTGCAAGGCTTGCAAATGGGGCATGATGGGTTCTGGATGGAAGCCACCGAAGCCCGGATTCAGCTCACTGTGGATCTCCTCTACCTCCCAGCCGGTAGATTGTAGCCAGGTCTGGATATGCCCGCGCCCGGCACCGTGCATAGAGTCAATCGCGACACGTCCCGGATGCGATGCAATGGTATCGCAGTTGAGCATGGTTTCCAGATGGGCAGAATAAGCCGGAACCGGATCAAAGCGGCGGATTAGGCCATGATGTTCGGCGGCGGCAAACTCCATGGTGCGGGGTGCACTTTCGCGCTGGAGATACTTTTCCACGCGTTTACAATCGGCGCCCGATGCACTGCCCCCCGACGCGACTTTGAGCTTGAGGCCGTTGTAGCGGGGTGGGTTGTGGCTCGCGGTCACCATCACGCCGCCGTCGGCGCCCAAGTGGCGGATTGCGTGGGAGACCACAGGCGTGGGCGTATCCTGGCGGGTTAGGTAGACCTGGATCCCGTTCGCCGCCAAGACTTGCGCCACCTCGGCGGCATAGCGGTCGGAGAGGAACCGGGTATCGTAACCCACTACCATGGTACGCTGGCTGTGGTCGATAGATTCGCCAATCCAATCGGCGATAGCTTGTGCGACCAGACGCACGTTGGCGAAGGTGAATTCTTCACTGATGACGGCACGCCAGCCGTCGGTTCCAAAATGAATGCTCATCAGATTCTCCTCATTAAACAATGCCATACGCGCAATTCGCAGGGGGTCATCCACTGTGTGCGAGTCAGTGTGCGCAATTCGGTGCGTACAATTTACTGTGTGTGCCCGGTGAACTGGGCAGGATCATTCCGCGTTGGCGTCCGGATCCAAAAGGCTGGGCAGCCAAAGCAGATTGGGTGGGTCTGTCCTTTCCAATGTGAGTAATGCTAGTGTGTCCAGCCCTGCCGGGATTTCCAGTTGGACGGTGGCAGGGCTTCCCCCGGAAAGGATGGGCGGATTGAAGGTGGCGGGGGGCTGGAAGGCCAGCGTGGCTGCGGCGCCATCCAGAGGATAGTCGAGCGGATAGAGTGTGGCGGTGAATTGTGCGCCGTGGGGCGCGCCGCTGCGCAAGGCGATTTGGATGGGCGCGGTTGTGGGCGTGGCAGCAGTATTCACCAGCGCCAGGCTGAAGCCGTGGGGATGTCGCCAGACACCGATTTGCACGGATGCGGGGGCATCGGTGGTGAGTAGGTGGGTATCCGCCAGCTCGGTCAATCTCGCATCTACGTGGGGTAGAAAGATTGTGCCGGTACCGGTCAATGCCATGTTGGGGCGCAGATTGAGCCATTCGTCATAGAGGCCGGTTGTGCCCACCGCAATCAGTGTGCCGTTGAACGCGCGCAGGGCGGTGGCAGTGGCTTCGCTCATCATCTGGATTTCGGGCAGGATCAGCACCTTATAGCGCGAGAACATGGCGGTATCGGTGTCGATGACGATGTCAATGGGAATGTGCGCTCTCAGGAGACGATTGGCCGCCGCACGATAGGCCGCAAAGTGAATTGAATCACCTATTGCATAGGGTTCGCCCGAAACGGTGTCGATCAGATCGCGGGTACGTGGACTGAAAAGCAGGCCCACCTGCGCGACGGATTTCCCGCCATAGAGCTTGTCGGCGTGCTGGTCGATCCAGCCAAAGAGCCGGGTGCGAAAGTCTGCGCTCACCGTGTCGGCCATCTGGGGACCGCGGGTCTCATAGAAGTTGGCCTGTTCGGCCAAAACCAGCCCGGCGAGCTGGGCGCTATCGCGCGGCGCAAAGCCATAGGTGAGGATCCAGCTAGGCTTGTCGCGATCTGTGCCGCGGGCAAATGCGACCATAGTGCGAAAGGCCAGCCATTGATCGACCGTGGCGAATTTCATGCCGGTTTCGCCGGCGTCCATACGGTCGGCGATTGTCTCGATCTCGTGCCCGGTGGTGATATCGGGATAGACCAGCAAGGATGCCGGGTCGGTTGCCACATAGGTGGAACGACCTGTATCGATGCTGGAATTTTCGTTGAGGAAGACGAGATTGGGATTGATGGCGCGCGCGGCGGCCATTTCGGCGAGCAGAAAATCGGTGATCTGGGTGTGGCGCCAGACAATCCACCGTTGGAAGGCGGGGCTGTCCCAGTCTTCTGCTGTGGGCATGGCGAAGCCCGTTTCCGCTTCGAACGCAGCCACGCTACACGGATCGCTGGAAGGCCACATGTCGTCGTGGCTGCCGACGCTGCCCTGGAGATAGACTTGATCAACCCAGATGCCGTCGATGCCGGTGGTCACAATTTCTTGCACGCGCCGCAGGCTGAGCGCACGAAAGGATTCGTCGGTGGCTTGCGCGCCGTTTTCTGTAATGTCTTCGGCAGGGGCACACGGTGTTAGCCAGAAGTCCCAAATGCCTTTGTCCAGCCAGTGGGTATCTTCGTTGCTCACATCGTTGAAGAGAATGGGCGTGCCGTCGAGACCCAATTGCGCCCAGTGGGGATATTCCAGACCGGGGTTGCGGGCGGGCGGGGAGATCAGCTCTAGCCCCGTGTGATAGAGGACGACTTTCAGCCCGTGGGCATGGGCGCGCGCAACCACGGTGGCAATGCTCGCCTTGACTGCGGCAAAGGTGGAGTCATCGGCCCAGACGGCAAACTGTTCGCCCAGGGGGCTATCGGTGATAACTACCGTCACATTTTCGGCGGCTAGTTGGGCCAGGCGGGCGTCGATGGTGTCGAGATCGTCATCCGGCGAAAAATAGGCGCCGGCAATGCGCGCCGTGCGCGCCCATT
>JBBDIO010000211.1:0-9837 GCA_040880365.1 Litorilinea sp.
ATGGTCAATTGGGCGACGGGAGCAGCGGTTCCGAGGCGGATAAAACGACGCCGGTAGATGTAGTGGGCCTGGGAAGCGGTGTGCAGGCGATTGTCGCCGGGTATGCGCATACGTGTGCGCTGACCAGCGGCGGCGAGGTGAAGTGTTGGGGCGCCAATGACGAGGGTCAACTGGGCGATGGTACGGCAGCCGACAGGCCAACGCCGGTGGATGTGGTGGGCCTGGGCAGCGGCGTGCAGGCGATTGTCGCCGGATATGCGCATACCTGTGCGCTGACCAGCGGCGGCGGGGTGAAGTGTTGGGGTGGCAATGACGTCGGTCAACTGGGCGACGGCTCCGCGTGGAAATTAACGCCGGTAGATGTGATGTGGGGTGACGCGCCGGAACCTGTCTATCGGATTCATCTGCCGGCGGCCTCGCGCGAGTAGCCCTGTGATGTGCCTTGCAATGCACAGTGTGCAGCCACAGTGCAGCCACAGTGCAGCTATCGTTGAATTTGGGTAGCATGTCTGGATCTGCCGAGTTGGGCGCGGGCGGCGGCTGGATTCAAGCATAACAATAGAAGCATAGAAAAGGTGGCGGGTCTTTGGGGAAAGACTCGCCACCTTTTTGTTACCCTGTGTTAGCCCGGTTTTGCACCCAGGTTGCTCTGCCAGACAGATTGACCTGGGTTGGTTCATTGCTTAGCCGATATGGTATTAGTCGTCGTTGAGAAAGACCGACCAGCGACCTTCCATGCCGTCTTCGGTGACGCCATAGAAGACGCGCAAGGTATCTCCCTCGCGCATGACTAAATCATAGCGGGTGCGTCCGGCGCGTTTTTCGGCATTGAGCAGTCCAATATCCGCCTGCCATTCTATCTGCTCGGGCTGGGGCTGGGCATCTTCATGCTGCTGGATGGCATAGTTCCACAATTTGCGCGCGCCTTTGCGGGTCACATTTTTGATGATGTGATTGTTGCGCAGATCGCGAATGGTGTGGAAGCGATTGCCGTTGCGCGTTTCGGTTTCTACAATCTCGACGCCAACCTGGGGCAGGTAAAAGGTATCGTCCACGCTGGCACCGTTGTTGTCTATGCCCACGCCCGACGACGAATCTGTACCCGGCCCTGCGCCATTGTTGCCGGCATCGCTGAGGTTGGCTTCGGCGTTATTGGAAGATTCCGCGCCGGCCGCCGCCTGACTGGCGGATCGCCCACGCCCGCCGCGCCTGTGATCGCGGCTATCGGAGCGTTGTCCCTGGCGATTGCCCCCACTGCTACTGCTGCTACCACTGCCACTACTGCTGCCTCCACTGCTACTGCCCCCACTGCTATTGCCATTGTCGCGCCCCGACCGGCTTCTGCCGCCGTCGGCGCTTTCCAGGATCAATGCGATCAACTCATCGCGCACTGCCTGGGAAGTTTCGGCTTCGTTGCGCACATAATACTTGTAATCGTCTAGGCAATAGGGGCGATCCGTGCCTTTGGGGACCTGAATGCGCAGAATTTTGGCGCCCTCGGTTTGCAACACGTCGAACCGGGAATCCAGTTGGGGCGCAAAGCGTTCTTGCAGTGCGCTGCGGATTTCCTGTTCAACTGCGGCGGGTTGATCGACCCCGCGCGGTTTGCCGCGGCGCGCACTGGCGCCTATCCCCACAAAGACGGAACCGCCTGCGGTGTTGGCAAAGGCGCAGATGTCATTGAGGATGGCGGTGAGTTTGCCGCCGCGCTGACTGGCCGAATCGTGGAAGCTCTGCACAATGCTGGGGCCTTCTTCGCGCGCCGATGCTACGGCATCGAACGGCTTTTCATCGGGCCGCGCCGGGCGCGTGCGATCAAATTGTTTGCTGCGCAAGAGTGTGCGGATATTGTCGAACGAGGGTTCATCCAACAGAAATTCGCTGGCGCGTTCGCCGATGCCCAACCGCTTGGGGTTCTTGGGATCGAGGGTAAGCCGGTGTGCGTCGCTGCCATGAAAACAGTGCATCCGGCGCGGGTATTCGCTTTTGCTCCCGTTGAAAAAGCGGGCAGTCGAACGGTTGCCCCGATCCAGATCGGTGACTTCCAGGGCGTCGAGATGCACATCCTGGGTATAGGCGATCTTGGTTTGTCCGCCAAAGGGGAAATTGCGCATGGCCACGCCGTGGGTGCTATTGGCATGGGCGGCAATGACCAGGCCACCGGCTTCATGAATTGTCTTATAGGCCGTCAAAACATCGGTCGACGCGCCGGTTTCCGTGCTGCCTTCGTCCAGCTTCTCTTCGGGAATGCTGAGCGATAGCAAGACATGTTCCATCTGGCGCACCGAAGTTTCGGGGGGAAAGATGCCCAGAATGTGAAAGCCAAAGGTTGCCGTAAATTCAAAACCGGGCAACACCAATACCTGATTCGCCAACTCTCGCCATTCGGCCAAACGTTGTCGCTCGGCTTCGGTCAGCCGATTGGTACCTTCCAGCTTGGTCAACCACTCCATTTCACGTCGGATGGCCCCAATGCCGGCGACGGTGTTGTGGTCGGTAACCGCGACAATCTCCAGACCTCGACTGACGACTGTCCGCATCCAGTCCAGATAACTGACTTGCGGTTCCTCATAATCGCGCGAAGCGGGCGTGTGCAAGTGGAGATCCACTTTGTACCACCGGCGTTGCCCCGTTTTGCTGGGGGCTGCCGGCGCTTCGGCCTGCGGCGCGCGACTTGTATTTGGTTTTCGTTTCCTGCTCACAAAATCTACATGACTCCTTGATAGGAAGTCCAAACGCACGGGCAGAAACGGGAGTTCAAATGGTGGTCACAGCTGTGCCGGCCAAAAGTGGGTTCTAAAATCAACCCCTGTGCCGACAGCGCCTTGTTTGGCGCGGTGTTGTGACGCAATATTGTGACGCAATCGTGCGTCTCCCGACCAAGCAGTGGACTTGTATACGGTACAAGTACCGTATACGTGGTTGTGACTGCTCTTCGAATGCTTAAAGCGTTTGGCATCCTGTCTAAACTGCAATTTATCCGATGTTGGTCTATTCAGATGACGGTTGTACATGCGTTCTGGATATGCAACTGCGCGCCTGGGGCCAAGAATGAGCGCATTTGCATATCGTGTTAGCTCGCGTGCAAAACTTTTTGTGTATAGACAGGTGTGACGGTTATTTCATCGCGACACAAACTACACCTACTGAATCCATACCAACTACATATAGTATAGCGGTATGCACCAGAATATGCAAGCACCCTACGCGACAGCAAAAAATGAAGCCCGACCACTGGTACGGTCGGGCTTCATGAGGATCTTCTGTTGTATGCCCGCAGGGGCTAGCCATTGGGGGCAGCCGCGGCGCATGGATATGCGCTAGGGCAGGCTTTCGATGACCTCAGTGGGGTCCGACAAGCCGTTGGTGTTGGATGTAGCGACAGCCGCTGTGCTATTGGCAATGGCAGCCTCGCGCGAGGTGAGGGCCGCCTCCAATACCTCGTCCACTGTATCCACCAGGATGAATTCGATCTGGTCGCGCACCACATCGGGCACATCGTCCAGGTCGGCGGCATTGTGCCTGGGCAGGATGACACGCGTCAACCCAAAGCGGGCCGCGGTCAACACTTTTTCCTTCAGCCCACCGATGGGCAGCACCTTGCCGCGCAGTGTGATCTCCCCGGTCATGGCCGTATCCGAACGCACAGGTCGCCCGGTGAGCAGACTTGCCAGTGCCGTGGCAATGGTGATCCCGGCGCTGGGGCCGTCTTTGGGCGTGGCGCCCGCCGGAATATGCACATGAATATCCGACTTGCGGAAGAAGTCGGGATCGATGCCCAGCGATTCGGCGCGGCTGCGCACATAGCTCAGCGCGGCCTGGGCGCTTTCCTTCATGACGTCGCCCAGTTGTCCGGTGACGACGAAACCCTTTTCGCCGTTGACGCGTGTGGCTTCGAAGAAGAGAATATCGCCGCCGGTAGCCGTCCACGCCAGGCCGGTGGCAACGCCGGGCAATTCGGTGCGCTCGGCGATTTCATCCTGATAGAACTTGCGCCGCCCCAGATAGACCACCAGATTGTCTTTGTCGATGCGCGTCAGCGGCTGGCTGGGCCGGTTGACGTGTGCGCCATTGTTGCCGCTATTGTTGCCGCCATCCTCTGCGGTCGCTTCGTCCAGGACCGCATCGCTGTCTTCATGTGCTTCTTCTGGTGATTCTTCTGATTCTGCGGCGGTCTTTTCCGCCGTCGTTTCTGCAACGCTGCCCGCTGTTCCATTGGCGTGGGGCGAATCGTCCCCGGCCTGCGATACATCGGCCTGCGATACATCGGCCTGCGATACAGATGTGTCGGTCACTTCCGCCGGCGTTTCGTTAACGGTTCCGGCTGCGACTTCGGGCACAGGCACGGCAGCAGGCAGCCTTCCGGCGACTTCTGCCGCGATCTTGCGACACGCCTTGCCAATCTGACGCTCCAGCCCGCGCACACCTGCCTCGCGTGTATAGCCCTGGATGATTTCGCCCAGCGCGTCTTCGGTGAATTCCACCTCTTCGGGGCGCAGACCATTTTCTTTGATCTGGCGCGGAATCAGATAGCCCTGGGCAATGCGTACCTTTTCATCTTCGGTATAGCTGCTCAGGTCGATGATCTCCATGCGATCCTGGAGCGGTCCGGGCACAGTCTCCAGCATGTTGGCCGTGGTGATAAACATGACCTGGCTCAAGTCGAAGGGCACATCCAGATAGTGGTCGCGGAATTCGCGATTCTGTTCGGGATCCAACACTTCCAGCAGCGCGCTGCTGGGGTCGCCGCGGAAGTCGCGGCCCAGCTTGTCCACCTCGTCGAGCATAAAGACGGGGTTCTTGCTTTCAACGCGGCGCAGGCTCTGAATAATACGTCCGGGCATGGAGCCGATATAGGTGCGGCGAAAACCGCGGATTTCGGCCTCGTCGCGGATGCCACCCAGCGCCAGTCGCACAAATTTGCGGTTCATGGCGCGCGCAATGCTGATGCCCAGGCTCGTCTTGCCCACACCGGGCGGACCTACAAAACAGAGCACTACCCCTTCGCGTTCCCGGCGGATCTTGTCGCGGATATCTTCTTCGACCGGGCCTTCGAGCGTGCGGTCGGCGCGCAGTTTGCGCACGGCAAGAAATTCGAGGATGCGGTCTTTGATCTCTTCCAGACCGTAGTGATCTTCATCCAGCACCTGGCGCGCGTGTTGAATTTCCAGATTGTCGGGCGTTGCCTTTTGCCAGGGCAGGCTGACCATGAGATCCAGATAGGTTTTGATGACGCTGTATTCCGCGGCCTGGATGGGCATACGGCGCATACGGTCCAGTTCGCGGTTGGCTTCTTTTTGGGCCTCTTCCGACATGTGGGCGGCCTGGATGCGTTCTTCCAGCTCGCGGATGTCGGCGGCCTGTTCGTCCTCTTCGCCCAGCTCCTTTTGAATGGCCTTCAGCTGCTCGCGCAAATAAAAATCGCGCTGCATCTTTTCCATTTCGCCGTGGGCTTCCGATTGAATCTTGCGTCCCAGCTCCAGCACTTCCACTTCCTTGTGCAGGATCTGCGACAGGCGCAGCAGCTTGTCATAGACGCTATCCATGCTCAGGATTTCCTGGGCATCGTCGGTGGTCAAACGGACGCTGCCCGCGACCAGATAGGCCAGTTGCCGCGCGTTTTCCACGTTCATCGCCATGATGGAAAGCTCGTCGGGCATCTGGGGTTCCAGATCGACCAGCCGGCGAAAGAGTTCCTGGACCGCGCGCACAATCGCTTCCAGCTCAATGTTTTCTTCCATCAATTCGGGCAACACTTCTACCCGTGCCCGCAGATAGGGTTCTTGCTGGATATATTCGAGGATGCGAATCCGTTCCAGCCCCTGGACTAACAGGCGAATGGTGCCATCGGGCGTGCGCAAGACGCGATGGACCTGGGCCGCGGTGCCGATTTCGTGGATCTGATCCGGCTCGGGTTTTTCGACTTCTTCGTCTTTGCTGGTGACCAGCGCGATGATGCGGTTTTCGGGCAGATTGTCTTCGACCAGACGAATGCTGCGGCGCTGGCCGACCGGCAGCGGCAGCCACATCATGGGGTAGACCACTACCCCGCGTAGCGGAAGTACGGGGAGATCATCCGCCGGAATCGACGCCGATGATTGTTGTTCCACGCCATAGCGTTCGGCGAATTCTTCCGATTCGAAGAGTATCTGGTCTTCTTCGTGCTCGTCCCACTCTTCCATGCTTAAATCCAAATTGTCGTCGTAAGACATAATCGTCCTGTTCTCACCCTGCCCAAATTTTTCGATATTCCGGTTAGTGTGCCGAAAAATCAGATATCAGTGTCTGCGCTCTCAGTATCTGCGCTATCTGTGTCGCAGATTCAGTTTCATTCAGACATAGTATTGTAGCATGGAGATGCAAGCCAAGAGTGTTGGAAAGACGTTAGAATTGTGTTGTCATTGTACAAGTGCATGTACAAATATTCCCCTGCTACGTCTGGGCGGGCCGGGCCTATGGCTCCAGGATCACTTTGATCTTGTCCATCTCGCCTGCGGCCAGCGCGTGGATGATGGCGGGACCTTCGGCAAGCGGGGAGACCTGTTCGATGAGCGGACTGATGTCGAGGCGTCCGGTGGCAATGGCCTGGATGGCGCGGCCAAATTCGGAATTGAAGCCATAGGTGCCGCGCACGGTCAGTTCGCGGGTGACGATCTCCTGCATGTTCAGCTCGATCATCTGCGCGCTATTGCCGATCCAGGTGACATTGCCGCCTGTGCGGGTGAGCGCGAGAGCCTGTTGCACGGTGGCTGCATAGCCCACGGCTTCGAACGTGACATCGGCGCCCAGCCCGTCGGTGGCATCACGCACAGCCTGGATCGGGTCCTGGTCATCGACTTTGACCACAATATCCGCGCCCAGGGTGCGCGCCATTTCCAGGCGGTGCTCGCTGCGGTCGGTGACGATGATGGTACCTGCGCCCTTGAGTCGTGCCGCCATGAGCGTGAGCAGACCAATTGTGCCGACCCCCACAATCGCGACCGTGTCCATGAGGTTAATGGGTGTGATCTCGACGGCGTGCATCCCCACCGCCAGGGGTTCCGCCATCGCCGCGTGACGCCAGGGCAGATTGGCGGGCTTGGCAAAGACCATCGATTGCTTGACCACCAGCGCATCGGCATAGGCCCCGGCGATGTCCACGCCCAATACATGGCGTTGCATACAGATATTCGTGAGGCCGCGCCGGCAGTTGGGACATTTGCCACAGGCCTGGATGGGCGAGACCACGACCTCATCTTCGGCCTCGAAGCCCTGCACCTGTGAACCGACGGCGCGCACCACGCCGCTGAACTCGTGGCCCATGATCATGGGCGGTTTGCGCCGTCCGGTTTTGCCGATAAACCCGTGTACATCCGAACCGCAGATGCCCACGCTGCGCACGTCGATGAGCAGTTCGTCGGCCTGGGGCTGGGGATCGGGCACTTCTTCCAAAGGCATGGTCCAGGGACCTTGATAGACAAGGGCTTTCATAGTCTGTTTCCGCCTGTTACTTTCCGTTAGATGTCGTTTGAGTGGGTGACGCTTGGGTGGATCGCGATAGGTTTGTCCGCGGCGCGGCAAGTAGACGCCTTGCGCACGTCGAATGCCTGGTATCATGCCATATCTTGAGGGGAAGGCCAATCTATTGGCGGCTGCACCCGGTTGGGTGATGAACCCGGGCTGCGCGCGGGAATCGAATTGGCGGCAGAGTTTAGAACAGGGCTTTTCGGTTTGTCGCGGGAAATGGTATGCTTTCACCACTCTGCGCGTGCGCAATTTTGGGCGCGCGCACGATCCAGGTAACCAAAATCTGCACAATTTAGTCTAGAGGTAGACATGCCAAAGATAGCATTTCTGGGGGCCGGCAGCACGGTTTTTGCCAAGAATCTGATGGGCGATATTCTCGGTTTTCCCGAATTGGCCCACGCCACCCTGAGCCTGCACGATATTGATCCCGAACGATTGCGCACGTCGGAACTGGTGGCGCACAAGGTGGCCGAAGCGGTCGACGCCCAACCCACCATCGAGGCGACGTTGAATCGGCGCGAGGCGCTGCGCGATGCCGACTATGCCATTTCCATGTTCCAGGTGGGTGGCTATCGTCCGTCCACGGTGGTGGATTTTGAAATCCCCAAAAGATATGGCCTGCGCCAGACCATTGCCGATACGCTGGGCATCGGCGGCATTATGCGCGGGCTGCGCACCATCCCCGTGTTGCTGGATATGTGCGAAGATATGGAAGAACTCTGCCCGGATGTCACGTTTTTGCAGTATGTGAACCCGATGGTGATGAATTGCTGGGCCATCAGCCGCGCCACCAACATCAAGACCGTGGGGCTATGTCACAGTGTGCAAGGCACCGCCGAACAACTGGCGCGCGATATCGGCGTGCCTATCGAGGAGATCAATTACTTCTGCGCGGGCATCAATCACATGGCGTTTTATCTGCGCTTCGAACGGCAGACGCCCACCGGCGTGGAAGACCTCTATCCCCTGATTCGTCAGGTGTTGGACGAAGGCCGCGCGCCCGACTGGAATCTGGTGCGCTATGAGATGTTCAAGCGGCTGGGCTATTTTGTCACCGAATCCAGCGAGCATTTTGCCGAGTATGTGCCCTGGTTCATCAAGCGCGACCGCCCGGATCTGGTCGAGCAGTTTAATGTGCCGCTGGATGAATATATCCGCCGCTGTGAAAATCAACTGGCGAAATGGGAGCGCACGCGCAAGGAGTTTGAAGACCCCAATGCCACGGTCGAAGTGCGCCGCAGCCACGAATATGGGTCGGGGATTATTCACAGCATGGAAACGGGCACGCTGCGCGTGATCAATGGCAATGTGCCCAATCACGGACTCATCAGCAATCTGCCCCAGGGCGCAACGGTGGAAGTGCCCTGTGTGGTCGATAAAAATGGCGTGCAGCCAGTAGCCGTGGGCGAATTGCCGGTGCATCTGGCCGCGCTCATACAGACCCAGCTCAATGTGCAAGCGCTCACGGTCGAAGCCGCGCTCACCGGCAAGCGCGAACATATCTATCACGCGGCCATGCTGGATCCCCACACCGCCGCCGAGTTGGATCTGGATCAGATCTGGCATCTGGTGGATGATTTGATCGAGGCGCACGGCGACTGGCTTCCCACATATACATAGTTGCCGGGGGGGGGGGATCAAAGCGGGGAGAAAATATCTATCCCGGAATGTATCGCCGATAAGGCAATCAACAAAACATAAAAGGTCGGGGCCACAAGCGGCTCCGACCTTTTATATTACTTTTATGAGTTCAAGTCAGACGAGAGAACAGATTCCCGGCCCGCTGAAACAATTGGCCTCGGACTTGCGTCTTTGCAAGAGAGGTTAAATCGCCTGATGAATCGTGCTGTGATTGCGAATTGCAGAACAGTGGATTGCGACAGGAATCAGCTTCCCCGGTTCACATTTTGCAACAGGTTCTAGGGTCAGACAGGCTCTGACGTCAGACGGTCCAGAACGGCGGCAAACCCAACCGCCAGTGCGGCAATGGCAGGAACCAGCGGATTGACGGCGGTTCCGTTGAACTCGACTACCAGAAAGGCAGCCAGGAGAACAATGCCCAATCCCAGGCAAGCGTTGCTCGTGAGCAACTTGATGGTGGCGGCCCGGGACATCGCGCGGGTAGCGGTGCGAGAAAGCGGCGAACGTGTCATGCAGTGAGACTCCCTTGAACAGTCAATTGAACTCAGCGAACTGAATATTGCCCCATTATAACGACCATTGGCAGGCATGCAAACCGACAAATATCCTGTTGGACTGGATTTGGACCGTTTCCCTATACTCAATTGTGCGACCGTTTGCAAAGCGTTGGGCAATCGTAGGGTTGAAAGC
>JBBDIO010000211.1:9937-16252 GCA_040880365.1 Litorilinea sp.
TATACTCAATTGTGCGACCGTTTGCAAAGCGTTGGGCAATCGTAGGGTTGAAAGCAGCTGAAAGGCATTGGTAGAAAAATCAGACGGGTTGTTGGCAGCATTTGGGGACAGTCGGCAGCCGCGTAGCGTGTTTCTGGATAAAGGCGGGCAAACAAAAAGCCCGCCAACCAATATTGATTGAGGGGCTTGTATAAGTGCTAGCCTGCCAAGGGATGGGTGGGGCATCCAGGCAGACTTGGAGGCGTTCGTTAGAACGAGGCAGCCAACCAGCTGTTGTATGCAATATTACCATTGACAGCCGCCTGCGTCAAGAGGTTTTGCGCGCTTTTTTTGCCGATTTTCGATTATTCCACAAATTGGGCGCAAAGACGTGCCACACAATTCCCAGTATGATCAGACCCAGCCCGATGCCCCAGATTTGCCAATCGACCCAGAAGGCCAAAAAGAGACACGCCGCCAGCCCGGTCCACGCAATCCATTTGGGATAGAGCCGTTCGGAAGGGCGCAGGCGCAGCGCGGCCAGATTGGTGAGGGCATAGTAGATGAGCACGGTGAAGGCGCTGAACGACCAGGTGGTGCGCACACTGCCGGTGAGGGTGAGACCGGCAATCACTACGCCGATGACGATGACGGCAATATAGGGGGTGCTGCCGCTGGCATCCAGCCGCGCTACCACGGGCGGCATATCGTTGCGGCGTCCCATGGCCATGAGCACGCGCGAAAGCCCCAGCAAGAGATTCAGCAATACGCCCAGCATGGCGGTCACCGCGCCGATGGCGAGGATTTGCGATGCGCCGGGAATCTGGAAGACGCGTGCTGCCACTTCCAACGGGGCGGCGGCTTGCGCGGTGGCCTGGCTCAGACCGTCGGCGCCCACGGCCCCGATGCCCACCACCGCCACCGCCGTGTAGAGGACAAGCGTGAGGAGCATGGTCACGATAATCGCGCGGGGAATGGTGCGCCGCGGCTCCTGGACTTCTTCGCCCAGGGTGGCAATCCGCCCGTAGCCGGTATAGGCCACAAACATGAGCGCGGTGGCGTGGAGCAGAGCGGACATGAAGCCGTCGCGGCCCCAGTCCATATCGAACATGACTGTGCGATTTTCCAGGGCGGTGGGGATACCCGCCACCACGAAAAAGAGCAAGGCCAGCAGCGTGACCGAGACAATCAGGATATTGGTAGTATTGGAGCGCCGGATGCCGCCCACCACGACCGCGGTGAGGATGATCACCGCCACGAAGGCCAGCGCAATGAGCAAAGCCTGTCCACTCAGGCCAAAGGCGTTGAGGGCATAGCCCGCAAAGCCCAGTGCGGCGGTGGCGGCCGAAGCTGACTTTGCCAGCAGAAACATCCAGCCCGCGGTAAAGCCCAGCGTCGGGTTGAGATATTTGTAGCCATATTCATAGGTGCCCCCGCTGACGGCGTGATTGGCGGCCAGTTGCGCGCTGCTCATGCCGTTGCAGATGGCAACCAGTGCGGCGAGGATCATTGCCAAAATGACGGCGGGACCGGCGATGCCCGCGCCTACGCCAATGCTGACAAATACGCCGGTGCCCACGATGGAACCCATGCCCATCATGATTGCGCCCCACAGGCCCACTTCGCGGCGCAACGTGGTGGGGGGAGAGGGCATTGTGGGCGTGGCGAGGCGTGGGGCGGGACGTGTGCCCGCAGGCGTCTGTGCTGCGCGCCGCGGCTGTTTGGTTTTCTTTGCCATGAACTATGGTTGCCTGTGTCTGTTGGGTATTGACCCGCGCCTGCCGCGGGGCCAGGGCTTAGGTGGTTGCCGTCGGATAGCCGGCCGCTTGCCAGGCAGGAAAGCCGCCTTCCAGGGCTTTTGCGTCGTAGCCACTCTCACGGAGCAGCGCCGCGGCACTTTCGCTGCGCGAATTGCCGCGATGGCGCATGTTTCAGTAGGGGACCACTGCCCGATTTACCGGGATTTCGTCCAGGCGTTGGGCGAGTTCATCGCCGGGGATGTGCACCGCGCCCAGAATGTGCCCGGCGTCGAATTCTTCGGCCCCGCGCACATCAATGATCAAGGGGGTCTCCGGCCCGTCTAGCTGTGCGTGCAACTCGTCAGGTGAAATGTATTCATCGGCCATTGTGTTATCTCCTCTGTTCGTTCTTGTGGTGTCTGTTCTTGTGACTGGTGTCGCCAGCCTAGAAGTAGATCTGAACTGTGGGAGTTGATGTAAAATCGATTAGAGTGTACCCGAATACGATTCACAAGTGCAACCTGTGTTTGTGCCGATTTGGGGCAGAACTGGTGCATTCCATATGATTGTCTGCACGAACCATCTTGATCAGCGATTTTGGGAGGAGAGTGTGTTATGCGTTCAGATTTGGACCGGCTGATGGCCGCGCGCGAGATCGATGCCTTTCTGGTGATGGGTGATTCGGGAGGCAACCCCATCATGCATTATCTGACCGGGGGCGTGCATCTGGAAAACGCCATCGTGCTCAAGCGGCGGGGCGGCCCTTTGACTTTGATCCACGGGGCAATGGAGCGCGATTCCGCGGCGCGCACCGGCCTTGCTCTGGTGAACCGCGATAGTCAATACAACCAGTATCAACTGGTGAAGAAGCACGCAGGCGACCGGCTTGCCGCGGCAGTGGACTATCTGACCCAGGTCATCAACGACCACGATCTGGATGGACGCATCGGTGTCTATGGGCAACTGGATGCAGGCGCGGCGTATACTCTCTTTCGCCAGTTGGAAGGCGCGCTGCCTACGGTGAATCTGGTGGGTGAATATGGCGATTCGCTTTTTTCCCAGGCCCGTGAGACCAAAGACGACCAGGAGATTGCCGAACTGGTCGAAGCTGGGCGGCGCACCAGTCTGGTGGTGGGCGAGGTCCAGGAGTTTATCCAGAGCCACACCGTGCGCGACGAAACCGTGTATAAGGATAATGGCGATCCGCTGACGATTGGCGATGTGAAGGCGTTTATGCGCAGCCGGTTTATGGTTCACGATCTGCGCGAAGACCACGATACCATCTTTAGTCAGGGGCGGGATGCCGGGGTGCCCCACAACAGCGGCAACCTCGAAGAACCGCTGCAATTGGGCAAAAGCATCATTTTCGACATCTTCCCCACCGTGCCCAGCGGCTATTTCCACGATATGACGCGCACCTGGAGTCTGGGCTACGCTACCGATGAGGTGCAGTTGGCCTATGAACAGACACTGGAGATATTTCACAAGGCGATGGGCGCGCTCCAGCTGGGCACGCCGTGTCGTGACTATCAGGTGATGACCTGCGAGTTTTACGAAGCGTTGGGACACCCGACGCCGCGCAGCCATCCGGGCACCCAGGAAGGCTATGTGCATAGCCTGGGACATGGGATCGGGCTGGACATCCACGAAGAGCCGCGTCTGAGCCACGGTTCGGGGGGAGATGTGCCGCTGCAACCGGGGCATGTGTTCAGCGTGGAGCCGGGGCTGTATTATCCCGACAAGGGATATGGCGTGCGCGTGGAAGATTCGGTGGCGTTTAACGAAGCGGGCGAGCTGATTCTGCTCACCCGCTATCCCCACGATTTAATTGTGCCCATGCCGCGCGCATAGCACAAAGCCAGAGGGTGGGCGCGCCGTACGTCTGCGCGCACCTCCCCCCTGGCCGCGCTTCTCTCCGTCGCGATTCCCCGTTACACTGTGCCTGTTTATTCCGTGTCTGTCTGTTCTATGCCTGCTTGTTCCATGCCTGTTTGTTCCATCTCCGCGCGTTCCTTGTCCATGCGTGGTCGTTCATAGGCCACCACATCATCCAGGATGCGGTCCAGGTCGATCTGGGCCTGCCAGCCCACCGCCGCCTGAATTTTGTGCGTGTCGGGCACGCGCCGCTGCATGTCTTCAAAGCCGGGCGCATAGGCCTGCGAATAGGGGATCTGCACGATTTCAGACGCGGATTCGGCGCGGGCAATCACGCGTTCGGCCAGGGCGCGGATGCTGATTTCCTGGCTGCTGCCAATGTTGTAGATTTCGCCCACGGTTTCGGCGGGTCCATCCAGCAACCGGATTAGCGCGTCCACGGTATCCGCCACATGACAAAAGCAGCGGCTTTGCGTGCCGTCGCCATAGACGGTGATGGGCGCATCGGCAAGCGCCTGGCGCACAAAGCGCGGCACCACCATGCCATAGCGTCCCGATTGACCCGGTCCTACCGTATTGAAAAAGCGCATAATCGTGACGGGCAGGTCGAATTCCCGATGGGCGGCCAGCCCCAGAAATTCGTCCAGCAACTTGCTGGCCGCATAGCTCCAGCGGCTGCGGCTGGACGGCCCCAGCAGAATGTCGTCGTTTTCGTTGAAAGGCACGCGCACCCCTTTGCCATAGACTTCGCTGGTGCTGGCGATGAGGGTGCGACAGCGATAGCGCCGCGCCGCCTGCAACACGGCATGGGTGCCCAATACATTGGTCTCGATGGTGGCTGTCGGGCGTTCGACGACCAGCTGCACACCGACGGCGGCGGCCAGATGCACAATGGCGTCGGCTTCGCTCGCCAGGCGATCCAGCACCAGCGTATTGCTCAGATCATCGAGGGCAAACGCATAGTGGGGCTGGTGGATGAATTCGCGAATGTTGTCATAGCTGCCTGTGGTGAGGTTGTCGAGAATCGACACCGTATCGCCGCGTGCCAATAGGCGGCGCGTCAGATGGGTGCCGATAAAGCCGGCGCCGCCGGTGATCAATACGTGCATACGGTTTATCCCTTCATCTTGCCTGGTTGCTGATTGCCTGCTTTTCACTCTGCCGGATAGGCCGGATCGATCATTGCGCCTTCTGTTCCCCGGCGCGTATTCTGGGATTATAGCAGTCTTGGGATGGTGTACTAAAAGGGAGGGGCACTAATTAAGGTGCGCTAGTTGAGGAGGGTGTACAATAAGGTGTTCAATAAAAGGTGGACGAAACGGCGCGTCGAGTTTACAATGATGCCATGCAATCACATGTGATGCCCCAGGCTGGACTGGTCTTTGATCTGCAATTTGAACGAACTGACGAAGGCTATATCGTCCAGCTGATCGATTCGCCGGTGGGGCCGGTGACAGAGTCGTTTCTTCCCCCCTTGACGCGTGGGGAAATCAACGCGTTCTGGCAACATTTCACGCCGTCCTCATCGGGGCTGCATCGCACGTTTGAAGCGATGTTGCAAGAGGCCAAAGGCGTGGGGCTGTTGCTCTTTGCCGCGCTGTTGCCTGCGGGGTTGGAAACCGCCTGGCGCATGAGCCGCGAACAGGCAATGGCCCGCCAGTCGAACCTGCGGGTGCGGCTCGATTTTGCCAATGTGCCCGAACTGGCGACTTTGCCGTGGGAAATGTTGTTTGATCCCACGCGCAATGAATTTCTGGCGCTGGCGTCCAATGTGGCGTTGACCCGTTTCATGCGTTTGCGCCATCACATCTCGCCCGAACCGCCGCCCACGCCGCTGCGCGCGCTGGTGGTTTTGCCGCGCCCCAGCAGTTTCCCCAGCGTGGATGCCGACCGCAACTGGATAGAATTTCTGGATACCATCGACTATCTGGGCGCAGATGGCAAGCTGGTCGTGGAACGGCTCACCCGTCCTACATTGCACGATCTCCAGCGCAAATTGCGCCAGGGCGTCTATCACATCTTCCATTTTATGGGCCATGCCGTCTTCGACAAGCATTCGGCGGATGGTCAGCTGGTATTTGAAGATGAGATGGGGCGCAGTCGCCTGGTATCGGGCGAGCATCTGGGCGGGCTGCTGCGCGATCACCATACGCTGCGGCTGGTGTGCATTTCGGGACCCGAAGGTGTGGTCTTTCAGCCCGAACGCAGCCCCTATCTGGCCGCGGCCGAACAACTCTTGCGCAAGGGGATGGCCGCGGTCATCGCGCCGCGCTATGCAACGCCCCCAGCCGCGCAACTGGCCTTTTATCACCGGCTCTATGCGGCCCTCACCATGTTGACGCCGGTGGATCTGGCTGTGAACGATGCGCGCCAGGCTATGGATCAGGAAATGGGCGGCGCGGCCTGGGCTGCACCCATATTGTTTTCGCGGGTCGGCAATGGCGTGCTCTTTGGCGATGACCGGGTGGCGGTGGAAAACCTGCCCGCGCATGTGCAGGAGAGCATTCAATACCGGCTCAACAGTCTGCGCATCCGCACGGCGACCCTGGATAACATGAAACGGTGGGGCGATGATATTCCCGAGACGCGCCGCCGCCGCGATTCCTAGGCGTTGCGGATGGGGGGCTACGCTATTTGTCGCTTAAGTGATGCGTACCATGAGATTTGGTAATGGGTTGCAAAATTTATGCACGAGCCGTGTAGGTCACCGCTCCTGCGGTGA
>JBBDIO010000212.1:0-15872 GCA_040880365.1 Litorilinea sp.
AACACATGCTGGCGGCTGGCCACTTCGGGAAAGACGCCCCCAAACCGGCGATGCAGCTCGATCTGGGTGGCGACCACATTGCTGCACAGGGTGCGCCCGTCTTCAATCACCGCGGCGGCGGTTTCATCACAACTGGTTTCAATGGCTAAGATTCGCATGACACGGTTTCGGCTTATTTTCCACAGATAGTTGTTGGCAATCGCGTATTGTCCCAATTTTGGTTAAGCTACGCCCGCACTCTACCACAAATCACGCCCATTTGCGGAGCCTGTGCCCCCTTGCATCCTTCACTCCGGCCCACAATAAGCTATCCGCGTAGCCTTCTGGTTTGTGACTCGTGCCCCACGTCGTTACAATAGGTAAATGTTCTTTGATCGCGCACGCATCTATACAAAAGCAGGCGACGGCGGCAATGGCGTGGTTGCATTTCGTCGCGAAAAATTTGTGCCCCGGGGCGGACCTGCGGGCGGCAATGGCGGCAAGGGCGGGGATGTGATCTTCGAGGTCGATCCCGGTCAGAATACGCTGGCGTCGTTCCACGGGCAAGTCCACTATCGCGCCGAGCGCGGGGTGCATGGCAGCGGCGCCAACAAGACCGGCGCGCGCGGACCCGATTTGATCGTGCCGGTACCGCCGGGCACGATTGTGCGCGACGCCGAAACCGGCGCGCAGCTTGCAGATCTCACCCGCGAGGGGCAACGGGCAGTCATTGCGCAGGGCGGACGCGGCGGGCGCGGCAACGCCGCCTTCAAAACGCCACGCAGCAACGCACCGCGCATCGCCGAAAAGGGCGAAACCGGGCAAGAGTTCTGGCTGGAGCTAGAGCTGAAACTGGTGGCGGATGTGGGCATCATCGGCGTGCCCAATGCCGGCAAATCCACGCTGCTCAGTGTGGTGAGCAGCGCCACGCCCAAAATAGCCGCCTATCCGTTTACCACTGTCGCCCCCATGCTGGGCGTGGCGCTGGTCAACGATCCCCAGCATTTGCCCATCGTATTGGCAGATATTCCCGGCCTCTTGGAAGGCGCGCACGAAGGTGTGGGTCTGGGGCTGGATTTTCTGCGCCACATCGAACGCACGCGCATGTTGGTGCATGTGCTCAACGGCGACAGCCCGGATCCGCTGGGCGATTTTGAAGCCATCAATCAGGAATTGCGCCTCTTTAACCCCATGCTGGTGGATCGTCCCCAATTGGTGGCGTTTAACAAGATGGATTTGCCCCACGCGCGCGAAAAGTGGCCCGAAGTCCAAAGCGCGCTGGCCGAACAGGGTATAGAAGCCCTCGCGATTAGCGCCGCTACCCGCGAAAATGTGGACCAACTGCTCTACCGCGTACGCGCCATGCTCGACGCGCTCCCTGCCATCGAAGAACCCATCGCCGATGACTATCTGGATGTGGGGATGCCCCTGGATGAAAAGTCGTTTGCCATCGAACAGGTCGATGACGAAACCTGGGTAGTCTCGGGGATCGATATCGAACGCGCTGCGCAAATGACCAATTGGGACTATTATGAAGCCGCCCTGCGCTTTCAACGCATTTTGCGGGCGATGGGCATCGCCGAAGCCCTGCGCGAAGGTGGGATTCAGGAAGGCGATACCGTCCGGATTGGCGAAACTGAGCTGATCTGGGGGTATGACAATGCATATGAGTAACCGACCCTAGAAAATAGCTGCCAGGTCTTAAGCATGTCCCAGCAAACAACGGAAAAATCCGACGCCCGCGCGGCGTCAACGCTGACCCACGACCCCCACACCCAAGCGGCGCAGAACCACCGCGCCGCCCACAGCCCCGCCCTCAGTACACACGATGACGGTGACGCGCCCACCCCGGGGCCGGCCCGGCTGCGGATTGGCGTCTTTGGCGGCACCTTTGACCCGATTCACATTGGGCATCTGATCCTGGCCGAAGAAGCCTGGTTTCAACTGGGGTTGGACCGCGTCTATATGGCGCCCGCGGGCGACCCACCCCACAAACAGGATCGCCGTCTGACGCCCCTGGAACACCGGATTGCCATGTGCAATCTGGCGACCGCCGAGATCGACTATGTGACCACCAGCCGCGTTGATGCCGACCGCCCCGGACCCCACTATACATCCGACATGGTGCGGTTGGTGGGGCAAGCCGCGGGCGAAAATGCCGAGGTTTACTTTCTCATGGGCATGGACAGTCTGCGCGATCTGCCCAGCTGGCACGAAGCCGCCTGGCTGGTAGAAAACTGCCGCCTGGTTGCGCTCAGTCGCCACGATGTGAAGCTGGACTGGGCAAAGCTGGAAGCCGCCCTGCCCGGTGTGCGTGACCAGGTAATCATTCTGGATATGCCCGAACTGGAGATTGCCAGCAATGCTATCCAGCGGCGGGTGCGCAACAAGCAGACTATTCGCCACCAGGTGCCCCGCGCCGTGGAAGAATATATCTACGCCCACCAGCTCTATGCCAACGGTTCATCTGCACAGGATGAATCTGCGCAGGCGAGCAACGGCAACCAGGGCTAGGCCCGAATTTGCACCGCACACATAACTGCGCCCGCGTCGATCCTGCGTCAGGACTGACACGGGCGCGTTTTTTTTATCCTCGACCCCGCTCCGCCACTCTATATTGCCACTCTACTTTGCCACTCTATATTGCCAGCGTGCCTACAACGCTTCGACCGTGTTTTCCAATACGCCCAGCCCCTCAATTTCACCGCGAATGCGGTCGCCGGGGTTCAAACGCAGCTTCTTGGAATGGCCCACGCCTGCCGGTGTGCCCGTGCTGATCACATCGCCCGGTTCCAGGGTGACAAACTGGGAAATGAACGAAATTGCCTCGGCAGGGCTGAAGACCATCTGCCCGGTGCTGGCGTCCTGTTGCAATTCATCGTTGAGCCAGAGCTTCATGGCAAGGCGATCCCAGTGGGGAATCTCATCGGCAGTGGTGAACCACGGCCCCATAGGACCAAAGGTATCCAGCCACTTGCCCACCAGCCAATCGAAATAGTAATCGCCCTGTTGCTGGGGGAGATCCTGGCGGAAGGTGAGTTCGCGCGCCGAAATGTCATTAAAAATCGTATAGCCCGCGATATGCTCCTGGGCCTGCTCGGGTGTCAGATCGCGTCCGGCTTTGCCGATGACCACCGCCAGTTCCAATTCCCAATCGGCAAACGCTGTGGATTCGGGGATGCGAATGGCGCCGTGGGTACCGATGACGGTGGTCGTGGGCTTCATGAAAAAGCGGGGGATCATCTTATCTTTGCCCACAAAAACGCCGCCGCCTTCCTGGATATGTTCGGCATAGTTGCCTGCCAGACACAGCAGTTTGCCGGGCGCGGGCAGGGGCGGACGCAGCACCGTGCTGCTCACGTCAAAGATAATCTCCGGTCCAGCATGGGCAACCGCCCAGTCTGCCGCCTTTTGTGCGGCTTCCAGCCCGCGCGGGCCAGCCGCCAACAGCGCGCGAATGCTATAGGCCAGCCCAGTCTCGCCCGCTTCACTCGCGGCCAGACACGCCGCCAGATCATAGAGCTTATCGTCTACCACCACGCCGACCCGGTCGCCCGCGGTGATTGTGGCGCGGCCGGGCATGGCGTCGCCTCCGCGCCCCGGCACCGCATTGGTCACACGGGTTCCCGGTTCGTGCACATAGGTCGCCAGTTTCATAGTCTCTCCTCCGTTGCTAGGGGCTTTCAACGCGCAGCATCTCAGCCAAGCGGCAGATTTACCCGGTTGTTGCCCAATTCATGCGATTTCAGAATCGCCAGCATAACCTCCAGCGTTTTGCGGGCTTCGGGCGCAGGCGAAACCAGCTCGCCCCCGTTTTCCAATACATGGACCATTTCGGCCAATGCGCCCAGTTGATAGCTGAACATATAATCGCCGGGGACCACCTCGGCGCGGCTCCACTGATAATGCTCATGGCCGCGCACCAATGTCAGGCCCCGGTCCGAAACTTCCAGCCGCCCGTTGTCGCAGGTCAGTTCAAACTGGGAGCCGGGCAACGCAACCTTCACGGTGTTGTAATAGGCGCGCACGCCATTGGCAAAGCGAATATAGGCACTTGCCGCCGGGTCGGTCGCGGGGTCATGCCCGCCGTCGCTCTTGTATTCGGTAAAGTGATCGAAACCTTCCTCCAGTTCGGCCCAAACCCAGGCGGGATCGCTTTCGGCAAAGAACATGATCATATCGACCATGTGGGTGCCATTGCGAAAGAGCATGGCCCGCGGGCTGAACATGTTGGAGATGATGGTGCGCAGGGGGCCAATTTCACCGCTGCGGATGATCTCGCGCGCTTTGTGAAAGGTGGGCGACCAGCGGCGGGTATGCTCGATAGAAAGCAGCACATTGTTGGCTTTGGCGGCTTCGATCATACGGTCGGCATCGGCCAGGGTGGTGGCAATGGGCTTTTCGCAGAGAATCGCACGCGCCGAACTCTGGGCCGCGGCCACGGTGATATTAGCATGGAGATGATCGGGCGTGACCACGCTCACAATATCGGGTTGTTCTTGTTCCAACATGGCCGCATAGTCGGTGTAATAGCGCATATCGGGCCAGACATCGCCCCACTCGGCGCGGAATCCGTCCAGCGCTTCCTGGCGGATATCACAGACCGCGACCAGATCGGTTTGGGGATGGCGATGGAACGACGCAGCATGGGAACGGGGCATGGCCCCATAGAGTGGGAGAGTGGGCGATTCTGCCGGGCGGCGGGCGCCGATGCCGGTAAGCCCTACAATCACGCCGGTATAGCGTTGCATAGATGTCCTCGGTTTCTTCGCGTAAATACTCTGTAAACTAAGTTGGGGAACGAATCTTGTAGGTCACGCCTCCTGGCGTTACAATCGCTGTCACGCCAGGAGGCGTGACCTACGAAAGGCAATGCCGCGCTTATACGCCCGGCGCAGGCTGGGCGATATCTATACGCCGCCCGTCGCGATCCGAGGCATAGGCCGCATCGATAATGCGCGCGACTTGAAAGGCATCGGCCCCCGTGGCAGCCGGCTCGCCGTCGCCCTGGGCCGCCTGAATAAAACGGCGGATGAAATTTTCGCCCGCGACGCCGCCATAGGCAGGGGATTCGCCGGGCGTATATTGAAAGCGGCGCGTCGGCGCATCGGCCCAGGCCGGGTGCGTGGTTTCCACATACAGTTCGGGCGGGGTGGCAGTGGTGGCAAAGGTGAGCCGTCCCAATCGCCCGTTGACGCCGATATACGTATCGTAGCCGCCGCGGTTGTGATAGCCGCTGCCGCTGAGGGCAAGCACATAGCCCGCGTGCAGCGAGCCAATCGCGCCGCTGCCAAAGCCCATCGAAAGCGCGGCAATGTCTTCGACGTCGATATCTTCGCCGTTGCGGGTGGCGGTATGGGCCGCGACCGAGACAATCTCATCGCCCGCCAAATGGCGCATGAGGTCGATATAGTGACAGCCCAGCCACGACAGCATCCCGCCGCCTGCCTTGTCCTTGCTGAACAACCAATGTTGCGGCTTGCGAAACTGCACCTGTGTGGTGAGCATACGCAGCTCCAGCGAAATCAGTTCGCCCAGCAGCCCTTCCTGCACAATGCGCCGGGCTTCTTTGACCGCGGGGATATAGCGGTTCTGATAGCAGACGCCCAGCTTCACGCCTTTGGCCTGGGCGGCCTGGAGCACACGCAGGCTATCGTCGGCCGTTTTGCCAATGGGCTTTTCGGCCATAAGATGCTTGCCCGCTTTGATGACCTGGAGAAAAATATCCGGGCCTAAATCGTTGCGCAGCGCGGCGATGACAATCGTCAGTTCGGGGTCGGCGAGGATTGCCGCCAGATCGGTGCTGGTGTGCGTTACTTTGGCCCCGTTGTTCTGCTGGATATTCACCAATGCGTCGGCGTTGGTATCCCACAGCACAATACTTTCGACTTCGGGCAGTTGTTGAAGCGTGCGCAGATGGGCTGCGGAATGAGGGTGTTCGACCCCCAGCAGGGCGGCTTTGACAGTTTGCATAATTACCTCGTTTTGAGTGGAGGAGTGAGTTTAGTGATGCGTTATGTGAAAGTTCGGAATAGGTTGCAAAATCTATACACGAGCCGCGTAGGTCACCGCTCCTGCGGTGACATTCTCTGCTGCCCGTGTCACCGCAGGAGCGGTGACCTACTTAACCGTCAAATAACGCCCTACTTAAGCGTTTATACGTGGAAAATGTACATCTCCCGATCCACCTCGGCGGGAGTCAGACGCCGCCCCTGCCGGTGGCTTTCGGCAATCGCCAGCACAGCCTGGGTGATGTGGTGCGTCACCTGGATATTGCCCAGCGCAGGTCGATCCTGCTCATGTGCATCCACCAGATCTTCGAGACAGGCCTGGGTGGTGCTGTGAGGAGTCAGGGGCGGCGTACCCACTGTTTCCACCTTGCGCCCGCGTTCATCCTGGGCTTGGCGCAGATGCAGACCGCCGCCGTTGTTGAGCACACGCACACTGCCGCGCGTGCCCAATACTTCAAATTCCCAGCCGCCCGCGGCCACGCTATAGAGCTGCACACCGTTGTCGGCGTTCATATGATAGATACCATTGGGGTCTTTATCCAGCCGGTTATCCGCCAGGCTCAGCTCGCGCGGGTGTAGCTCGCCCCAGACATCGACAATCCGGGGATCGCCCAGCAGAAAGCTCAACGTATCCAGCGAGTGGATGTGCCCGTGGAGCAAATTGGTCGGCGCATAGTGCACGGCGCATTTGGGGTCGCCGATGGCGCCTTCTTCGATGAATTTGCGTGCCTGGTGAAAGCCCTGGTTAAAACGGCGCAGCACGCCTGTGTTATAGGGGATATTGCGGCTGCCCACGGCGTCGAGCACGGCATCGGCTTCGGCCAGCGAACAGGCAATCGCCTTTTCGCAGAAAATCATGGGCACGCCGGCTTCGGCAACCGCCACCGACATTTCGGCATGGAGCACGCCCTTGGTGCAGATCGCCACCAGATCGGGCGATTCCTGCCGGATCATCTCCAGATAGTCGTCATAGAGCGCGGTCACGCCCCAGCGTTCGGCATAGGCGGCGCGCTTGGCCGCGTCGATATCCGCGCCGGCGACCACTTGCAGGCGGTCCGAAGCGGCACACGCCGCGCTCACCGAATAGGGCGGCGAATCGGCAGGCAGCTCATCGTCGATGGTGCTGCCCATGCGCCCCAAACCCACAATTGCCACACGATACTGTTTGTCACTCATTCCAGATTGCTCCTCTATGCTGCATGATCCGGGGGGGATATTAGGCGGTATATTTAGGGGTCTTGGGTGTGTGATTGCGTTGCATACGCAGGTCGCGCTTGACCAGCGGCAGCTCGACGCGTGCCCCGCCCTGGCGGTGCGATTCGATGAACGCAAAAATCACCTCGGTCGAAGCCAGCGCCACCCGCGGCCCACAGCGGCTGGGTTCGCCTGTATCCAGCGAATGGACCAGGTCTTCGATGAGCAATAGCGTAGAGCTGGCAGGTTCCGGGGGCTGGAACCCCTCGGCAGGCAGCAACGAAGTGCGCCCTGGGGAGCTGATCTGGCGCGTGCGCAACAGCCATTCCTGGGCATCGTTGAATGCGCTGAGCGCGCCTTCGGTGCCGATGGCGTCCACTTCCAGCCCGCGCGGGGTGAGCAACATGGATGCGGTCACGCCATTTTCAAAAAAGATGGTGCCCGCGCCTACCGGATCATCCATCAGGATATCGCCGTCGAACATACCCTCGGCATTGGTCAGATAGGCCTGCACCCCTACCACGGGCACATCGCTGTTCAGACGCATGACCAAATCGATGGTGTGGCTGCCGGTGTTGAACATAGTGCCATTGTTATAGAGAACCAGGCTTTTGAGTTCGCCCAACTGCCCGCTGTCGATAACCGCTTTCATGGCGTCGTAGTTGGGATTCCAGCGGCGGTTGGTGCCCAGATTGAAAAAGACGTCGTTGCGCTCCAGGGCTTCGACCATAGCATCGGCCTCGGCCAAAGACGCGGCCATGGCCTTTTCGGCATAGATCGCCTTGATGCCGTGGTCTGCCGCATAGATGACAATCTCGGCGCGCGGTTCGGGTTGGGTGGCAACGCTGACAATATCCAGATTTTCGTTGGCAATCATCGCGCGATAATCGGTATATTGCCGTTCTTTGGGAATGTCATAGCGTTCGCCAAAGCGTTCCATGACATCGGTGCGCACATCGGCGCACGCCACCAGGTCGGTGCGCGGACAGGCATAGAAGCCCGCGGCGTGGGAATAGGGGGGCACATGCTTGGGCGCGCCCACGACTTCATTATCAATAAAGCCCCCCATACGACTACAGCCGATGACCGCGGCGCGATAGGTTTTCATACACACTGGCCTTTCTAACACGCAACGACGCGGCCGCTGCGCTTTTTGGTGAAATCAATTGGGTTGGTTGGTGGAAAATCTTGTGTACTGAATGGCAAAATCAGATGAGGATCTACCTGTCTGCTAGCCTGTGCCTGGGAATCAATCTCAACAACCGGCTAAAATCTCAGGCGTTGAAACCAAACTGTCTGCATCAGTATAGCAAACACCCAGAGAACGGCGAAAGGTTTCGGCAACCCGCAGACAGGTGTGGCGATAAACTTGATAAACTTGAGGTCTGGCGTGGACAAAGCAGGATATATGGAGATAAATGGGCAATTCCTTGACACTAGACAAACGCTGTCACGCCAGGAGGCGTGACCTACAAAAGATGCACAATTCAAGTTTACAGAACACTAGCAATAGCACACTGAGATCACGGCGAGTTCACGGCGAGATCTCAGTGTGCTATTGCACAGCCAATCATCAGGCGCGCGCCAATAAAAAGCGGGCCACCACGGTAAACGCTTCGTGCCCAGACGCGCCGGTGAGGATGGTGTTGCCCATGCGCAGCCAGGCATGGGCCTGCATAGTATGGGACTGCATGGTGTGGGCAGTTTGAGAGGCGAGAGAGGGGTCGGGCTGGCGCAACATGCCCAGATAGACCATACCAGTGAGATTACGGCGTCGCAACATCCACGCGCAACCCAACGCCTGCACCAGACACTTGCTTTCCCACGGGGTACGCCGGGCCGCGGCACACACAGCCCTCGCCACCTGGATCGCGGCCGGGGGCGGGACGACATCGCCGCGCGGTTCATCCTGGCTCAGCGTCAGCCCCAGCATCCTGGTAATACGCCGGAAAGGAAACCAGATCAAACCCAACCGCACAATGCCCAATAGCAAAAAGGCTTCGGCAAAGATGAGGATTCGGGCAGGTGAGAAGCGTTGCATGACCAAATCATACCAAAAATTGCAGAGCCAACCAATGCGTGCCCGGCATGGAATTCCTGATTTAAGCCCCTTGCGACGCTGTGCCATAATAGGGAGGCACGTTTTGCTGTATTTCACCGCGCCCATTACGCCACCCATCCACCCATTATTGCACAGGCGCATCTCATGTGGTTAACCACGCATACATCTAACCCGACCCCTGCATCTAACCGGACCCTCGCCCCAATCCCGTGGGACCCGGAAGCCAATGGCGGCTGTCTGCCCTCTACGCGGCAAGAAAATCTGTTGGGCGCAGCACTCTTTGCCCCTGCTCAAGCCGTCGCAGCCTGGCATCGTTGGCGCGCGGAGGTCGATCCTACGCGCGATTTTATCGACCCCGGCAGCGTGCGTCTGCTCCCGCTTGTCTATGAAAATCTGCGCCCCTGCGACCTGGACGATCCCTATCTGCAATCGCTCAAAGCGCTGCATCACCAGACGGTATTCACCAATCAAATCCAGCTGCATGGCTGTGCCCAGCTCTTGGATCTGCTCCACGCTGCGGGCATCCCCACGCTTACGCTCAAGGGTGCGGCGCTGGTTTCCCAATATTACCCCACCGTGGGCACACGGCCTATGGGCGATTTCGATGTGCTGGTGCCCCATGCCCAGGCCGAAGCCGCGCTGGCGGTGCTGGATGCGGCAGAATGGCGGCCTGTGGGGCTGGCGCATAGCCAGATCACGCCCGCACTGTTACAAGTGCGCCATGCTCAAAATTTTTCCGGCCCCAACCGCCGCCAAATCGATCTCCACTGGTATGCACTGGCCGGAAGCATGGACCCTGCGCTGGATCGGCAACTGTGGGATCAGGCGCAGCCGCTCACCCTTCACAATGTCACGACCCAAACGCTCTGCCCCACGGATCAGCTCATCCATGTTTGCGTTCACGGCGCAGCCTGGTCGAGTGTGCCGCCGGTGCGCTGGATCCCCGACGCGGTGATGACGTTGCGCGCCGCGGCAGATGCGGCCAATCCCGCGCCGGCGATTGACTGGACACGCCTGCTGGAGCTGGCGCGCGCCTATCAACTGGGTATGTCGCTGCACCACACCCTGAGCTATCTCCAGGCCCACATTCTGCCCCAGGTCGCCGCGGTCGATGCGCTGCCCGCCCCCGTGTTGGATACGCTGGCGCAGATGCCCACCACGCGCGCCGAACGGCGACTCTTCCGCGCACATACCCAGCGCTCCACCCGACTCGGTCAACTGCCGTTGCTCTGGGCGCGCTATCGCGCGTATCGGGCGCGCATCCAGAATGCACGCGCACACCGCGACGCGGGCAAAGGGGGACGGCTCAGTTTTCCAGGCTACATTGCGGTCTACTACGGCTATCGAGGACTATCCGAGGTGTTGGGCTGGGCGATGATGCGTTCACGCGAACGCATTCAGCGCATGAGGCTGGGCTTGCGCCAATAAAAACAGGTGGCGGGTAGGACCTGCGCTACCCGCCACCTTCTCTGTATTGCGTCTAGTATCGCGTCGTTTAACTTTCTGCGCCCAACAGATCCAGAAATTCCTTACGATCCATCACTTCCCGCTCCAACAAGGCTTCGGCCAATTGCTCCAGCTTATCCCGGTTTTCGTTGAGAATGCTCTGGGCACGGGCATAGGACGCATCCACAATCCGGCGCACTTCGCGGTCGATGCGGCGCGCCACATCTTCGCTATAGGTACGCTGTTCGCCAAAGTCCAGCCCCATGAAGGGATTGGAATCGCCCTGGCTCAGCTGCATAGGCCCGATGGCGTCGCTCATGCCATAGCGGGTCACCATCGCTTTGGCGAGCTTGGTCACGCGCTCCAGATCGTTGGTTGCGCTAGTGGTCGGCTCGGTGAAGACAATTTCTTCGGCGGCGCGCCCCCCCAGCAACCCGGTGATTTCGTCTTCGTATTCGGCGCGACTCTTGAGCGTGCGATCCTCGTTGGGCAAGGGCATGACATAGCCCAATGTCTGCCCACGGCTGATGATGGTAATCTTGCCCACCCGGTCGGTGAATTGCAGATTTTCCATGACGATGGCGTGTCCGGCCTCGTGGAAAGCCACAATCTTGCGGTCCACCGTCGTCAACACACGGCTGCGCCGCGCCGGGCCGGCCATGACGCGTTCGATGGATTCGATAAGCTCATCCATGCTGATGGTGCGTTTGTTGCGCCGCGCGGCCAGAATGGCGGCCTCGTTGACCAGGTTTTCCAGATCGGCCCCCACCATGCCGGGTGTCTGCGCCGCGATGACATCCAAGTCCACGTCGGGCGCCATCGGCTTGCCCCGCACATGCACATTGAGAATCGCCTCGCGCCCGCGGCGGTCGGGGCGATCTACAACCACCTTGCGGTCGAAACGCCCTGGGCGCAGCAACGCCGGATCCAGAATATCGGGCCGATTGGTGGCGGCGATAATCACAATGTTGGTTTCGCTGTCGAAACCGTCCATCTCCACCAGAATCTGGTTGAGCGTCTGTTCGCGTTCGTCGTTGCCGCCGCCCAGCCCCGCCCCGCGATGGCGACCCACAGCATCGATCTCATCGACAAAAATGATACAGGGGGCGGTTTTCTTGGCTTGTTCAAAGAGATCGCGCACACGGCTGGCGCCCACGCCCACAAACATCTCTACAAACTCGGAACCGGAGCTGCTGAAGAAAGGCACACCGGCTTCACCGGCGACGGCCTTGGCTAAAAGTGTCTTGCCTGTGCCCGGCGATCCCACCATGAGCACACCCTTGGGGATGCGCGCGCCCAACGCTGCGAACTTTTCCGGCTCTTTGAGGAATTCCACAACTTCCTGCAATTCCTGTTTGGCCTCATCCGAGCCTGCCACATCGGCAAAGGTGACTGTGGGACGATCCGCCGTATCCATTTTGCGGGCACGGCTGCGTCCAAACTGCATGGCCCGGTTTTGTCCCCCGCCACCCGCCTGGCGCATGATAAAGATAAAGAAGCCGAAGATCAACAGGAGGGGCAAAAGCATAATCAGCCAACTGAAAATCGCGCCGTTATTGGGTGGGCTTTCTACCACAATATTCAGCGTTTCCAGCCGCTGAGACGAAACCCCCAACGATTTCAGGGTCTCCAGCAGGCTTTGCCCCGGTTCCTTGCGGCTGCGCAACGGCTCTTCGCTGCCCAACAGCTGTACAGTGAGCATATCGCCCTGCACCACAATGCGATCCACGGTCCCCGCATTCACTTGCGTCGCAATCTGATTCAGGCCGATCATATCGGCCAGATTGCTGCGCGGCGCAAAGAAAAAGCGCGAACCAAAGAGAATCAAGACTGCCAACACCAACCAAAACCAGGCCCGCCCCAGGAAACTGCCGCCTTTGTTGGGGCCTTGCTCGTTGGAGCCACGATCATTGGAGCCACCGCCGTCACGCCGTTTATCGGGAGCAGGGCGTTTGCCCGAGTTCTCCTTTTTCGGCTGATTTTTTGGTTCTTGTTCAGCTGCCATTACACCTTCCACGTTTGCAAGCCTGCCCATTGTGGGCAGATAGGGAGCAGCGCTCCCAGGAACTAGCCGTTAATTCGATCCAGTTATTCAAGCCGTTTAATTCGAGCCGGTGCATTCAAATCACTCGGCAATCATTCAGCAACCGCGTCATTTTAGGTGAATTTGAATTGCTGCCATGTATCTACGACGCAAAACGCCCACAACGGTGACGTTGGTTCCCGTGCCGACCCGCGTCTATGCGTCTGTTATAGAACACACGCGCGAAAAAATCCGTAAGTTTTATCGCCTCTGCAAGATTTGTCTGGGCAATTTGTCTGCGAAAAAGAAAACAGCCGCACCACAGCATTCAGGCTGTCATGTCCGGCTGTTTTCGCTGTCTCAATCAACTTCTGCAATCGGATATCGTACCCGGTTGTCTTAACCCTATCCGATTGTCTTAACCCAACGCATCCAGCGCCGCGCGCAGCGAAGTGCCCACCCGGTGGGTTTCGGTCATGTGCACGGGCAGCAGATCGGGTGGCGCATAGCGATCCGGACAAGACGCTTCATCGGGCTTGTCGCTCAGACAGAGCAGGAGACAGCCACGCTCCCGCAGCCATTCGGTCAACTCGCACACCTCTTGGGTCAGCGTAATTTCCTGGGCCAAAAGCTCATCCACACCGACATCGTCGGACAAATTGCCCATGCGCTCCACGGTGGTGATAAACTCCTGACGCCGAAAACGCTTGAACGGAGTGGGATCGCCATTGCGCACGCTGGTGACCACGGCTTCGTGGACCTGGCGCAGGCTTTCGCCGCTCAACGGGTTAATCATCATGCGGCTATCGACCCAACGCAGGAATTGCTCGAAGCTATCCAGGCTCTTGGATTCAATTTCGCCCAGCATGTCCTTATAATCAATCAGTCGCGTATTCAACACCAGACAGATATAGGCCAGGTAGTCCTGGTTATCTTCGGTGAGGAAATGATAGCGCGATCGATTTAGCTCGGCATACTGCTTTTCAAAATCGGCACGATTGAAATCGTCGCCCAGCACATCGTCCATGGTGCGAAAGATGCCTTCGAGCCGTGCGGCGTCGATGACGTGATCGTTGCGTCCTTTGGCGCCCAGTGCGGTCTTGTCGATATCGACAATCGCGACGGTACGCTTATCCAGATGCAACCCTTGATCCAACATATGGGCCACCCAATCGCGCATAAAAGTCCAGCGATTGGCCGAAACTATCTCATTTTCCAGATGGTGCAGCGCAGGCGCTTCGGCGGGACGGTCGGCCCCGATAAAGCACGAACCCTGCCAGCTGCTATGCTCGCGCATATTGTGATAGGCTTGCCCGTCGTTATAGAGCGTATCGCCCAAAAAGAGAATTTCGCTCAATTTTGGCGCGCCCCGGCGCAGCTTTTGCGCCTGTTCGGCAAACCACACCGCGGCTTTGGCATATTCAGGGTCTTGTTTGCGCGGCACGCGATCCGGCAAGACATTCATCTTGTGCGACGAGGTCTTCAAGCCCTTCAAGCGACGGTCCAGCGGCTCCAGATTGCGATAAATCACCAGATCGCCAAAAAAATCGGCCAGCTTGGCCCGGCCAAAGCTTTGCAACAGTGGTTGGTCCGTGTGTTCTTCGGCCAGCTCGCTTGTAGTGGACACCGTAGTCACGTTACCCCCTTACTCAACTTCATCCCATAAACCCAGCGACATCGCTCGGTCTATTGCCTATCAAAGACTGCCTAAATTCCCGTGATACTGGTACTCTGTCATACTGGTTATATCATTACTGGTTACTCAACGACCCAACTCCCAGCCAAATCCGCGTTGCTAGGCCGGTTCCAGTGCATGGGCCAACGCGGCGGCTTCCTGTCCCAGATAGCCCTGGGCCACCAGCAACTCGGCATTGAGCAAACTGCCCCCGGCAGCCCCGCGAATCGTATTGTGTCCCAGCACCAAAAACTTGTAGTGCAGCAACGGATCGGGCCGCAATCGGCCCACCACGGTCGCCATGCCCGGCACCGAGCCTGCCAACCGATCCAGCCGCGGCTGGGGACGGTCCTGGGCGTCGGTATAGATGACAGCCGGCTGTGGCGCATTGGGCAAATGCAGCTGTTGCGCCAACGGCATATAATCGGCCCAGGTCTGCAAAATTGCTTCCGGGTCGGGTCGCTCCTTAAATTCTACGCTGACTGCCTCCAAATGTCCATTCCGCACCGGAACTCTGTTGCAGTGGGCACTGATAACAAATTGGGCAGGCTGTACTCCCGTGCCATTGAAAAGGCCCAGCAGTTTATGCGGTTCCTTTTCTTCCAGCTTTTCCTCTTCGCCGCTGATATAGGGCACCACATTGTCGATGCTATCCATGCTGCTGACACCGGGATAGCCCGCGCCGCTGACCGCCTGCATGGTCACTACAAAGATTTTGGTAATCCCAAACCGTACATGCAGCGGATGCAACGCGCTCACCAGATGGGTGGTGCTGCAATTGGGGTTGGTGGCGATGAAGCCTGTCCAGCCGTGATTGCGTCGTTGCACATCGATCAGCCCCAGGTGTTCGGGGTTGACTTCGGGAATCAACAGGGGCACATCGGGGTCATAACGGTGATTGCGGGCATTGCTGCACACGCCATAGCCTGCCTGTGCGAACGCAGTTTCAATCTCGCCCGCGCTTTCCGAAGGCAGCGCGCTGAAAACCAGTTCGGCATCGAAGCCCGGCACACAGGGCAGCAATTCCCAGTCGCGCAGATGCAACGGCATATCGCCGCGCAGATTCCAGTTGCAGGCATCGGCATAGCGTTTGCCGGTGCTGCGTTCCGACGCGCACAGCGCGCTGATTTCAAACCAGGGGTGCCCCTGGAGCATCTGGACAAAACGCTGGCCCACGGCTCCCGTAGCCCCCAAAATGCCCACTTTGATCTTGGACATGGTTAGTTTATCTCCATAAAAATCATTCAGCGTGTATAAGCCAATTCAATGACGTCGCTGAGTACCCCGGCGGCGGTCGCCTCGGCGCCTGCGCCGCGCCCCTGAATCACCAGGGGGGTGGGGTTATACCAGCGCGAATGAAATTCCACCAGATTGTCGGTGCCGCCCAATTGCCCCAGCGGACTCGCCACATCAACGGTTACCGGCCCGGCAGATACACCCGGTTCGGGGCTATCACCAGCATCACTGGCAGGCGCGACTGGT
>JBBDIO010000213.1:0-7014 GCA_040880365.1 Litorilinea sp.
TCAACCGGGGCAGGCGCAAACCGCGGTGCAGGGCTATATTGCCGATGCGGTTTGTGATGTCTATCTGGATGATCCCGACAATCGGTTGATTGTGATGTGGATGCACGAACCCGACGCCAGCCAGCACGCTTATGGGCTGGGCGCGCCCCAGATGACCGACGCGCTGCGCAAGGTGGATGCGTGTGTGGCCCAGGTTTTGGGCGAGCTGGATCGACGGGGCCTGCGCGACCAGTTCGATATTTTCTTTATCTCCGATCACGGCCATTCGACGGTGCGCGCCCATGCGACGCTGCGCGAATATCTGGAACGGGCCGCGGCCGAGATTGGAAGTCCGTTGCCGCCTTTGGCGACGGCGAGCGATTATATCTATGCCGCGCCGGGCACGGCAGAACCGAGCGCGGCCGAGTTGACGCCGCTGGTCGAATGGTTGCAGGCGCAGCCGTGGGTGGGGGCAATGCTGGCCGGGCGCGCAGATTTATGCGCTTTGCCCAATGTGTTCGCGCTGGAAGATGTGTGGGGTGGGGCGACGAATGCCCGCCGGCCCCTGTTGGCGATTTCGCCCACGTGGAGTCATGCGGTCAACGAGTATGGCGTGGCGGGCGATGTGCAGACGCTGACCACGCAAGGCGCGCTGCGTTCGTCGCACGGGTCGGCTTCGCCCTACGATCTGCACGCTAATCTGATTGCCAACGGTCCCAGCTTTCGCCAGGGCGTGCGTTCGGAGGTGCCCACGGGGGCTATTGATCTGCTGCCCACGCTGTTGCATATTCTCGACATCTCGGCACCGGCACCGCTCCAGGGGCGGGTATGGTGGGAGTTGCTGGCGCAAGCCCAGGGCGAGCCGGGTGTCGTGCGCGACAAAGTGCTGATGCCTGAGCAGGCGGCCACCAGCGGCGCGTCGCCGCGTCTGGTGGTGCATCATGTGGGCGAGGCGCGTTATCTGCACGGCGCGTTTGTGGGCGATCAGACGTGGACCTAGCCACCTCCCCTGCATAAACCCTACTGATTCAGACGTCCGATAAAAATTCCTTCCTCAAGCTGGAAAGTGAGTTCACTCTCGGAGTCTTGGGCGGAGTCCTGGGCGGGGTCCTGGGGCGCGAAGTAGGCGGCGACATCCCCTTGCGCGTGGACCAGGTCGGCCCGTAGCTGGGCGATGGTGGCGGGGGATGCGCCCATGCGTTCGGCCCAGGGCTGAAAGGTCATGCGTTTGCCCCAGGTTTCGGCGTGGGTCACAGCAAAGCCCGCGGCCTCGAGTTGGGCGCGCCATTCGGCCTGGCTCAGGGCGCGGGCATGGCTGGGATCGCGCCGCCGTTCAAAATCGTTGATGAACGCGCCTGCCTCACCTTCGGGTACCACATTGTCCACCAGCACAAAGATACCTCCTGGACGCAGGACGCGCGCACATTCCTGCACAAAGCGCGCCACATCGGGAAAGTGGTGCGGCGCAATTCGACACAGCACCAGATCAAAGGAAGCCGGGGCAAAGGGCAGATTCTGGGCGTCGGCCTCCTGAAAGCTGATGTTGGTGACGGCGCGCGTGTGGGCCAGATCGGCGGCGACTTTGAGCATCTTGGGGGTGAGGTCGGTGGCGGTGATGTGCCCGATGTGGGGCGCAAATGCCAGGGCAAAATGGCCGGCGCCGGTGGCGATATCCAGGGCGCGCCAGTGGGCCTGGGGCTGGACCAATTCCACGGCGCGCGCCAGGCTGTAGCCTTCGGCGTGGGGCTGGCTGGTGGCATATTTTTCGCCGTGGATCGTATATTGTGCCTGCACCTTATCACGATTTGCAGCGCGGTTGTCGGACGCTGGGCTGGCAGATTGCCCGGTTGATTCTGCGGATGAGTCTATAGATGAGTGGGTCATGGGTTTACTCGCATGGGTTGCGGTTTGCCATAGGTGAGGGTGCGCCAGAGCCACTCTACCGGCCCAAAGCGATAGCGACGCAGCCACCAATGGCTCCAGGGAATCTGGGCCAGATAGATGACCAGGGTGAGGATCAGGCCGGCGGTGGGGCTTACCTGGCCGAACAATCCCAGCCCATAGCCATAGAAAATTAAAGTACAGATGATGGATTGGAGCAAATAGTTGGTGAGCGCCATGCGGCCTACGGGCGCGAGTATGGCCAGGCGCGGCCCCCAGACGGCGTGCTGGCTGAGCAGGGTGATGGCGGCGAGATAGAAGAGCATGAGCGCGGGCGCGCCGAAGGTCTGCCCCACCGTGGCAATCAGCATGTTCAGATCGGGCAGATTGCGGTTGCCGTGCATGATGAGCATGGCATAGAGGGCATTGCCGATGACGCCGACGATGCCGCCCCAGATTAGCAGCCGCCGGAACAGAGGACGGTGCGCGGGCAGGTCGCGGAAAATTTCGCGCTTACCAAACCAGGCCCCCAGCAGAAACATGGCAAATACGCTGGGCGCAATAAAGAGCGAGACTGTCCACATGAAGATGGCGTCGGCCCAGCGTTGGCGGGTGATCTCCAGGAAATTGCCCTGGGCGTAGACTGTTTCAGCCTGTGCCGTGGCATCGGCATAATATGTTGCCTGTTCCTCTGCGATAGATGCCATGATTTCGGTACCGTCGGGCGACATGCGCGCCAGTTCCAGGCTGGCAGTGCCCAGGACTGTGAAGAGCAGGGGCAGGAGGAGCATAATCACTGCCCAGCGCCGCAGCCATTTGGGGCTGGTATTGCGGAAGAGCAGCAGCAGCATCCCCAACAGCGCGTAGTAGGTGAGAATATCGCCGACCCAAATCAATACGGCGTGGATGAGGCCCAGCACCAGTAAAACCAGCAGTCGACGCATTTGCAGGGGCACAAACCGCACACCGCGCGCCTGGGCGCGGGTCATGATGATGGTGAAGCCCAGGCCAAAGAGAAATGAAAAGAGGGAATAGAATTTGCCCTCGGCAAAAAAGCGGATACCCCATTCTACGGCAGCATCTACGCCGCCCACAGGAGGGCGTGCGACCAGTACATAGTAGACGGGGTTGATAAATATTGCCATATTGACCAGCAGGATGCCCAGCAGCGCAAAACCGCGCAGAATGTCCAATACCTGGATGCGTTCTGTGCGGGCGGTGGGGCTGATTGTTCCCGCGGGCGGTTTTTCTGGTGCAGATGCTTGTGTGGGTGCGGGAGGATTGGCGGTTTCCATGGAAAATCCTTTCGATGTGGATTGCTGGGGCGCAAGCCAAAATACGTGGCACAGTCGGTTTGGGTGTGTGCGCGCTGGATATATATCCATATGCAGTATACCGTCAAACCTGCCGGGGTAGAATGGCATTTGTTTGACAAGTGGCTGACAGAGGTTTGGGCAAATTCCTGATAGGATAATAACCACATAGTAGCATAGTCAGCACCGATTGAGTTTCCCCAGGATTCATATAAGAAACAAACGGATAACTGGAAGTTTTCGCTTGACAAACGGGCGCGGTAATAGTAGACTACCACCATTGACCCCCCCCCCAGGGGGTAGGGATAGGAAGGCAGCACACATGCCGCGCAGGCAGTATGCAGAGAGAATACAGGAGGAGCGCAGCCAGATGGACGAACCAACCAAGAAAGCCGTCGCCCGGCGACTCGCCAGTGCCGCGGGGCACATCAAAGGCATTGAACGCATGGTGGAAGAAGACACCTATTGCATTGATGTGATTAAGCAACTGCAAGCCGTGCAGGCTGCGCTCAACAAAGTGAGTACCCTGATATTGGATAACCATCTCCACACCTGCGTGACTGCCGCCATCCAGGGCGATGATCCCAAGGAACGGGAGGCCGTATTGCAGGAAGTGACCAGTGTGTTTGAAATGGCGAACAAGCTGTAGGCTGGTTTTTTCATCCAGGATGAACGCACCCAGTTGTCCCAGTGTTTGACTGCATGATCGACCGTTTTTCAAGTTTCGTTGTATTCAATCAAAGTTTCAATGAACGTTTCAAAAGGAGATTTCACATGGAAAGCAAGACCTTTGTCGTACCCAACATTAGCTGTGGACATTGCACCAACACGGTGGAGACTGAATTGCAGGAATTGGCCGGTGTGCAGAGTGTGAAGGCCGAAGTCGAATCCAAGCAGGTGACTGTGAACTGGTCCGACCCGGCGAGCTGGGAAAAGATTGAAGCGCTGTTGCAGGAGATTAACTACCCGCCGCAGAACTAGGCATAACGCCGAACGCGGCAGGGCAAGGTGCAGGGGATGGGAAATTTCTCTTCCTGCACCTGTCCTTGCTGCTGGCATAGACACTTTGGCGCGGTCGGGCGCGCGGTATACGACGGTTTTGATCGAGGAGGACAGGATGTCCACAAACGGTATGGCTGAAAAATTACAGATTACTTTGCCCGTGGTTGGCATGACGTGCGCCAACTGTGTGGCTTCGGTGGAACGCAATGCCAAGCGCGTCGAGGGCGTGGCGGATGCGTCGGTGAATTTTGCCAACGAGCGTGTCACAATTACGTTGGACCCGGCGACGGTACCCCCTGGTGAGGTGGCAAAGGCCGTGATCGCGCGCGTGAAAAAGGCGGGCTATGATATCCCCGTGGCGACGACCGAGCTGGCTTTGCTGGGCATGACGTGCGCCAATTGCGCCAATACCATTCAGCGCCGTTTGAACAAGGTCGAAGGTGTGTTGGAAGCCGAGGTGAACTATGCTTCGGAGCGCGCGACGGTGACGTATATCCCCGGCGCGGTGACGCGCGACGATTTGGCCGCGGCTGTGCGCAAGGCGGGCTATGATGTGGTGGAAAGCGGCGAGGATGAGAACGCCGAAGACGCCGAAGCCCTGGCGCGGGCCGCCGAGCTGAAGCATCAATGGACACGCCTGATTGTGGGCCTGGCGTTTACGCTGCCGCTTTTTGTGTTGAGCATGGGCCGCGATCTGGGCCTGCTGGGCGAATGGGCCTCGGCAAACTGGGTCAACTGGCTCTTTTGGGGGCTGGCGACGCCCGTCCAGTTTTATGTGGGGTGGGATTATTACACCGGCGCGTATAAGGCGTTGCGCAACCGCATGGCCAATATGGATGTGCTGGTCGCGATGGGCACTACGGTGGCCTATGTCTACAGTGTGGCGGTGCTGATTGCACTCACGCTGAATGTGCATACGCTGGGGCATCATGTCTATTTCGAGACGGCCGCGGTGATTATTACGCTGATTGTGCTGGGCAAGCTGTTGGAAGCCCGCGCCAAAGGCCGCACCAGCGAGGCCATTAAAAAGCTCATGGGGCTGGCGCCCAAGACTGCCCGCGTGATCCGCAATGGGGATGAGGTGGATATTCCCATTAGCCAGGTGGTGGTGGGCGATGTGGTGCTGGTGCGCCCCGGCGAAAAGATCCCTGTGGATGGCACGGTGGTGGAAGGCCGGTCGGCGGTGGATGAGAGTATGCTCACCGGCGAGAGTCTGCCTGTGGGCAAAGAGCCGGGCGCGGCGGTCATCGGCGCGACCATGAACAAGCAGGGTCTGCTTAAATTTGAAGCAACCAAAGTCGGGCGCGAGACCGCGCTGGCACAGATTATCCGGTTGGTGGAACAGGCCCAGGGCAGCCGCGCGCCGATTCAGCGCACGGTGGATTTGGTTTCGGCCTATTTTGTGCCGGCGGTGATTGCGCTGGCGCTGCTGGCGTTTGGTGTGTGGATGCTGGCAGGGGCCGGGTTTGTGCCGGCGCTGATTCGGCTGGTGGCGGTGCTGGTGATTGCCTGTCCGTGTGCTATGGGGTTGGCGACGCCCACTTCGATTATGGTGGGCATTGGCAAGGGCGCGGAAAACGGGATTTTGTTCCGCAACAGCGCGGCGTTGGAAAGCGCGCAGCGGGTGCAGGCGATTGTGCTGGACAAGACCGGCACGATTACCCAGGGGCAGCCGGCTGTGACCGATATTGTGGCGAGCAGCGATAGCCTGTTGGCGCAAGACGAATTGTTGCGGTTAGCCGCTTCGGCAGAACGCGGGTCGGAACATCCGTTGGGCGAATCGATTGTGCGTTCGGCGCGCGAGGCGGGTCTGGCGCTGGTGGAGCCTACGGCCTTTGAGGGTGTGGCAGGCCACGGCATCCGCGCCCAGGTGGAAGGGCATAACATTCTGCTGGGCAATCTGCGGCTGATGGAACGCGAATCGGTGGCGCTCAACGGGTTGGGTCCCAAGGCCCAGGATTTGCAGAATCAGGCCAAGACGGCCATGTGGTTGGCTGTAGACGGGCAAGCCAGCGCGCTGATCGGCGTGGCGGATACAATCAAGGAAGGCTCGCGCGCGGCGGTGGTGGAACTCCAGAAGATGGGGTTGACCGTGATTATGATGACCGGCGACAACGAAGCCACTGCCCAGGCGATTGGCGCGGAGGTGGGCATCGATCGGGTCTTTGCCGAGGTGTTGCCGGGCGACAAGGCTGCCTATGTGAAACAGTTGCAGGATGAAGGCTTGCAGGTTGCCATGGTGGGCGACGGCATTAACGATGCGCCCGCGTTGGCACAGGCCAATGTGGGGATTGCGATCGGCACGGGCACCGATGTGGCGATGGAAGCCGCCGATGTGACGCTCATGCGCGGCGATCTGCGCAGCGTGCCCCAGGCGCTCAAGCTGTCGCGGGCGACCATGCGCAATATTCGCGAGAATCTGATATGGGCCTTTGGCTATAACACGGCGCTGATTCCGATTGCTGCGGGCGTGTTGGCTCCCTTTGCATGGGCGCCCGATTTTCTGCGCGAGTTGCATCCGATTCTGGCCGCGGCCGCGATGGCTTTTTCTAGTGTGAGTGTGGTGACCAATGCCCTGCGCCTGCGCCGGGTGAAGCTATAGGCACGCTTAAGCAAGGCAATCTGGGGCTGGGCCGGCGATGCTGTCGGCGCGGCCCCGTGCGGTTTTTGTATCAAAATTTTTGATTCAGCGAGAAAGTATACGAGGATATGGGTCATATGGGTACTGTGCGTGTGAGTTCTGTGCGTAGTTTGTGGCGTGTGGTGACGCTGCTGTTGGTGCTGGCGTTGGCGGTGGGCTGTAGCGCAGTGACGCCGGCGATGGACGATAGTCATGCCG
>JBBDIO010000213.1:7114-13949 GCA_040880365.1 Litorilinea sp.
TTCGACGCGCAGTTTATCGATGGCATGATTGAACATCATGTGGGCGCGGTGGCAATGGCGGAGCTGGTGTTGGTCGAAAGCGAACGCCCGGAACTGTTGGCTCTGGCCGAAGCGATTATCGCCGCCCAGGGTGAAGAAATCGACATGATGAATGGCTGGCGCGCCGCGTGGTATCCCGATCTGTCTGCTTCAAGCGGGATGGATATGGATATGGGTGCGATGGAGATCGCCGACGACCCGGCTACGCCCTTTGACCAGCGTTTTCTAGAGGCCATGATCGACCACCACGAAGGCGCGATTGAGATGGCGCGCGCGGCCCAGACAATGGGCGAGCATGAAGAACTGCGCGCCATGGCGGATGCGGTGATTGCGACGCAACAGGCCGAAATCGACCAGATGCGGGCCTGGCTCGCCGCGTGGTTCGACGTTGAGTAGGAAAGAACCGGGCATGACACAGCGCGCTCCACGCAATCGACACACAGATAATCAGGACGGTGACAATCGTGAAGGCGGGAATCGTGCTGCTGGCAAACGCGGCAGCACGATTCCCTTTGTGCAGGCCGCGGCGCGCATCAAACCGGCGCTGGCCCAGGGACATCCGTGGATTTATCGGGAGGCGGTAGACCGTGCGCCCAAGGGGCTGGCAAGCGGCACCTGGGTGCATGTGCAATGTGGCAATCTGCAAGCCTATGGGCTGTGGGATGCCGAAGGGCCGATTGCCGTGCGTCTGTTTGCCAGCCGGCGACCGCCCAACCGGGCCTGGGTAGCGGCGTGTGTGGAACAGGCCTGGCAGCGGCGTGCGCCCCTGCGCGGGTCATTGGGCAATCCGTCTGGTGATCTCTCCGGTGATTTCTCGCAAGATCCTGCGCAGACAATTTCGGCCTATCGCTGGCTCTATGGCGAAAGCGATGGCTTGCCGGGCGTGGTGGTCGATCTGTATGGACATGTAGATGGGCATGTGGATGGGCAGATAGGGCAAGTGCAGCCTGCGGAGGTCGTCTATTGGGCGGTGGTGCGCATCTATAGCCCCAGCGTCGCGTTGCTGTTGCCCTGGGTAGTAGACGCGCTGGTGGATGTGGCGGCGCGTGCGGGCATTGTGCTGGCGGGTGTGGTGGAGCGGGGCGCGGACGCGCCGGTTTTGCATGTAGGCGATATGCCGCCGACCCCGCTCATGCTGCTGGAATATGGCGTGCGCTTCGAGGCGGATTTGATCCAGGGGCAGAAGACGGGCTTTTTTCTGGACCAGCGCGAAAATCGACGCATGATTGGGCAGTGGAGTCGCGGGCGTCGGGTTTTGAATCTGTTCGCCTATACGGGCGGCTTCAGCGTTTTTGCGGCGTTGGGCGGCGCGACGCATGTCACATCGGTAGACAGTGCCGCGCCGGCAATGGCGGCGGCCGCGCGCAATTTTACGCACAACGGGTTGGATCCCGCCGCCCACGAATTTGTCACCGCCGATTGCTTTGAACTGCTGGAAAAATATCATGGCGAGGGGCGGCGGTTTGACCTGATTGTGGTGGATCCACCCAGCTTTGCCCGTGCGCGGGCCCAGTTGGATAAGGCGCTCCATGCCTATACGCGCCTGAACGCGTTGGCAATGAAATGTCTGGAGCCGGGCGGCATTCTGGCGAGCAGCAGTTGTACCAGCCAGGTAGGGCCGGAGGCATTTCGTCTGATGCTGGCGGAAGCCGCAGCAGAAGCCAAACGCAGGGCGCTGATCCTTCACGAAGCAGGACACGCGCCCGACCATCCGGTGCTGGCAGGCTTTGCCGAGGCGCGCTATCTGAAGTTTGTGCTGGCAACGGTCGAACCACTGGGGTAGGCGCCTGGGGGAGACACGGCTTTTTTTGCCCAAAATTGGCACTTGATTTTTTGAGGCGTTTTTGTCTATACTAACCCGTGTCTGTTTTCGCCAATCGTTGGCGCATCTCAATCACTGCCATTTTGATGGCAACATAGTCTTGATGGCAACATAGTCATAGACACACCAGACTTCAGATACGCCAAACATCACGGACAGGAAGCAGAAATCTATGCAGGCGGATGAGTTGCGTGTCATGCAGGCCCCGTTGAAGGCGCGCTATCAGGATGAACCCGCCGCGGCTTTGGTCACGCTCGCCGCCGAAGGTCGTTTGGGCGAGGGGATCACATGCACGGTGCAGACCGGCAAGGCACTGGTCGAAGCGGGATTGCATCCTGCGACCGGCGGCAGCGGGTTGAGTCTCTGTTCGGGAGATATGTTGCTGGAAGCGTTGGTGGCGTGCGCAGGGGTGACCCTGAACGCGGTGGCGACGGCGCTGGGCATTGCGCTGCGCGACGGCGTGGTGCAGGCCGAAGGCGATTTGGATTTTCGGGGCACGCTGGGCGTCAGTAAGGAAGTGGCGGTGGGTTTCCAGGCCATCCGCCTGCATTTTGTGCTGGATACGGATGCATCGGCAGAGCAGTTAGATACGCTTGTGCGTCTGACCGAACGCTATTGTGTGGTGTTGCAGACGCTGCGACAGGCGCCCACGGTGGCAGTGATCCGCACTGCTTCCGATAGCCAGACATAGCACCCAAAGCCAATAGTTAATTCCGATAAGTTGCATTGCTCTATTTGTTTATATTTATTCAAGCCAGGCGTTGGCGGCGATTGAAAGAAGAGCTTATGTCCATAACTCAAGCGCACACGCAGGAAGAAAAGAACCGGCGCTCATTGCAGCCGGCGGCACAGGATGCTTTGCCGGCCCATATCCCCGCGGGGCCAGGGTTGGATGGCGGGGTGATGCGCAAGTTGCAGGCCGACCCCCGAACACTGGCTCCCAATCAGGTATTGCAATTGCAGCGGTTGGTGGGCAATCGGGCCGTACAGCGCATGTTGCCGCCCGCGGCCGCGCCGACTGCGCCGGTGACGGTATCGCACGCCGTGCCCCAGGTGCAGATGTTGCGCGTGGACGCTGCCGATACCCGCTATGAAGAAGAAGCCGACCAGATTGCCGACGCCGTGGTGCAGGGCAAGCGCCTGGATGTCCAACGCCAAACCGTGCAGCGGCAAGCAATGGGCGGGATAGGCCCCGAGGGCGGCGATGTGGACATGGGGCTGGAGCGGCAGATCAAAGGCGCGACCGGCGGCGGTTCTTTGCCGGGGGGGGTGCGCAATATGCTGGAGCCAAAGCTGGGGGTAGATTTGAAGAGCGTGCGGGTGCATACCGGCGCCAAGTCGGCAAACCTGAATCGCCAGTTGAACGCCAAAGCCTTTACCTATAAGAACAATATTTTTTATGGCGGCGGACAATCGCCCAGCGATCTTTCTTTGACCACGCATGAGGTTGTGCATACCATGCACCAGGGCGCGGTCCATAAAAAGGCTGCCACCCCTGAAGAGGATGCCTAGCCCGAATTCGGTATGCCTGATTGGGTAGCCCGGATTTGATGATCCCGATTGGATAGCCCACCGTATCGGGCATCTGTTGCCCGTGCTTTGTTCGTTGCTGTCTGCCGACCTTTTTCTGTTGAAGAGGTCGGCAGTTTTTTTAGCCTTTGCGCACGTCAATCGCACTGCACAATTGCTCCACAATTGACGAACCCGCGTTGGGTCTGTATGATGCGGGCGCACTTCGCGACAAATATCCTGTACGCTGCAATCGAATAGGGGAACCGCCATGTATGAAACCCACATGTATGAAGGAATGTTGGCCGAGACGACTCTCTTTCCGGGCGATGGCGAGACGCTGATCAACGCGTATTATGCGCGTCCGCTAGGCGCGGGACCTTTTCCCGCGGTGATTTTGATTCACCACATACCGGGCTGGGATGAGTGGTATCGGGAGGCCACGCGCAAGTTTGCCCATCATGGCTATCTGGCGCTTTCGCCCAATTTCTATTTCCGCGCAGGTCATGGCACGCCCGAAGATGTGTCGGCGCAGGTGCGCGCCGACAAGGGGCTGCCCGATGACCAGGTGATGGGAGATGTGGCGGGTGCGTTGGGCTATCTGCGCGCGCTGCCCTATCATAATGGCAAGACGGCGGTCTTTGGCACCTGTTCGGGCGGTCGTCATGCCTATCTGGCTGCGTGTCGTTTGTCCGGTTTCGATGCGGTGGTCGATTGCTGGGGGGGACGCGTGGTGATGGGGCCGGATGATGTGTCGGAAAAGCAGCCGGTTGCGCCGCTTGACTACACGGCAGACCTGGGCTGTCCGATTTTGGGGATCTTTGGCGAAGATGACCGCAGCCCCTCACCGGATCAAGTGGCAGAGCAGGAAGCCGCGTTGAAGGCGCACAACAAGGAATATGAATTTCACATGTATCCCAATGCGGGGCATGGATTTTTCTATTACGACCGTCCCAACTATCGCCAGGAACAGGCGGTGGACGGCTGGCAGAAGATTTTTGCATTCCTCCAAAAACATCTCTAAAAACATCTCTGGGAGACGTAGCCATGTGTACCATGATTGTACAGAAGGTGGCGGTCGCGGGCAGCGGCAAGGGGGCCAATGGCTGGTTTGCCGTGCGCCAGGCCAATGTGTTTTATGATCATCCGTTCAACGCGCCCTACGAACATTCGCTGAATATCGATTTTGTGAACGAAACGCAAGGCCCGGGCGCGCGGGTGGCGGTGGAGCTGGACGCGCAATCGGCGCGCGCCCTGGTCGATACGATTCTGGCGGTTTTGAATGAGGCCGACGCAGGCGGACATCTGGAATAGTACGCGGCGGGAATCGCGCGCTGTGCCCACACCCCGTAACCATTGGCTGCGATAAATTTTACAGAAGAATGTAACGAGTAGATGTGAGTGTGTATGTGACTGCAGAAGGCGACGTGCGTATAGAATCTGATCCGGATTGGGAGTTGCAGGCGTGGGAACGCCAACAAGCCGCGGCAGATCTGGATGCTTTTCTGGCGCCGCGACCGTTGGGATTGTTTGCCAAACAATTAACGCATCCCCATTTTGGACCGATGGTCGCAGATCTGCGCAGCTTTGATCGTTCCATACTGGATCGCACGGCTGTGGCAGAGTTTGAGGCGATGGTGGCGCGCCAGCCCGCGCGCCTGGCGGTGCAGGATGCGCAGACGTCCCTGACATATGGTGAGCTGAACGCCGCGGCCAATCGGTTGGCGCGGCGTCTGGTGGCGCAGTGGGGCGCGGGGCCTGTGCGCCACCAGACTATCCCCCGGCGGCCCATCCCGGCAGTATTGCTTTTGGAAAAAAGCTGTGATGCGTTGGTGGGGTTCTGGGCAATTCTCAAGGCCGGCCATCCGCTCATGGTGTTGGATCTGGAGATACTGCCAGGGCAAATTGCCACGATTCTGCGCGATACCGGCGCGACGTATCTGTTGACCCGGCGCGCGTATTTTGCAGCACGGCAGGCGGCTTTGCCAGTGGGTCTGGATCCCCTGTTTTTGCCCGATCTGGGAGAGGCGGACCCGGCCCAGCCACCGGATTTGGGCGCGGGCAGCCTGGGCAGTGGGGATGCGGATGCCGCGCAAAACCTGGAATTGCCCCTCTCTGCCCGCGATACGGCGCGCGTCGTTTTTACCTCTGGTTCGACTGGTAAACCGAAATATACCTACCAAACCCATCGCGGCCTGCACTATTCGGTGTGGGAGATGGTACGCACCCATTGTTTTATCCCCCACGACCGGCATACATACTATCAGCGCATGAGTTCCGGCGCGCCTATTCTGTCGCTTTTTCACTTTTTTCTTTCGGGCGGTTCGATTCATCTGTATGATTCTGCCCAGACGGATCCACACCATCTGGCCCAATGGCTGGTAGAAAGGCAGATTACACATGCGTTTTTGCCGGTGATGGCGTTGCAGGCGTTGCTGAATTCGCTGGAAGGCCGCGACTGTCTGCCCAATCTGCGCATGGCGCATGTGACAGGCCAGGCCGTGCATCGTTCGTTGGTGGAATTGTTTCAGGCGCGGCTGCACGCCGCTTGTATTTTGGGCTGTCGTTATGGCATGAGCGATGCCGGCAGCATTGCGCATTTTCAAGTTGATCGGGATGTGCGGGTGGATACGCCCACAGTGCCCGCGGGCCATATCTATCCCGGACGACGGGTATATATCGTGGATGAGGCCGGGCAGGTGTTGGCCCCCGACACGCCCGGTGAAATTGTCATCGGCTGTTGTCTGCCCGGCTTTTGGGATGGATATCCGATTGTCTACAGTACGATTGAGGACCCGGATGCACCTGGTCAACGTTTGCGGGTTTGGCGGACGAAGGATTTGGGCGTCATGGGGGCAGACGGCCTTTTGCGATATTTGGGGCGCAAAGATGATTTGGTGAAAATACGCGGGTTTCGGGTGGCGTTGACCGCGGTGGAGAATGCCCTGCTCCAGGCACCGGGGGTGATGCAGGTGGTCGCCAAAGCATTTCCTACCCGACAAGGTGACAATCGGCTGGTGGCCTATGTGGTGACCGACCCGCGTGTGCCACAGGCGCAGCACGCCGACTATCTGCGGGTGGAAATGGCAAAGCACGTCGAGGCGCATATGATTCCGGCGCGCTTTGTGATGCTGGAGGACATTCCCCAGACGGCCACCGCCAAACCCGACCGCAAAGCGTTGCCCGAACCAGCCAATCCCCGGCCGGAACTATCCACACCCTATCGTGCGCCACAATCGGCCCAGGACATAGCGTTGTGCACACTGTGGGCACGCGAGCTGGAGATGGAACGCGTGGGCCTGGATGATAATTTCTTCGATCTGGGCGGGGATTCCATTCTCATGATGGGTTTGTTGCTGGAAGCGGAACGTCAGTGGCAGGTGCCCATGCCTGAAGATTTCTTTGCCCAGCCCACGGTGGCGACGATGGTGCGCATTTTGCAACAGCACAGCTTACCGCAAGCCG
>JBBDIO010000213.1:14049-15371 GCA_040880365.1 Litorilinea sp.
CGCGCGCCCGCGGCCTGGCGTACGTGGCTCTACCGGCGGGGGTTCGAGATGGGGCCGGTGGCGGGGCAGACGGGGTTGCCCTATGGAGCCGGGGTGCGGTTGCAGCGCATGTTGTTGCGTTTGCCCGCGGTGCAGGCGCGCTATCCACGCTCGGTGGCGCGGCTGTGTGAATGGCATGAACTGCTCCAGGATTCTGTATCTGTCAGGGATGCCACTCTGGTGCATCTCATGGCAAACACGTGGCAGGGATGGCGTGCGCAGGCGCTGGCGCATCTGGGCCGCGCGTTTGATCGCTGGGTACACGTAGAGGGGCGCGAGCATCTGGCCGCGGCACTGGCCTCGGCGCGGGGTGTGATTCTGGTGTCACCACATACGCCATTGATGCGCGTGTTGCGCGCGTTGCCGGAATGGCAGGGGCGGGAGTCGATGGCGATTTCGGTCGCGCCGGGATTCACCGCGACCGAGCGGGCCGATCTCAACCATCCCCAGCGCGTGGCGCGGCGTGCGGAACAGTTGATGCAGGCCCACCGGCTTTTGGCCCGGCGCGGGGTGGTGCGCATTGCGGGCGATGGCCCGGCGGGCGTGGGCGGTGTGTTGACCACTGTGGGCGACCGCCAATTGGAGATTCGGTTTGGCGTGGGCGAAGTGGCGGCGGCAACCGGCGCCTGTGTGCTGCCCGCGTTTGCGTGGATGCAGCCCAATGGTCAGATTACATTTCACATTTGCCCGCCGGTTGTGCCCGAAGATTTTGGCGCAGGGAAGCAAGATGCGCGTCGCCGGATCGAGGGCCTGACCGCCCACTATGCTCAACTGTATCGGCAATTCTGGCCCCGGCAATATGCGGCGATGGAGTGGGGTTTTCTCGCGATGTATCTGGCCTTGCCGCGTGCCGCACAGATACTCCGCAAATCTTGAATCTGCCCCAGGGAGTGCGCTGTTTGATGTATAATAGCGTGCTGGTCTCTTGATTCTGTTCCACATAGGTCCCACATAGGTCCCACATAGAAACGCTACTATGCAGCTGGAATTGCGCAATCTTTCGAAGGTCTATCGCTCGCCGCGTGGCGCGGTGGATGCTTTGCAGGATGTGAATCTACAGATTCAACAAGGTGAGTTTGTCGCGTTGGTGGGGCCTAGCGGGTGTGGCAAATCTACATTGTTACGCCTTATTGCCGGGCTGTTGAAACCGGCACCGGGTGCGTTGAATTTTCTGGGCTGGACGCGTGCACCCAAACGGCGGCTGGTTTTTCAGGATCACGGGCTTTTCCCCTGGATGCCGATTTGGGAGAATGTGGCGTTTGGTCTGGAAATGGATGGCGTGG
>JBBDIO010000213.1:15381-15842 GCA_040880365.1 Litorilinea sp.
CACAACGTGCTCATGCCCAGTTGAAACTCATGGGCATGGGCAATTTTGCCCATCACTATCCCCATGAACTTTCGGGCGGGATGCGCCAGCGGGCGGCGATTGCCCGGGCATTTGTCGCGGAACCGGATATTTTGTTGATGGATGAACCGTTGCGTGCGCTGGATGCACAGATGCGGCTGATTGTGCAAGAGGAATTGCTGCGGCTTTGGCAACAAACGCGCCCGCTGGTGCTCTATGTGACGCATGATATTGAAGAGGCGCTCTTGCTGGCAGATCGGGTATTGGTGATGAGCGGATCGCCAGGGCAGATACGCGCCGAGTTTGCCGTGCCTTTGGCGCGCCCGCGCGACCTGACCGGGCGCACGCACCCCGAATTGGATGAGCTGAAGTGGCAGATCTGGGACATGTTGGAAGAGGAAGTGCGCCAGAAGCTGGCGCAAGGTGGGGGCTGATGTTCGGCA
>JBBDIO010000214.1:0-15625 GCA_040880365.1 Litorilinea sp.
CACGCCGTCGTATGCCGGGCGAATGGCGTCGAATTCCGTATTGCTGGCCTGGTGCGTTTCTACCCCCTCGTCCGCGCTGCGATTGAGCGGGCGCTAGGTGTTTTGGTCGGCCAGATGGCGACGCGCCGCGCCCCCAATAAGACCGCTCATGCCGGTGACCAGCGCGGTCTGTTGTTCGCTCATGTGCTTTGCCTTTCTGTTGTGATGTTTGCCGGTTTTAGCGTTTGCCGGGTTGGGCCGGGGATTTACCGCGTCGTTGCGGCAAAACTTTTGTTCAACAATGAACGATTCAACAATGAACAATTCGTCAGCGAATAATTTCTACTGTATGACTTTGCTGCCAGATGACTTTTCTGCCAGATGATTTTGCTGCCGCTCTTCAATCCATTATACCGTCGGCGGCCCGCCTAGGCTACACCCGTTGCCTTGAGGGCATCGGCGACCCGCGCCACGGCCAGAAATATAGGTCACGCCTCCTGGCGTGACAGCCGCCGGTTACCGACTTGTCACAGCAGGCGCTGTGACCTAGGCTACACCCGTTGCCTTGAGGGCATCGGCGACCCGCGCCACGGCCAGAAATATAGGTCACGCCTCCTGGCGTGACAGCCGCCGGTTACCGACTTGTCACAGCAGGCGCTGTGACCTAGGCTACACCCGTTGCCTTGAGGGCATCGGCGACCCGCGCCACCGCCAGAATATAGGCGGCGGTACGCATGTCCACCTTTTCGCGCTTATGCACTGCCCAGACTTCGCGCGACGCATGGCGCATAATCTTTGCCAGCCGCTGGGTCACTTCTTCCAGCGTCCAATATTCCTGACTGCGCCCCTGCAACCACTCGAAATAGGAGACAGTCACACCGCCGGCATTTGCCAGAATATCGGGGATCATAATGATACCGCGCTCAAAAAGAATGCGGTCGGCCGCGGGCGTCGTCGGCCCATTCGCGCCTTCGGCCACAATTTTGGCTTTGATATTGCCCGCATTTTCGCCGGTGATCTGATTTTCCAGCGCCGATGGCACCAGAATATCACACTCCAGCTCCAGCAATCCCTCGTTGGAAATGCTCTCGGCGTCTTTATAATCGCACACGCTGCCGCCATTTTCCTTCAGATCACACACCGCTTCTACATCCAGCCCATCGCGATTGTAGATGCCGCCGCGCGAATCGCTCACAGCGATCACAGTGGCATTGTGTTCGCGCACCAGCGCGCGTGCGGCATATTGCCCCACATTGCCAAAGCCCTGCACAGCGACCCGCGCGCCCTCAATGTCGATGCCGGCATCTTCGGCAACCTGACTGACTGCATACATCACGCCTTCGCCGGTGGCTTCCACGCGCCCGGCCGAACCACCCACCACAATCGGTTTACCGGTCACAATCGCGGGCGTACGCTGACCGACCGTCTGCGAATAGGCATCCATAAACCAGGCCATCATCTGGGGCGTCGTATTCACATCCGGGGCAGGGATGTCAATCTCGGTGCCGATGACAGGCGCCATTTCGGTGGCGAAGCGGCGCGTCAGCCGTTCCTGCTCGCCCACAGAAAGCTCGCGCGGGTTGCAGATAATGCCGCCCTTGCCCCCGCCATAGGGAATGCCCACGACCGCGGTCTTCCAGGTCATCCACATAGAAAGTGCGCGCACTTCGTCATAGGTCACATCGGGGTGATAGCGCAGACCGCCCTTGGCCGGGCCGCGTGCCACGCAATGCTGCACCCGAAAGCCGGTAAAGACCCGCACCGTCCCGTCATCCATGCAGACGGGCAGACTCATTTCCAGACCGCGCCACGGCTGGCGCAGCCGGGCATGAACCCCCGCGTCCAGTTGCAGATATTCGGCGACCGTGTCCAATTGGGCACGCGCCATATCCCACGGATTGTCATACTGTCCGGCTTCCTCCAGTTTTGTCTGAAGATCGCCATTATACTGAGACATTCCTAATCCTCTTTCTTCTATTTATTTTTGGGGAGCCAACTATTTTTCGCTGCGCGTGGCTCGATTACCGAATCGGACTGGGGACCAGATTTGGCGACAGCCCCACGCATACGGTAGTCTCATTTTAATCGGAAAGTCCCCAAACTGCCGTCTCGCGCTATGCGCGAAATAAATCACAAACAGAAAGAGTTACCATGATCATCGAGTGGAATGCCCACATGTTCCATGCGGATACCGAACGCTATCCCTTTCACCCTCAAGCCGTATACAAGCCCAAGCCCGATGCGCGTGCCGCCGACCCCCTCGCCGAATATCTGGATCACATGACCCAGCATGGCATCGACCGCGCCGTTTTGGTGCATCCTGAACCCTATGGCGATGATCACCGTCTGGTGCTGGAATATCTGGCCCGGGAACCGGAAAAATTTCGCGGCACTTCGCTCTTCTATCCCAAAGATCCCGAAGCCCCGGCCAAATTGGCCGCGCTGGTGGCCCAGGAACCCAAAATCGTCTCGACCCGTTTTCATGCCCTGCACAACAAGGATCAATATCTCACCAGCTTCGACGATGCCGGGGTGCGCGCCATCTGGGATGCGGCTGCGCAGCACAATCTCATCGTCGAGCTGCACATTGGCCCCGACTTCGCAGCCCAGGCCGCCAAACGCATTGCCGAATATCCCAACACGCCTGTGCTCATCGACCATCTGGCCGAACCCCACACAGCCAGTGCGGTGGACTTTGCCCAGGTGCTGGAACTGGCCCAATACGATAATGTATATATGAAACTGTCGGGTCTCAACCACTTTGCCAAAGATGCCCCGCTCTATACCAGCGCGAAACCCTTTACGCGGCTGGTGGCCCAGGCCTTTGGTCCTAATCGCATGGTCTGGGGCAGCGGCACACCCGACATTGTCGATGCCCATCTGGATTTCTGGAGCGATGCCGAACGCGCCCGGGTCAAAGGTCTCAACCTGCAGGCGTTGCTGGGCTTCTAGGCAGTAGTTTCATACTGACGAACCACAAATCACGGGTGAGGGTGAAGCACTTGGTTACAGCTTCACCCTCACCTTTCTTTTTTGCCCATCTTTTTTGCCCACGCGCGGCGAGTCACGCAGTCAGGCAATCCCAATCCGAACATTGTTAGCTCGCCGCGGGCGCGGGGCAACCTGACCGTTTTATCGGGTAGGCCCCCACCCCATGTGCAGGACACTCACCCAATTTTTCATGCTAAAATAACAGTTCGACAGTTGATTACCATGAGAGAAAGGACACTGCATGGCCCGTCAAAATTGGCGCCGCTCGCTCCGTTACGACGATACAATTGAAATGCCTGCCATCGACCGCCAGGTTTTGCGCCGTGTGAGCGCATATGCACGCCCCTATTGGGGGGCCATTACCATCGTGATTATCACGATTATTCTCACCTCCCTCCTGGAGCTGATTCCGCCTCTGCTTTACCGCGATCTCATCGACAACGTGTTGGTGAACAACGACCCCAGCCGGCTCAATCTATTGGCGCTGGGCATGTTTGGCATCCCCGTGATCCGGGGGCTGATTGGTGTGGTCCAGCGCCACCACAGCGCGCGTGCCGGCGAGGGCATCATCTATGACCTGCGCGCCCAGATGTATAGCCATCTGCAACAGATGTCGATCCGCTTTTTCACCAATACCAAAGCGGGTGAAATCGTTTCGCGCTTCAACAATGATGTAGTGGGCGCGCAAAACGCCATCACCGGCGCAGTGCCCAATGTGATCACCAACGTGGTCACGCTGGTCTCCACGCTCATCGTCATGGCGTCGATAGAATGGCGATTGGCGCTGTTGTCGGTTGTGGTATTCCCGCTCTTCCTGTTGCCCACGCGGCGCGTAGCGACTATCCTGCGCGCCATTCGGCGCACCGCCATGGAACACAGCGCCCACATGAGCAACAGCGTCAACGAGACGCTGACCATCAACGGCGCACTGCTGGTCAAGACTTTTGGCGCACAACTGCGCGAACAGGAACGATTCGACAAATCCAACGCGGCTGTGCGCGATATTGGCATACGGCGGGCACGCGTCGGGCAACTCTATGCCATGGGCATGGGCATTTCCAGCGCAATCGGCGCGGCGCTCATCTACTGGCTGGGCGGCCACATGGTACTCGACGGCTCGATTACCATCGGCACCATCGTGGCGTTCGCGGCCTATCTCACTCGCCTCTATGGCCCCATCACCTCACTCACCAACGTGCAGGTAGAGGTGGCGCAGTCCATCGTCAGCTTCGAGCGGGTCTTCGAATATCTGGACAAGCCCGTAGAAATCCAGGATCGTCCCGACGCCAAGCCCCTGGAGCACGCGGCGGGCCATATCCGCTTTGAAAATGTCTCGTTCCAATACCAGGACCAGCCCGACCCGGATGCGGCTAGGCCAGCGCGCGAAGCGGCGGCACCAGAATCACCGGACAGTGATCTATCTGCCAGTGATTCATCCGCCAGCGACCCAGAGGCAGAGGCGACACCGGCGCACATCCCCACCCGCAAGTGGGCCTTGCAGGATGTCTCGTTCGAGATCGAGCCGGGCGAACTGGTGGCGTTGGTTGGCCCCAGCGGCGCGGGCAAAACCACCATCACCTATCTGCTGCCGCGTCTCTATGATCCCACTTCGGGCGCGATCTATCTGGATGGGCACGATCTGCGCGACCTGACCCAGCTATCGATCGCCGGGCAGATCGGCATGGTGACCCAGGAGACCTATCTGTTCCACGATACCATCGGCGCCAATCTGCGCTATGCACGGCCCGATGCCACGCAGGCCCAGGTCGAGGCTGCGTGTCGCGCCGCCAATATCTACGACATGATTACGGCCTTGCCCGCGGGGTTCGATACAATTGTGGGCGAGCGCGGCTATCGGTTGAGCGGCGGCGAAAAACAACGGTTGGCGATTGCCCGCGTCATCCTCAAGGATCCGCGCATCCTCATCCTGGATGAAGCCACTTCGCATCTGGATTCGCAGAACGAGGCTCTGATCCAGGCAGCGCTGGAACCGCTCTTCGAAGGGCGCACCAGCGTGGTCATCGCGCACCGTCTGTCGACCATTATGGCCGCCGATAAAATTCTGGTGCTGGATGGCGGACGCGTGGCCGAGGTGGGCACCCACGCCGAACTTATGGCCAAAGCGGGCATCTATGCACATCTCTATGCCACCCAGTTCACAGGCCACGCCGAAGCCGTGCCGGCGCCCGCCAACGGACATCAGGGGGAAAGACTTGGCGAAAAAGTCGCCTAGCGGGATTAGGAAAATCGGCAGCCAGCGTCCATAATTACCCAAGTGTACGGTACTGTGTACCGTACATCAATTACTGTGTGCCCGACCATCTCCGGCTCTTCTGAGGCCAGTCTGAGAACAGTCCGGGGACGTGTCAACCGATCAGCAGGTGTATTTCTATGTCGCAGACCGAACGTAAAATCTATGTGCCACCCGGTGGACCCGCGCAGGTTGCGCCGCCGAATCCCGCTATCTATGCCGTCATGGGCGAAGCCAATATTTTCGCCATGCTGGCCGATTTCTATGCCGAGTTGGAGAAATCATCCATTCGCGGCATGTTTCCCCGCAACATGCAAAAAGCCTCTGAAAAATCTGCGGCCTTTTTCGTAGGGCTGCTAGGCGGCCCCCCGCTCTATCAGCAACGCTATGGCCCGCCCATGATGCGCGCGCGCCACATGCCGTTCAGCATTGATGAGGCCGCGCGCCAGGTGTGGTTAGGCTGTTTCGAGACGGTTCTGGCCGATGCGCCCGCCCGCTACAACTTTCCCGCCGAACACTTGCCCGGCTTTCGCCGCTTTCTCGATGCGTTTTCGGCGTGGATGGTCAACACCAAAGCCGACGATGCACCCGACGCAGATAATTCGGGATCCAATCCAAACGGCCCTACGCTGGATCTCTCCGCATAGGGCCGCAGGGGACGAAGGTTGCCCAGTATGGCGTGCGCCGGGTAATTGGCGCTACGCCTTTTCTGTCCACTCCGGTTCGGGGTGAATCTCCGGTTCGGGGCGCGAACCGGGGTCGGGACGGCCACTGCCTTCCAGGCGGCTGATGGCGCGTACCTGCATGTCTTGTTCCATCTGGATCTGACACGACAGCCGCACGCCCGAAAGCCCGCGCTCTGCCAGCTTTTCTTTCTCTGCAACCGTCATCTTGTCCGGCTCCCCTGCCACAAATTCCACGCGACAGGTAGTGCAACGACAATTGCCGCCACACGCGTGGAGCTGATCCACACCCGCGTCGTCAATCAACGCCAAGACCAGACGCTTGCCGGTTTCTACCTCAAATTCACCGAATCCCTCAACAGTCAATTTCGGCATAACTACCCTTTCTGTAATACTGTGTGCTTTAATACTGTGTAGAAATCACTGGTTGTTTGGGCCTATCCACGCGCGAATTGCCATAATTTCCGCGCTGGGTGTCCATTCTGGCATGTGGTACCTGCGCAGACTGTAATGATTTTACCCGGTTTGTGCAAACGCCGGGCACAGACAACCATGGACTGCCCACAATAGGGGCCAACAATGGGCGGCAAAACTCCCGGCGTTCTATCCGCACCCCAACCGGACTAAACGAAATCCACAACACCATGCTTGCATCCCGCCACCTCTCACCGGCTATCACCCTGCGCCTGCTCCTGCTGGGCGTCGGCCTTTGGTTGGGCAGCTACCTACCGTCGCCCACAGACCTGCGCGCCGCGACCCACGTCATCTATGTGGATGCCAACCGGGAGGGCGGAGACGGCGATGGACGCGCGTGGGAACACGCCCTGCCCGATCTGCAAGCCGCGCTCGCGCTGGCCCAGCCCGGCGACGAAATCTGGGTGGCGGCGGGCGTCTATCGTCCGGTGACGGATGTCCCCGCCGCGACTGGCGAAGAACGCGGGGCAACGTTTCAGCTGCGAAACGAGGTCGCAATCTACGGCGGCTTTGTGGGCACCGAAAGCAGCCGCGCCGCCCGCGACTGGCAGGCCCACGTTACAGTGCTCAGCGGCGACATTGACCAGAACGACACAATCACGCTTCAGGGGTTCAGCGTCCACCCCGATCATATTTTGGGTGAAAACAGTTATCATGTGGTGACGTCCAGCGGCGTCGATGCCAGCGCGCGGCTGGATGGTTTCACCATCACCGGCGGAGCCGCAAACGAAGCCGGCGCGCCACACGACCGCGGCGGCGGCCTGCTCAATGTGCAAGGCGACCCCACGCTGGCCAACCTCTACATTGTGGGCAATCGGGCCACCACTGGGGGCGGTGGCATCTACAACACGGGCAGCCTCACCTTGACCAATAGCATCCTGCGCGCCAACCAGGCCGCGAAGGGCGGCGCGTTCATGAGCATCGACCTACTTTCCACGCCGCGTCTGGTCAATGTGTTGTTTAGTGGCAACTTCGCCACTACATCCGGTGGCGCGCTATATATCAGCAATAGCGGCGCGCAGATTATCAATGCGACCATCAGCGGCAACCGGGCCGCCGTGGCGGGGGGCGCGCTCTATAGCGGGGGCATCACAGGGCCATTGATCCACAATTCTATCCTCTGGCACAACCACGCTCCCAGCAGCGTGGCCCTGCATATCGGGGGATCCAACCAGCCCGCCCTGCATCACAGCCTGATCGAAGGCTGCAAACCCGGCGGAAGCTGGCAAAGCGCGTGTGGGCTGAATGGCGGCGGCAACCTGACGGATGGAGATCCCCAGTTCATCGCCGCGCCCAACCCTGCGCACGCGCCCACCGCACAGGACGCGGAAACGGGTGACCTGCGCCTGCTCATCACCGCGCCGGGCGTGGAAGCCGGTGACAGTGGTGCCGCGCAGAACGTCTCTACCGATTTGGACGGTGGGCCGCGTCTCTATGGCGCGAACATCGATCTGGGCGCGTATGAAGCCCCCGGCTATCGCGCCCAGTCCTACAGCAAGGGCCAGGGCAGCATTATACTCACGCCTGACGCGCCGCTCTACGCGCCGGAAACGGTCGTCCAGGTTGCTGCCGAATCCGACGCGGGATGGGTATTCACCGGCTGGAGTGGCGATCTGCACGGCAGTATCACGCCCCAGAATCTGACACTAAACGCGCCGCGTGCCATCACCGCCACGTTCGCCAATTTGCCGCCCCATGCCCACGCCGGCGCGCCCCAGACTATCACAGTTGATGCCACCGGCAATCGCACAGTCACGCTCGACGGCAGCGGCAGCTTTGATGCCGACCCCGACCAGACCCTCAGCTACGGCTGGGTGCAGACGGGCGGCACACCCATCGCATTGCAGGCGGCGCAAACCGCTGCGCCCCAGTTCACCGCGCCGTCCACACCCGCCAACCTCAGCTTCACACTTGTCGTCACCGATAATTTTGGCGCGATCAGTATGCCTGCGACCACAACTGTGACTGTGGTCGATGTGCCCATTTCGGGGCTTGTCGCCATCGCAACCAGCCCGACTACCCTGGGCCAAACCACCGCCTTCAGCGCAACGATTGACGCAGGCAGCAACGTGACCTACAGCTGGGCTTTTGGCGACGGCAACACAGGCGACGGCAACACAGGCAGCGGCGCGCACCCCAGCCACATCTACACGCAGACCGGCGTCTACACCGCGCGCGTCACCGCCACCAACGGAACCAACCAGCAGATCGCCACCGCAGGCGTGCTTGTAACCAATCTCGCGCCCACCGCCCACGCGGGCGCCGATCAGACCGTGGCGGTCAACGCGCCGGTTGTGCTGGATGGGACTGCATCGCACGACCCCGATGGACATCTGCCCCTGGTCTACGCCTGGACCCAGAGCGCAGGCCCATCGGTTATTTTACATCCCAGCGGCAACGGCATGACCACCTTCAGCGCGCCGCCCACACCCGCCACGCTCACCTTTACGCTGGTGGTCACCGATGCGGGCGGCGCAAGCGGCACACCTCACAGTGTGAATATCACCGTGCAAGATATCGCACTGACGGGGTTGCACGTCGAGCACAGTGGCCCCACCACTCTGGGCGCAAGCACAGCCTTCACCGCAACCCTCGATAGCGGCAGCAATGCGCTCTACCACTGGGACTTCGACGACGGCAATACGGGCAGCGGCGCGCACCCCAGCCACATCTACACGCAGACCGGCGTCTACACCGCCCACGTCACCGCCATCAACGGGACCAACCAGCAGATCGCGTCCGCAGTCGTGCCCGTAGCCAATCTCGCGCCCACTGCCCACGCGGGTGCGGATCAGACTGTGGTGGGCGGCGCACAGGTCACTCTCAATGGGCACAGTTCCACCGACGCCGACGGACATCTACCGCTTTCCTTTGCGTGGCTGCAAACCGCAGGCCCTGCCGTCACATTGCACACGGCGACTGCCGTCACGGTGACTTTTATTGCACCGGAAGCCACGCCAGAAACCACCATGCTGCGCTTTCAACTGACTGTACAGGATCTGTTTGGCGCAACCAGTGTGCCCGCGACTACCACCGTCACCGTAGCCGCGGCCATCCCGCCAGCTCCCGATCCGGGTGATCCGGACGACCCTGTCGAGCCGGATAATCCTGTGGATCCCCACGATCCCGACGATCCCACCGATCCCGACACTCCCGATGACCCGGATGACCCGGATAATCCCGACATGCCGAACGATCCGCGGCCTGGCGTCATCCGCACCCAACCCACCATCAATACCGTGAACCTCGCGTTGCGAACCGAACCCGACGCGCCGGTCAACGTGCAGGTAAATACCGACCTAATGCCCGCCACCGCCATGCAGGAGAGCCTCTGCACGACCGACCCCGCCCACGGCGCGATTGCGCCCGCCGACTTTGCCACGGGCATCACCTTTGTCATCATGGCAATCAGCGCTATGGATGATCGAAACTGCCGGTTACACTTCACGCTGACCAGCCAGGACCCCGCCTACGATGGCCTTAGCGTCTCCCCGCTCATCGTCACCCTCGAAGGCAACCCGGAACCCCGGCATCCTGTCTACCTGCCCCACGCCACGCGAGAATAAAAAGCTACCCACGCGACAAGTCCGCCTCACACGCCTGACCCAGCCCCTCTGACAGGCCCCTGACAGCGCCTTGCCCACCCTGCCGCCCCATGATAGAATCTACCAACTCTCGGCAGAACACCCCATGCGTGCTAATTGCCCTGGCTATCTCCGCCACAAACAGGCGCACGACCGGCTTTTGTATCCGGTATCAAACGCGCCGAATATTCCGCGTGTCTCTGGGTCTGTTGCATCGCGCAGGGCATCGCGCCGGGCAGCGTGCCACAGATTACGAGAATTTGCCGCAATTTGCCGCAGACTTACGGAGAACCACATCCTCTCCATGTACAATTGGGCGGCAGTCGATGACTTTCGACATGCTCGTAAATGAATTGAATCAGAGGAGTTTCACATTTGAGTATCCAAAATCGCTGCCAAAGCGACTTTTACAAAATGCTATTGCCCGTCCCCGACCCGGAGGATATGTCGCTTCACGCGCGCAATTCCTGCCCGGCTTTGCTCACACAAAGAATTCACGAAATATTACCCATGCTGAAGTTTGTCAATTGTCAGGTGGAATCGATTGCCACCGATGAGACGATTCTCATACTGCCCTTCGAGGAAAGCTCACTCAACCAAAATGGCACCCAGCATACCGCGTCGTTCTACTTATTGGCCGATTGTGCCCTGGCAGTCGCCATCTTTGGGGCCTTGCCCGGCGTCTATGTCACGGGAATTCACGATCGGTGCCGGGCCATGCCCATTCAAATCTGGACCAAACAGGGCACAGTAGATCATCTTGCCCCGGCCACCGGCGCGATTCAGGCGATTGTCAACATCCCGCCTGCCGATGCGCAAGCGCTGCGCGCCCAGTTGTTGAAAAAAGGCCGGGCTGATATTTCGGCGACGATCCGCATGTTTCACGGCGCGGATCTGGTTGCCACCGCCGATTTCACACTCGGCGTCTATGCCGATATGCCGCGGCCCGCCGGCAAGCGTCCGAATCTGTTTCAGGGGCAAAATATGAAACAATCGGCCCTGATGATGGCAGGATTACGCGCCGATCCCCTTTCCCAGCGTGTCGCCCAGGAACAGGGCCGCGCGATTGCCACGCGCATGGCGACCGCCACGCCCCAATTGCCCGCGTTGATCCAGGCCAGAACTTCCCATTTGGAGGAGTATCTGAACAACGACGAAAGCCATTATCAACAAGTTGTGGTGTTGGGGGTGGGTCTCGATACCAGGCCTCTGCAATTTGCAGGCCCGGATCAGCATTGGTATGGCATCGATCTGGTTCCAATGATCAAGGCCAGGGAAAGCACATTTTGCGAGCTGGAGCTTGCATCCGCGCATGTCACCCTGGTAGAAGGGGATATTCAAACCACCGACTGGCTCAATCGTCTGGACGCAGCCGGATATCGGGCGCACGCCTCTACCCTGTTCATAATCGAGGGGCTATCAATGTATCTGGAAAAGGAAGACTTGGAGGAATTGCTGGCAAAGCTGGGCCGCGCGACCACCCACAAAGCCAGTCGAGTCTGGCTGGATCATGTGACCCCGGCCCTGTTCCACCTGGAATTGCCAGAAGTCCAGACCTTCCTGGCTTCCATGTCGCGCCTGGGCGAACCCTTCATTCTGGGGTTTAACGATGGCGACGCAATCGGGCATCCCCAATGGCAACAGGCCAGTACCACCTCTGCCGCCGAAATTTTAGACCTGGCAGAACCTGTCCATGCCGAATACCGCTTCTCGATCCTAAAGCCGGTTACCGCGCAAGCCGATCTGCCCGCCCGCGCAACAGACCGGCAAGAGATGCACAAAAACAACGGATACGCTGCCTAAGCAGTAGTGGGGAATTGGATCATCAGGTAGCGGCTGCTTCGCGTCTTTCCGAAGCCTTTTCGCGTTCTTGCCTATCGATGATCCAATTCCCAATGCCGGTTTTTATTCGGCGACGGCGTCGCCCACGGGTGCCGCGCCATTCACGCTCTGCACCATCTCCTCCTGGCGGGCAAACTGGCTCATATAGAGCTTGTAATAGGCGCCACCCTGGGCCAACAGTTCCTCATGGCGTCCGCGCTCCACAATTTCGCCATCGACCACCACCAAAACCTGGTCGGCGTTGCGAATCGTGCTCAGCCGGTGGGCAATCACAAAGCTGGTGCGCCCAGCCAACAATTCTTCCAGCGCCGCCTGAATCTGGCGTTCCGTACGCGTATCCACGCTGCTGGTCGCCTCATCCAGAATCAGAATGCGCGGCTTGATCAGCGCGGCGCGGGCGATTGCCAGCAATTGGCGTTGCCCCTGACTCAGACCACCGCCCCGCTCGCCCAGCACAGTAGCATACCCTTCGGGCAGCCGTTCGATAAAGGCATGGGCGCGCGCCAGCCTGGCCGCGGCCAGCACTTCCTCATCGCTGGCTTCGGGACGCCCAAAGCGGATATTCTCCATCACCGTATCGCTAAACAGGAACGTATCCTGCAAAACCAGCCCCATCTGGCTGCGCAGCGAATCGAAAGTCACATCGCGCACATCCACGCCGTCGATTGTCACACTGCCCGCCGTCACATCCCAGAAACGGGGCAACAGATTGACCAGCGTGGTCTTGCCCGCGCCGGTCGGCCCCACCACGGCAATGGTCTGCCCCGGCTCGGCGACCAGATCGATTCCGCGCAAGACAGGTTCACCGGGCGAATATTCGGCCCACACGTCGGCATAGACCACGCGCCCATCAATCTGGGCCAGCGGCGTGGCGGTGGCGCGCTCCACAATATCGGGCGTCTCATCCAGAAGCTCGAAGATGCGTTCGGCCCCGGCAATCGCGCTCTGCAAATTGGCCCACAAGACACTGATCTGCATAATCGGCTGGTTAAAGCGTTGGGAAAAATTCAGGAACGCTACAATCAGCCCCAGGGTGACCACTGCGCCGCCCAATGCACGCTCCTGGAGCAGAAAAATGCCGCCCACCCCGGCCACAATTGCCAGCGCGGCATAGCCCAGCCCCTCTAATGTGGGCGCGAGAGCCGACGTATAGGCGACTGCCCGCACATTGGCATCGCGATTGGCCGCATTGCTGGTGCGGAAATTTTCGATATTGGCATCTTCCCGGCTAAACGCCTGCACCTCGCGCACGCCCGAAATCCCCTCTTCGAGTTCGGCGTTCACGTTGCCGATCTCTTGCCGGGTCTTGCGAAACGCTTTGCGCGCCTGTGCGCTGAACCACAGCGTGGTGATCACCATAATCGGCACCATCGACAGGCTCAACAGCCCATAGGCCCAGTTGAGCGCCAGCATGGTATAGGCAAGCCACACAATCAACAGCGCCCCGCCCAACACCTGCACCAGCGCAAAGCTGATCGCCTGTTGCAGCGTGCTCATGTCGTTGGTAATCCGGCTCATGAGATCGCCGCTTTCGTGGCGGGTGAAGTAACCCAGCGAAAGCGCGTGCAGCCGATGGAAGACCGCCACTTGCAGCTTGCGCAAAACCCGCTGCCCGGCCCACGACATCATGAAAAACATCATCCCTGCCATGGCCGAACCCACCACATAGAGACCGGCCAGCACCAGCACAACGCGCACCAAACCATCCGCCGGCGTTTCCGCCCCCGCCGCCAGGATCGTCGTATCAAACCAGCAGGCGGCGTCGGCGGCATCGGCGGCACTGCCTGCGCCCGCCACTGCCGGTGTCAGATAACAGTCCACCGCCTGGCCCAACAGGCCGGGCGTCACCACCTGCACCCAGGTATTTACAATCAAAAAGGTAAACGCAAAGACCATCGTCAGCCAATAGGGTCTGAAAAAACCGGCCAGACGGCGCAACGTTGCGCCCACACTGGTCGGAGTCATTGTCTCTTGCGCCAATATGGCGCGGGGTCCCCCCATCATAATCCAATTTCTCCCTGTAAATCTGACCCAGAAGCATCTGGCACGGTATCACCCGCATCGGCCACGCAGACACGCCATTCGGCCAGGCCGTTTGCCAAACAACCGGCTACCCGCTATTCCTTATCCAGCGCCACGGCTGTCGATCCCTGCGCCACTGTTGCAGATGTACTCGTCGCAGCTATATTCGACGGCTCAGTCGTGTCGGCATCTTCTACCAACTGGCTGCGATATATATCGGCATAGATTTCGCTGGTTTCCATCAACTGGTGGTGTCTGCCGTGGGCCACCACCTTACCATCATCCAACACCAGAATCTGGTCGGCATTGAGCACAGTGCTAATGCGCTGGGCAATTACAAAGCTGGTGCGCCCTTCCATCAGCCGATCCAGCGCGTGCTGAATCTGCACCTCGGTCGTCACATCCACGCTGCTGGTCGAATCATCCAGAATCAACACCTGGGGATCCATCAACAAGGCCCGCGCAATGGCAATGCGCTGCCGCTGGCCCCCGCTCAATGTAGTGCCTCGCTCGCCCACCGGCGTGTCATAGCCCTGGGGAAAGCCGCTGATAAAATCGTGCGCGGCCGCGGCCTGCGCCGCCGCCATCACGTCTTCCAGAGGGGCATCGGGGCGGCCAAACGCAATATTCTCGCGGATGCTGCCTGTAAAGAGATTTGTCTCTTGCAACACAATGCCAATCTGCCGCCGCAGCGATTCGATGCGTACATCGCGGATGTCATGCTCGTCGATGAAAATCGCACCGTCGCTCACATCATAGAACCGGGGAATCAGGTTGATGATGGTGGTTTTGCCGCTGCCGGTCGAACCCAACAGTGCAATCGTTTCACCGGGCTGGGCCGTAAAGCTGATGGCATCCAGCACCGCCTCGCTGCTTTCAAAATAGCGGAATGTCACCGCACGAAATTCCACTTCGCCGCGAATGGCGGGCATGGCGATGGCATCGGGCTTGTCGAACACCTCGTTGCGCGCATCCAGAATCTCGAAAATGCGGTCGGCGCTGGCCCCTGCCTGGCTCATCTGGCTAATGATGAAACCCAACTGGCCGATGGGAAAAAAGACATAGAGCAGATAGAGGGTAAACTTCTGCCATTCGCCCACGGTCAGCGTGCCCGCCAGAATCTGCTGGCCGCCAAAATAGAGCACGGCTACCTGTCCCAGATTCGCCACCAGAAAGACCACCGGAAAGAGGAAACTGAAGACCCGCGCCACAGTAATCTGCTGCTGCATGAGATCCTGCGCGGCCGTCTCGAACTTGGCAGCCTGGCTCTGCTCTCTGGCAAATGCCTTCACCACACGAATCCCCGCCAGACTTTCCTGCAAAATGGTGTTGAGGTGCGACAACTTGGCCTGGACTTTGGTAAAGAGCGGCTGGCTCACAATGCCGAAGATCATAAACAGCACCAAGGCAATCGGCAGAATGGGCAGAATGGTGAATGTGAGCCGGGAATTGGTGACAAAGAGCATAGTCAGCGCGCCCACCATCAACACCACGGCTTGCAGCGCCATGAGCAGACCCTGTCCCAAAAAGACGCGCACCTTTTCCACATCATCGGTGGCGCGAATCATCAGCTGCCCGGTCCGGTTGCGGTCGTGATAGCTAAACGACAGCCGCTGGATCTTGGCAAACAGTGCATTGCGAATATCGAACGCCACATCCTGGCTCAGTTTTTCAGACAAAAACGCCTGGGCAAAGGCAAATGCGCCGCGCGCCAGGGCAAAGATCAAAATCAGCCCCACTGCGCCATACATGGCCTGAATCGCGCCCAATTGCAGCCCCGGCAAGGCGGCCAGCGTTTG
>JBBDIO010000215.1:0-8391 GCA_040880365.1 Litorilinea sp.
GCAGGCCATCGTCGATCCGCAAATGTGCGGGCTTGGCGGCTATGCGCTTGCCAATGTCTATCTCAACACCGGGCAGACGACTTATGGTGTGGGCATAGACGCGCCGGCACTCGCGGGTGAGAAAGTGTCGCCCGCGATGTGGGAGAAAAACCTGCTGCGCCCCAACCCCGACGGCTGGGGCTACTTTTTGGAAGGAAAGCTCAACGACGCCGGCTATACCTCCATTTGTACGCCGGGCTGGGTCAAGGGCATGGCCGCGTTGCTGGAACGGTATGGCACCTATAGCTGGGAGCAGGTGATGCAGCCTGCCATCCGGGTGGCGGAAAACGGCTATGTGCTCACATATCTGGCTGCGAATCGGTTGAAGACTCGTGAGAAGTATCCCGAGGCGTCGTCGCTGTTGAGCTATCTCCAGAGCAATCCCGAAGCCTCGCGCATCTATCTCAAGGCCGATGGCACCCCGTATGACATGGGCGAGACGATTCGCAATCCGGACTATGCAGACACGCTGCGTCGGTTGGGCAAGAACGGGCCTGAGGATTTCTATACCGGCGAGTTGGCCGCGCAGATTACTGCGGATCTGGATCAGAACGGCGCATTTGTCACCGCCGGCGATCTGGAATCCTATGGTTTGCGCGAGGATATGCTGGTGCAGGGCGCGTTTGGTGACTATACAGTGACCAGCGCCGCCCCGCCCCACGGTGGCGCGACATTGATCGCGATTCTGAACATTCTCGAAGGCATCGATCTGGCGGCCATGGGACACAATTCGCCCGATTATATCTATACGGTGGCGATGGCGATGAAGGCGGCCTTTGCCGACCGCAATCCCTACATGGCCGATCCCGAGTTCGCCGAAGTGCCGGTGGATTGGATGATTTCGACAGAACGGGCCGCGCAATGGCGCGAACGGATTGTGGCGGGCGAAGAAATCAAAGTGGACTTTACCACCACCGAAACGCCCAACACCACGCATGTGACGGTGGTGGATAGCTGGGGCAACGCCGTCGCGCTGACCCATTCGCTAGGCTCCGGGTCGGGTGTGATTACGCCGGGGATGGGCTTTATGTATAACAACAGCATGATCAACTTTCATCCGATTGCCGGCCATCGCAATTCGATTGCCCCGCGCAAGGGACGCACCACCGGCATGGCGCCCACGATTGTCTACAAAGGTGACCGTCCGGTGATCGTGCTGGGGTCGCCGGGCGCGACGCGCATCATCACCTCGAATGTGCAGGTGATTCTGAACCTGCTGGTCTTTGGCATGAGCGCAACCGAAGCCGTGTATGCGCCCCGGTTCGATTGTCAGGTTAACGACATTCGCTGTCATCCACGCATCCCGCGCCACATTGTCGAGGCCGTGGGCAAACGGCATCCGGTATCGGTTTTGCCCCAGAGCCACGGCGGTTTTGCCCTGGTCAATGCGATTACCATTGATCCGGCAAGCGGTGCCCTGCAGGCGGCGGCCGACACGGGTTCCGACGGGATGGGCATCGTTCTGTAGACCAGAGTCTATTGATTGTTGTAACGCGATTGGCATCAGGTTCATGGCGGCCTGGTTGTCAGAATACAGGAGATTTGTTTGTGACCGATTCGATTCATGTTTTGGCCTTTGCCGGCAGTCTGCGCGTTAAATCTGTGAACAAGGCCCTGATCCGCGCCGCAGCGGCGCAGGCACCGGCCTATGTGACCGTCAGCGAATTCGACCTGCTGGGCATTCCGCTCTATAACGGCGATGTGGAAGCGTTGGGCGTGCCCGCCGCGGTGCAGCATTTCCGCACCCAGCTTGCCCAGGCCGATGCTCTGTTGATCGCCTGCCCCGAATATAACTATTCGGTCACGGGCGTGCTAAAAAATGCTATCGATTGGGCGTCGCGCGGCTACGGTCCCGACGATCCGTCACCCCTCACAGCCAAGCCCGCAGCGATTGTGGGCGCGGGCGGGCGCTATGGCACGGTGCGCGCCCAGTCGCATCTGCGCTATATCCTGTTGCACAACGATGTGAAGGTGCTCAACAAGCCCGAAGTGATGGTCCCGTTGGCGCGCCAACACTTCGACGAGGATTTGAAGCTGACCAATGCCGATACGGCCAAGCTGCTGGGGCAATTGATGGAAGCCTTGGCGGCCTGGACGCGCCAGTTGCAGGCACAATAGATGACGAAATTCGCAATGTAGTCAAAACATTGTGATTACTCAATTTATAGAACTACCACCCGCTTCGTGCTAAAATGCGGATGCTCACAGTGTATCGCTGGGGGCTATAAGCTAATTTACCGTTTATTCACCTGTGGTCTGCGCCAGGAGCCGCACCCAAACCCCGCCATCAGACGGGAAGGGGCGCACGATTCTCCGGCGCGCCACCCGTTTTTCAAGATTGCGCCTGGTCACCAATATGACGCTTCGAATCGAAATTCGTCCACGAAACCCCCGCGCTCCACGCGCCATACTCACCGGCGCGACCCAATTGGGCATAGATGCCCTGGAGGATTGCCGCGTTGTCCGGCTTTACTTTCTAGAGAGCGATATCGGCGATCCCGCGTTGGAAATACTCAGTGCGCGGCTGCTGACCGATCCGGTCACCGAAACCGCACACTGGACCCGCACCGAACACGCACACGCCGACGACAGGAGGAATCCCCGTTCCGCGTCTGGCGCAGACAATCGTTTATCTGTAGAGACGAATGGCGCAAACGGTCATACCGGCCCGGTTGTCGAAGTCACGCTGCGGCCTGGCGTGACCGATGTGGCCGCCCGTGAATTGGAGCGCGGCGTGGTGGAATTGGGCTTGCCTGCCACGCGCGTGGCAAGCGGAACGCGCTATGAACTCTATGGGGCACTGCGCGAATCCCAGGTGCGCCGCCTGGCGACCCAGTTGCTGAGCAACCAGACCGTGCAGCATTTTCGGCTGGGCGAGATTACACCCCAATTTGGTGAAGAAGCCGCCGCCGCCAATCTGGTGGAGCGTGTCGCATTGGCGGGCCTGGATGGCGATGCGCTGCTGCAATTGAGCAAGGCGCGTCTGCTTTCGCTGGACGTGAATGAGATGACCGCCATCCAGGAGTTTTATGCGCAGATTGGGCGCGACCCCACCGATGTGGAGTTGGAGACATTGGCGCAAACCTGGTCCGAACATTGTGTGCACAAGACCTTTCGGGCCGAAATTCAGTATACGCGGTTGGATGCCCAGGGGCAGCCGGTGGAAGAAACGACGGTTGACGGTCTGTTTAGCCAGTACATCCGCGCGGCTACCGAAGCCATCGGCGCGCCGTGGCTGCGCTCGGTTTTCACCGACAACGCGGGCATTGTGGCGTTCGACGATACTCACGATCTGGCATTCAAAGTAGAAACGCACAATCACCCGTCGGCGTTGGAACCCTTTGGCGGGGCCAATACGGGTATGGGCGGGGTGGTGCGCGATATATTGGGCGTTTCGGCGCGGCCCATCGCCACGACCGATGTGCTCTGTTTTGGTCCCCAGGATTTTCCCAACGATCAATTGCCCGAGGGCGTCTTGCATCCGGCTCGCATTGCCGCGGGCGTGGTGGATGGCATTGCCGACTATGGCAACAAGCTGGGCTTGCCCACGGTCAATGGCGCGGTGCTCTACGATAGCGGTTATCTGGGCAATCCGCTGGTCTTCTGCGGCTGTGTGGGGATTTTGCCTCACGGCAGCCACCCGACCACGCCCCAGCCCGAGGACCTGATTATTGTGCTGGGGGGGCGGACCGGGCGCGACGGTCTGCACGGCGCGACTTTCTCTTCGGCAGAATTGACCCACGACACGGCAGAGACAACCGGCAGCGCGGTGCAGATTGGCGATCCCATCACCGAAAAGGGTCTGATCGAGCTGGTGGAAGCGGCGCGCGATCGTGAACTCTATAGCGCGATTACCGACTGCGGCGCGGGGGGACTATCTTCGGCGGTGGGCGAAATGGGCAGTGAACTGGGCGCAGATGTGGAACTGACGCGGGTCGCGCTCAAATATCCGGGCCTGGTGCCCTGGGAAATCTGGCTTTCGGAAGCCCAGGAGCGGTTGGTGCTGGCCGTGCCGGCGATCAAGCTGGCAGAGCTGCAAACCCTGGCTCGGCTCTGGGATGTGGAAGTCAGTGTGCTGGGGCGGTTTACGGGTGATGGTATGTTGCGCGTGAACTACGACGGCACTGTGGTTGCCGAATTGCCCATGACCTTTGTCCACGATGGCCTGCCCCGTCGCCATATGACCGCGGTTTGGCAGACGCCGGATGATGACGCCGCGGTGCCGCCCATAGACCAACAGGTGGCGGCACGCGCCATTTCATTGCAGAGCCTGGGCAATGGGGACCCGGCAGTGCAGTCTGCGCCGGATCAACGCCACTTTGGCGCGTTGCTGTTGCGCCTGCTTGCCCACCCGACTGTAGCATCCAAAGAGGCGATTGTGCGGCGGTATGACCATGAAGTGCGCGGCGGCACGCTGGTGCGTCCGTTCACCGGCCCGCATATGGATGGGCCGACCGACGCGGCCGTGCTCAAGCCGCTCAATACCTGGCGGCACGACAAAGCCTTTGCCCTGAGCGTGGGCATCAATCCGTTGCTGGGACGCCGCGATCCCTATGCCATGGCGATCAGCGCGATTGATGAAGCGTTTCGCAACGCGGTGGCCGTGGGCGCGGATCCCGATCAGGTGGCAATTCTGGATAATTTCTGCTGGGGTAACCCAACGCTGCCGGATCGGCTGGGCGGGCTGGTGCGTGCGTGCCAGGGCTGCTACGATGGCGCATTGGCCTATGGCGCGCCCTATATTTCGGGCAAGGATAGTCTCTACAATGAGTTTAACGGTGAGCCGATTCCCGGCACGTTGTTGATTTCAGCGTTGGCGATGGTGCCCGATATGCACCGCTGTGTGACTTCGGCATGGAAAGCCGCGGGCAATGCGCTCTATGTGCTGGGCGAAACCCGCGCAGAATTTGGCGGTTCCCTACTCTACGCCGTACTGGACGCCGAAGGCGGCACACCGCCGGCTATGCCGTCTGTGCCGCTGTTGCGCTATCGCGCCGTGCACGAGGCCATGCGCGCGGGGTTGGTGCAATCGTGCCATGATGCCAGCGAGGGCGGATTGGCCGTGGCATTGGCCGAGATGGCCCTGGGTGGGCGTCTGGGTGCGACGATTCAGCTGGGCGGACGGCAAGATTCGAGTGTGGAGCCGTTGACCTGGTTGTTTGCCGAAAGCAATGGCCGGTTGGTGCTGGAGGTGCGCCCCGAAGATGTGGACGCGTTTGAAGCGCACTTTGTGGGTGTTTCCCTGTACCGCATCGGTACGGTCGCCGATACCTCGCAGTTGACGATTGCACAGGCAGACGCCACTTTGATCGATCTGCCTGTGCGCCAGTTGACAGCCGCATGGCAGCGTCGCGATGAGCCGGTTGGCTGATCGGGCCGTAGCCAGGCGACTGAAAATGCGCCTATCCGCGCTACTGTGTGCATCTTGACTGTGTGCATCTTGTGCGCATCCGGGATCGGATGCGTCTATTCTGGAGACGGAGTCTTAACTTGTCGCCTAAAATTTTGATTCTGCATGCCTCGGGCACGAACCGCGACCAGGAGGCTGCACGCGCCTGTGAACTGGCAGGGGGCGCGCCCGAAATTGTACACATCAACCGCCTGCGCCAGAATCCCGCGCAGCTGGCAGAGTACGGGTTGTTGCTCTTGCCGGGGGGCTTTTCCTTTGGCGATGCATTGGGCGCGGGGGCGCGGCTTGCGCTGGATATGCAGGTCTTCTTTCAGGATACCCTGGCTAAATTCATCGATCAGGATCGGCTGGTATTGGGTATCTGCAACGGCTTTCAGGCGTTGGTCAAGGCCGATTTGTTGCCCGGACCGGAACTGCACGGCGCGGGGGAGGATGGCAAGGGAGCCACGGGCGCGCTGGCCCAACGGCGCGTGACGCTGACGGAGAATGAACGCGGCCATTTCGAGTGTCGCTGGGTGCATCTGGCGGTGAACACGCAGTCGCCAGCCACCTATCTGGCCGAGATCGATCATCTGATTGCGTGTCCGGTGGCGCACGGGGAAGGCAACTTTCAGGTTGCCGACGCCCAGGCTTTGGCCGAGCTGGAGCAGCGCAATTTGGTCACGTTCCGCTATGTGGATGGGGCGGGCTCACCGGCGCAAGGGCAATATCCCCTCAACCCCAATGGCAGCGTTGCCGATATTGCCGGAATCTGCAATCCCCGGGGCAACGTGCTGGGGCTGATGCCACATCCCGAAGACCATGTGACCAAAATCCAAAATCCCTGGCCCGCGACCATCAACCCGGCTCACAGTGGGCTGGCGCTGTTTGAAGCCGTCGTAGGGGCTATGGTCGCCGTCGCCTAGACGACGAGACAACGCTACGCAGGTGTAAGCCGAATCTGCACGCACAAAATGCCGAACTGATCTGAATTGAGGCCCGTTTTGCTAGAATCTTCAGTTTTGGAAACCGCACTGGATACCCCCCTGGATCAGATTGATCTGCCCTTTTTGCAACATCATGCGTCGGGTAAGGTGCGCGAAATTTATACCCATGCCGACCGGCTGGTGCTGGTTACTACCGACCGCCTTTCGGCCTTTGATCGCATTCTAGGCGTGGTGCCCTACAAAGGTCAGGTGCTCAACCAACTGGCGGCCTTCTGGTTTGAACAGACGCGCGATATTGTGGCCAATCATCTGCTGGCAACGCCCGACCCCAATGTAACGGTTGCCCGGCGCTGTACGCCGCTGCCGGTGGAGATCATTGTGCGCGGCTATATCACCGGCGTCACCGAGACTGCGCTCTGGTATCGGTATAGCCAGGGCGAGCGCATGATCTACGGGATTCCCTTTGCCGATGGCATGAGTAAGAACGATGTCCTGCCCGCGCCGATTATCACTCCCACCACCAAAGGCCAGCACGGCGCGCATGATGAGCGCATTACGCCCCGCGAAATTGTGGAGCGGGGACTGATGGCAGAAGCCTTGTGGGAAGATGTGGCGCACGCCGCGATTGCACTTTTTCGACGGGGACAGGAGATTGCCGCGGCTGCGGGGCTGCTGCTGGTAGATACCAAATATGAGTTTGGCGTGGATGCCGCGGGCAAGCTCGTGCTCATCGATGAGATGCACACGCCCGATTCCAGCCGCTTTTGGATTGCCGATAGCTATGCGTCTCGCCATGCCGCCGGACAAGAACCGGAAAATTACGACAAGGAGTTCATCCGGCTCTATTATGCCGAGCATGGCTATCGGGGTGAAGGCGAACCCTTTCCCCTGCCCCGTGATGTGGCACTCACTGCGGCGCAACGGTACATCCATACCTATGAGTTGCTGACAGGGCAGACCTTTGCGCCGGGTGAATGGCCGGCTGGACCGCGCATTGCCCGCAATCTGCAAAACTGGCTGACCAGCGCAGGCTGATCGCAGTCTGTTTCAGGGCGGGTCGCCGGCAATCCTACGGCAAAACAACCACATGGCTAGAGAAGGAAAACACAACGCTATGACGCCTCTCGTTGGTGTGATCATGGGCAGCAAGAGTGATTGGGAGACCATGCGCCATGCCGTCACCACACTCCAGGAATTCGAAGTTCCCCACGAAACCCGCATCGTATCTGCGCATCGCACACCGGCGTGGATGATTGAATATGCCGAAACCGCTGAAGCGCGGGGCGTGCAGGTGATAATCGCCGGCGCGGGCGGCGCGGCCCATTTGCCGGGTATGGTCGCGGGGCATACGCTCTTGCCGGTGATTGGCGTGCCCATTCAAAGTCGGGCGCTCAATGGCATGGATTCCCTGCTTTCGATTGTTCAGATGCCGGCGGGCGTGCCTGTGGCGACAATGGCGATTGGCCGGGCCGGGGCCGTGAACGCGGCTCTATATGCCGTGGCGATGCTGGCGCGCAGCCAGCCCGCGCTGCGCACGGCTTTGGAGTCCTTTCGCGCACGTCAGGCCGCAGAGGTGCGCGCCCTGCGCCTGGAAGGCGACGAATGGGTGCAGGACAAATGACCGATGCGGGCGTGAATAGCGGAGATACGACCTCCAGCAGTGCGGATGCGCGCCCCGACGTGATCCTGCCGGGTGCCACGCTGGGCGTCTTTGGCAGTGGGCAATTGGGGCGCATGTTTGCGCTGGCGGCCCGGCAGATGGGCTATCGCGTGCATACCTTTTCGCCCGAAGCGGATTCGCCTACGGGGCAGGTGGCCGACCGCGAAGTGGTGGGCGATTATCTGGACGCGCGCGCCGTCCACGATTTTCTCACGCGCCTGGATGTGGTGACTTTCGAGTTTGAAAATGTGCCCGCCACGGTCGCGGAAAGCGCCCACGCGTTGGGCGTGCCGGTGCATCCGCGCGGCGCGCTGTTGCATGTGGCGCAAAACCGTCTGCGCGAAAAACGCACCCTG
>JBBDIO010000215.1:8401-15485 GCA_040880365.1 Litorilinea sp.
GCCTTCGGCCGCTACCTGGACGAACCCTGGCGCACGCGGCTGGAGCGCTGGAGCGGCCTATACTATGCCCCGATTGCGGCCGCCTCGCGCACCCACGACGTCTACGTGGGCGGGCGACTGAAGCGCAAGGAGTTGGGGCTGCCGGTCACGCCTTTTTGTGCGCTGACTACTGCGTCGGAACTGGACGCCGCGCGCCGCGCGGATTTCCCCGCAATCCTCAAGACTGCCGCGTTCGGCTATGACGGCAAGGGTCAGGTGGCAGTAGACCAGGCCGAGGATTTAGAAGCGGCGTGGGACGCGCTGGGGCGTGCGCCTGCCATTCTGGAAAAGCGGATTGCGTTCGCGGCCGAAGTCTCGCTGGTAGGCGCACGCAATGCGCGTGGAGAGTTCGCCGCATATCCCCTCATCGAAAATCGCCACGTCAATCACATTTTGGATATCTCGCTCGCGCCCGCCCAGGTCGCACCGAGCGTAGCGGCGGACGCCCGGCGTATTGCCGAAACGTTGTTCACGCAACTGGATGTGGTGGGCGTGCTTTGTATTGAGTTTTTTCTGACGGCGTCCGACGCGCTTTTGATCAATGAGATTGCGCCGCGCCCCCACAATTCGGGGCATCTGACCATCGAAGCCGCGGGCGTTTCCCAGTTTGAGCAGCAGGTGCGCGCGGTTTGTAATCTGCCGCTGGGCGATACGCGTTTGCGTGCGCCTGCCGCTATGGCGAATCTGCTGGGCGATCTGTGGGAAGAAGGCATGCCCGATTGGCCTGCCGCGCTGGCAATGCCCGGTGTGGCATTGCATCTTTATGGCAAGCACGTGCCGCGCCCGGGGCGCAAGATGGGACATCTCACCGCGTGGGCCGCCTCTACAGACGAGGCGGTGGACACCGTTACGCAGGCGCGTGCGCGCGTGGCTGCGATACTCCACGCTGCGCAGGGCTAGACAAATCTGCTCGGAACCGCGCCCTACTCAGGGAACTTCTACCACTACAAAACGCTGCTCCACCGCGACCGGATAGGTTTCTGCCGTATAGGGGCCGGGTTGCGGACCCGATGCGCCGCAGGGCATATCGGCCTGCGGGCCTTCTTCTACGCTCACCTTATAGGCGCGCGTCCGCACCTGATCCGGATTCCACCACGATTGCCCCGTGCGAATATCGAACTCCCAGCCATGCCACGGGCAGCGTAAAATCTCGCCCAGGCGCGTGTAGGTATATTCGCCCGGCACAGGTGCCTCGCGCAGGCCGGTTTGCGCGCCTGCGCAGAGCGGTCCACCCTGGTGAGGGCAGGTGTTGCGCACCGCAAAAAACTCGCCATTGACATTGAAAATGCCAATCGTGCGCCCGCCGATCTCGACGATCTTGCGCGCGCCGGGTGGAATCTCCGCGACTGTGCCCACAATGTGCTTTGCCATCTAGGCGCTCCCGTTTTCCGGGGCCGATCCAATCTCCTGGTCCCCAATGTCCAGACCATAGAGCACGGCGGCGTTGTCCGCCATGATGGCCCGGCGCAGGCGGTGATCCAGATGGGGAGGGATGGCGCGGTCGGGCGCGTCGAAATCCCAGTGGGGGTAATCGGTAGCAAACATGAGGCGGTCGTTCATGTTCAGATGATCCAGCAGTTGGTCGAAGTAGGCGCGCTGGGGTGGCTCTTCGATGGGTTGGGTGGTGAGCCAGAAGTGCTTGCGGATGTAGGAAGAAGGCGGCTGGGTCAGGTGTGGGACTTCCGCGCCCAACGTCTGCCACAGCGCATCCATGCGCCACATCAGGGGTGGCAGCCAGGCAAAGCCGCCTTCGATGAGCACAAATTTGAGCGTGGGAAAATGGTCGAACACCCCGGCATAGACCAGGCTGATGATCTGCGCCTGGAAAGCCTGGGGCATACCGCCGTGGTCTTCGATGTAGAACGAGGGCCAACCGCTGCCGGTGATAGGTCCCCCGCCGCCGCCGCCAAAATGGATGCCAATGGGCAGGTTGTGGCGTGCGGCCGCTTCGTACAGCTTCCAGTATTTGCGCGCGCCCAATGGCTGGGCGGTGCGGGCGATGAGCAGGACCTGGGCAAATGCGGGGTGGCTGCCCATGCGGTCAATTTCGGCGGCGGCGAGTTCGCCATCTTCATAGGGCACCAGCAGCGATGCGCGCAAACGCGGTTCCGGCTCCACCCATTCCGCCACTTGCCAGTCGTTCATGGCCTGGGCCAATGCCGCGCCAAATTCCAGATTGAGCTGCCCGCCCACGCCAAAGAGACAGTTGAGTATGCCGTAGTCGATCTGCCAGCCGTCTAGCAATTGCGCGCGCAGAAAATCCAGATCCGCGCCGGGCGGCAAACCCGAGGGAGGCCAGGCGTCGTGGCGCGCGGCGTTGGGATAGAGGCGCGGATAGGCGGACCCATAGGGGCCACGCATCCCCACGGTTTCCAGATGACGTCGCCAGCGCGCAGACAGATATTTGTGCAATGTCTTTTCTGAGGGCAGCGCGTTGTGAATATCGCAGTCGATGATGGCGGTGCGCTGACGGCTGGCGGCGGCAGCTATTGGCTGCTCCGCGGGGTGTGCAGGTGGTTGGACAGTGGCAACGGATGGCGTTTCCAACATAATTTTCTCCTGAATACGCCGCCCGCGTGGGCGACAGAGCAAGGCTTTCTAGAGACGATACCAGGCTTGTGCATTCGCATAGCGGATCTTGTGGGCGAGTGTGTGGGGCAGGTCGACCGGAAAGGCGGCGTCGGGCGTAGCAAAGCGCGCGTGAGGATAATCGGTAGCAAAGAGCAGCAGTTCTTCCGAATCCAGTTGCTGAATGATCTGGGCAAACTGACGCGGATCCGTAGGCGCATCCAGCGGCTGTGTGGTGATGCGCAGATGATCCAGCATATAGGCCGAGGGCAGACGCTTGACCCACGGGGTATCGCTGCGCAGCCCTTTCCATTCTTTGTCGATGCGCCACATGAGCGAGGGCAACCAGGTAAAGCCGCTTTCGATCAGCGTGACGCGCAGCGTGGGGAAACGGTCGAAGACGCCTTCGGCGATGAGATTGATCACCTGGGATTGAAAGATTTGGGCGATGCCTGCGACTTCCTCAATGTAGGTTGCGGGCCAGCCAACCGGCGAAGGTGGCAGACCCGACGCGCCCCCGGCATGGATGCCAATCACCAGTTCGTGGCGGGCCGCCGCTTCGAAAATGGGATCGTAGCGGCGATTGCCATAGAGAGCCTGTGCCCGCACCGGCAGCAAAACCTGCACAAAACCGGGATGCGCGCCCCAGCGGTCAATCTCGGCAGCGGCGGCCATGGGGTTCTGGCTCGGCACCACGATAGACGCGCGCAGGCGGGGATCGCCTTCCAGCCAGTGTTCTACCTGCCAGGTATTGAGCGCAGTCGCCAGGGCCGCGGCCAGATATTCATCGTGCACGCTCTGCACCCAATAGGTGCAATTGAGAATGCCGGTTTCGACGCGCCAGGGATCCAGCACCTGCTCCTGGATGTGGCGGAGGGAGGAACCTGGGCGCGTGCCGATTTCATCTTCGCCGACGGGGATAAAATCGGCGCGCGCACTCAACGGTGAACCGCGGGGATAGTCATTTACATCGGGCGCGGCAAAGGCCGAGTGCGTCACATAATCGACCCAGTGTGCGGGTAGGTAGGGATGTAACGTGTCCAGGTTGGGCAGCTCGTTGTGGATGTCGCAATCGATCAACGGCCCATCAAGGATGGCGACGTTCTGCGCGGCGGGCTGGGCGGTAGTTTGAATTCTGGTGGCGTTGGCAGTATCTGACATGGCGGTGTGGCGCGTGACCCCCGGATTGGCAGAGATTTTGGATGGTTGACGCAGGCTGGGATTGATGGACCTATTGTAGCAGTTTCTGTGCCGAGCGTGAAGTGGAACGCACGCAGGAAACTTTGGGTGCAGCCGGCATGATGTGTGCAATCGGAAGATGACAGTTCCGTGATTCTGTGGTATGATTTCGTGTAGAGCAAGTGGATTTGCTGGAAAAGGGAGGAATTGCTATGTCATTTACGGTAGGCCAGAATATCGTTCACCCCACCCACGGACCAGGGACGATAGTGGAATTTCAAGAGCAGGAATTGGTAGACGGATACGAGGAGTATTTCGTGATCCGGTTTGACGAAAAGCGCCTGACGGTGCGTGTGCCTTCGGATCGAGTCGAAGAATTGGGCTTGCGCCAGGTGATGGCGGAGGCAAAATGTCGGGAAGTATTGCGCGTGCTGCGCGATGTGCCCAAGCTTTTGCCCACCAATTTCAAGGAACGCCGCGAAGCAGTGGATAAACTCATCCATTCGGGGCGACCGCTCAAAATTGCCGAGGCTGTACGCGAATTGATGTGGCGACAGGAATTGAAGCGGCTGAACAAGGCGGATACCGAGCAGTTTGCCCAGGCCCGATCTATGTTGGTCGAAGAGATGTCGATTGCTCTGGAGCAGAATCCGCAGGAAGTGCGGGCCGCGATTGACGGTGCGCTGAGCGATGCTGTGACGGCGCGCGGGGAGCATGTGGCCGAGGTCGCGCTGGCGGCAGAAGCTGCGGCTGCCTAGCCCCTCTCTATTATCGGTCAACTGAGTGGGCTATTTCCAGGCACGGGTGTATACAGGTAGATTGAATAGCCGGAAAACAGGTTTATGAAAAAAGCAGGACACCGGCGCGCCAAGGGCGGCGCGACGTCGCAGACCCGGCGCGAGAGCGCGCGGCAGGGCGCGCAACGTCACGGGCCTATGGCCGAAGAAACCGGAACTATATATAAAGACTGGGGCGGCCGCATGGCGGTCGCCCTGACTATGCCCAACACCTATTATGTGGGCATGAGCAGCCTTGCGCTGCAATTGATCTATCACCAATTCAACGCCGATCCCGGCATCGTCTGCGAGCGCATTTTCTGGGAAAAGGGTGCCGCTGCGCGCGGGGAACCGCTGGCTTCGTTGGAGAGTGGGCGCGCGCCCGTAGACTTTGCGGTCTGGGCGTTTACCATTTCTTGGGAAATGGATTATTTCCATGTGGTGGATATGCTGCGCCACGCGGAGCTACCGCTCTATGCCGCCGAGCGCCAGACCCAAACCCAGTGGGATGGCCGTCCCTATCCGTTGCTGATCGCCGGGGGGCCGGGGGTCACTATGAATCCCGAGCCGATTGCACCCTTTTTCGACGCCATTCTGATCGGTGAGGCGGAAGAGGAGCTGGTAGAATTTAACGCGCTCTGCGCGCACCACGGCGACGACCATGCCGCACTGTTGCAGGCATTGGATGCGCGGGCGGGCTGGTATGTGCCTTCTATGCGACCTTCCAACCGCAACCATGCCGATTTTCGGCAGGTGCAGCGGCTGTGGGTGCGCAACCTGGCCGATTATGACACCACCAGCAAGCTCTATACGCCCGACACCGAGTTCGCCAACATGCATCTCATGGAGATTGCACGCGGATGCGGGCGCGGCTGTCGGTTTTGTCTGGCGGGCTATGTCTATCGCCCGGCCCGCGAACAACCGCTGGACCGGCTGCTGGCATCCGCAGAAAAGGCCATTGCCGCGGGTCACCGGCGCGTGGGGCTGGTGAGCGCAGCCGTGAGTGACCATACCCAGATCGACGCGCTGGCGACGGAACTGCTGGCAATGGGCGCGAGTGTGAGCGCAAGTTCTATGCGCATGGATCCCATCAGCGTGCCGTTGATTCGCGCCCTGGCCGAAACGGGTGCGCGGAATCTGACCGTCGCACCCGAAGCGGGCAGTCAGCGACTGCGCAATGTGATCAACAAGACGCAGACCGAAGAGCAGATGATGGAGGCCATTGCCCTGGCACAAGAGTTCAACATGAGTCAGTTGAAGCTCTATTTCATGGTAGGCCATCCGACCGAGACGGATGACGACATTCAGGCATTGATTGATTTTACGCTGACGGCGCGCACCCATTTCAAGCGGCGCATTGCCATCAATGCTACGCCTTTTGTGCCCAAAGCGCATACGCCCTTCCAATGGGAGGGCATGACGCCCGCAGCCGAGCTTCGGCGGCGGCAGAAGCTCATCCATCGCGGGCTGGCGCGGCATGGCGTGGATATTCGGGCCGATTCGCCCGACTGGGCCGAGATTCAGGCGGTGTTGAGTCGTGGCGACCGCGCATTGGCACCCATATTGGCCGCGCTGCCGGTAGAACGGCTCAACGTGCGCACCTTTTTCCAGGCGATGGCCGATCATGGTTTGGAAAAAGAACACTACACGGGAAAGTGGGAAGTCGGTGAACCCTTGCCGTGGGATGTGGTGCAGAGCGGGGTGAGCGAGAACTATTTCCACTATGAGCTGCGGCTGGCCGCGCGCGATGAAACCGGCCTCAGCTGTCCGCCCGATTCGGCAGGCTGTCTCAGCTGTCAGGCGTGCGATACTTCGTGGGCCTTTCGCTATGGGCGCAATGAAGATCGCCCGGTGCCTGCCGCCAAGGGTGGTCCGTGGCGCGCCGAAGACTGGGCACCCTGGACGCGGCTCAAGCAGGCCGAGCACGCCGATATGATCCCGCTTTCACCCAAGCCCGAAACGGCGGTTGATGCGTGATTCGGCATGTCCATGCCAATGGCGTGGTGACGCTGGGCTTTGAGAGCCTGGCGGCGTTGCCGGTTCAGGGACATGTAGCAACGCGCCACGGCGGGGTGAGTCCTGCACCGTGGCAGAGCCTGAATTTCAGCGTGTCGCGCGGGGATACACCGGACCGTGTGGCGGAAAATCGGCGGCGGTTGGCTGCCGCGCTGGATGTGGACGCCGACAAGCTGGTGCGCTGCCAGCAAGTCCACGGCACCGATGTCCAGTGTGTAGATGGGGAGCACGCCGGGGTTGTGCCGGTTGCCGCCGACGCTTTGATCACGGCGACGCCGGGCGTGCCCCTGGCTTTGGTTTTTGCCGATTGTACACCCATTTTGTTATACGACACGGCGCGCCACGCGCTGGGGGTCTGTCATGCTGGCTGGCGGGGCACGGTGGCAGGCGCGGCGGTGGCTACACTGCGGGCTATGCAACGCGTATACGCAACCCGACCGGCAGATGTGCGGGTGGGGATTGGCCCTTCGATTGGCCCCGCAAGCTATGAGGTGGGTGCGGAAGTG
>JBBDIO010000216.1:0-15372 GCA_040880365.1 Litorilinea sp.
AGTTGCACTGCATTGCGCCGTCCACTGTATTCCCATTTGGGCGCACCCTCGGAGCCGGCACGCAGCCAGTCGCCCTGGCCCAGCACCAGGTAATGGCGTGTTCCGTTGACATCGAGCATCGCCTAGCACCCCCTCGGCAGCACCGGGATGGGCAGCCACCGTTGACCTTCGTCCAGCGTGTCGGTGGCGGGCGGTGCATGGCGCAGTTGGTCCAGCGCAATGGGCGTATCTTCGGCGACGGCCAGACCGGCCAGACGCGGCAATTGCAGACCCGTCATAGGCACACTGGGCATTTCATCTTCCTGTGCGGTGCCCAGCAGCACAGTCTGCACCAGACGCACCCCATCGACCCGCGCCACCCTGGCCTCAATTTCCTGCGGCAATATGGGCACGTCCAACGGCCAACCTGTGCCTCTGTGACCTCCGACAAGCGGCGAAAGAAAGCGCACCACCGCCTGGCGTACCGCTTCCTTCACCGGGCCTGCCGCATATCCGTTGAGGATTTCAATCGCAATGGAAAACCAGACATCGACATAGACCGGACCACGCACATGCAACTCCGTGGTCACCAGGCGCCGCGGCAGCAAATAGTCGCAGACGGCTTCCAGGAAAAACTGGTTGGGGCGCGGCGCGTTCAACGCCGCACTGTGCGGAATGACCATCACCGTCACCACACCCGGCACATCGCCAAGCTCCGGGTGGTTGGGATCATAGAGCGGCAACACCTCGACCCTGCCCAGGTCGACCCCGGGCGTACGCCGCACGATGTCCTTAAAATCCTGTGCCGATACCAGTCGATCGCGGTGTTGCATCGTGCGCGGAATCGTCTGCTCGGCGGTCGCCACATCTTCCGCGTCATCACCACCCCACGTGGGCAACGGATTGTTGACCTTATAGCTGGCGGGCAACTGGGGCGCGCGGTTGACGGCCCCAATCGCGACGTTTCCTTGCCGCCCGCCGCCAAAAGCATATCTGGCGACGATGCGGTGTCCGAGTCGCGGGCGCATACCGTGGGCACCGTCGCCAAAGCAGATCTCGCCCGCTTCCGGATCGAGTGTATATACCTGGGTACGCGGCTGTGCGTTGCCCGCGAGGCTCGCTTCGCTGCGATAGAGAGGCCGGCGCGGATCGGCAACCTGCACCTCCGCATCAGCCGCCAGGAGATCGTCGACCCGGTGCCAGGTCTCATCGCCCACGGTCAACACCAACGTCCCCGACAGAATGGACTGATTCGCCAGGCTCACGCATTGATTCGGTTCTCCTGTGCCGGTGCCCACCAGTTCGCCTTCGACGATCACCTGTTGTTGCACCATGGTGGCGTTGATGCCCACCCAACTCAGGCGCGCCCGCACCCGAGGGTCTTTCACCGTACGCAGCCGTATCCAGGTAATGACGCGGTCGACGATGTTAGTATCGGCCAGCGAAGGCGGATATTCGCCCGTCCCCTCCAGCCCCGGCTCGAGTGTGTTCCAGCTCCACGTTGTGATGGGATATTCGGTGGGCAGCGTCAATTCGACGAGCGCGGGCGCTGTCAATGGGGAACCTTCGGCGCGTGCGGTCAGCGCGGTATAGTTGGCGGAGCCATCCGCAGGCGGGTTGGCGATCTCCCAGTGCACCGGCAGCCGCGACTCGCCCCGGCTCAATTGCCCCTGTTCCACCGCAATGCCCTCATCCTCCAGACGGGGCATGATGCCTACGGTCAGCGTTTGGCCTGCCAGTTTCTCACGCACCGCGTCCCGTTCTTCCGCCCGACGCGCCAGAAGTGCAATCCACACACACCCATCCACTGTTGCGCCCAGATCGACCTCGGGGAGTTCGCCGCCGACCTCCGCAGGTGTCATGGGCACGGCGTTGTAAAAGACAGGCACGCTCGCGCGGTCTTCCAGCAAGTCGGCATAGAGTTGGGAATAGAGTTCGGCGCGCGCCCGGTCCGCATCGGTGGCAGGTTCGGGGAGTTCCTGCTTGGAGAAAACCTGGGCCTCGATGGGCAACACCGCAAGCCCCTGCGTCGTTCGATAGCGCACCTGGCCTGCGCGCAGATCGATCCCGGCGGGCAACGCGCGCGCCTCGAGTGGGCCTCGCTCGTTGCTGAGGGTCACAAAGCCGCGGGCAGGCGTCGCGGGACGCAACGGAATCCCTAGCAGCGAAAGAAACTTGAGACGATTGCGCTCTGGAATCTGATTGGCGCGATAGAGAATACTTTCCGTCATGAATGCAAAGAGCTGGATCAGCGTCACGCCGGGATCGCTGTCGTTGAAATTGGTCCACGCCGGATTGTGAACAGGAATCCGGGCCAGCGCGTCGCGCAAAATGTCGGAATAGTTGCGTGGGTCGATAGATGGGACAACCAGGGGCATGGCGGTTCTCCTTTAACTCCTCAAGTTCACCGCCACGGCCAACCGTTCTGCGGTCTGGGTGGCAACCAGGTCGTAGTCGATGGTGATGATCGCGTGGTCGGCTTCGCCGGGCGCTTGCTCGACGGTCACCGCCCGCAGACGGATGCGCGGCTCCCACAAAATCAGCGCATTTTCTACCCGTTCCTGGATCAAGCGGTGGGTCGCTGCCGTATTCGGCTCGAACAGAAATCGTTTTAGACCGGCGCCGAACGCGCGCAGCATGGCGCGCTCGCCCATTTCGGTCAGCAGAATAATCTGGATAGACTCGCGAATATTCTGTGGCCCTTCAGACCAGGCCCAGCGTCCATCGGCTCCCAGTCGGGGCGGGAAAGCGATGCTCCGTCCAAACAGCATTCCCACATTCATCAGCCTTGCTCCTTGGCTTTTAGGCCGGGCAGCGGCAAACAGAAAATAAGATAGGGGACCCACTTGAAAATCACATCCAGCAACATCACAATAATAATGAGCAGAATCAGCGCGCAGATGGTGATAATCGGCAGCGACAGCGTGCACAGCAGGCCGATGTCCATCCTGCCGCCCTCGCAGCCTGCCGGTGAGATGTTGGGCAACGACTTTTTGAACGGCCACGGCAACACCGAAAGCACCAGATCGCCGAACGAGAGCGAACGGGCTTTTTCCACCTGACACGCCAGCGTATCCGACAGCACGAACATGGTATTGCGGGCATGCTTGCGCAACCCCGCGGGCGAGGTGTCGATGGGCATGGGAATCCGCACCGGGCGCACAGGCGCATCGGGATCGAAGTATGCCGCCATGCGAAATGGCTCGGTTGGCTCGCTCACCACGGTCGGCTTCACCCCGTGCGGGCAGTTCGGTCGCTGAAATACACAGCGGATGTGGAATTGGTCGCCGGCATAATCATCCTGGCCCATGTTATCCGAAATCTGGCGGGCCAGGGGCCGTTCGGGAATCCGTTTCCCAGGGTCGGGCGGAATCGCGCGCAAGGCGCTGCGAATCAGGCCGGGGCTGCCGTCGGGCTGGTCGTCCAGCGCATTCACAACGCCGCGCACGCTTTCACCGCTCAACAGGAAGCGACTCGCCGGCCAGTCGTCGCTTTGTCCGGGACTGAAGTCGGCTGTCGTCGTTTCGAGAAAATTGCGGGCGTCATACACATCGCTCAGGGCCTTCGCCAAGCTGGTTGTCCCGGTTGTTCCTCCTGCGCCCGTCAATAGCTGGCGCGCGGTGGTGAGATTGACAGGCGTGAGCGCGCCGGGCTGAAATGTCGCGGCCTGCAATGCATCGACAAGCGGTTTGCCGGGCAAATTTGCGCCCACTGGATCATCAGGATTTGCGACCAGCACATCCCAGACGTCGGACAGGTGATCGTGCAGGAAATAGGCGAAATCCAGCAGCACATACCAGGTCTGCGCCTGCAACCGATCGCGCCGAGTAATCACATCAACCAGTGCCGCCACGCGCTCCGCATCGCCGTCCAGCTCAGACCAACTGTCACCGATCGCGGTATCCTCCATCTGCCAGGCACGCACAATGCCGCGCCACGCCGAGAAGACGTCCATATCGGCCACGGTGACATACTGATCAATCCGCGCCTCGGTGTCTGCTGCCGCGACCGCATCCGCGTTCGCTAACGCGCCGGCATCGGGAGTAGATTCGCCAGCGGGACGCCGCGGGGCCGTCAACAACGATTCTCGTTGCGAAACCGGCACCAGCCCTGCCAGGAGCCGGCGGGGCTGCCCTCGAAATTCCTCATAGGTGACCGAAAACAACGGATGCTGGGTTTCGCCCGCCACCAGCGTCTGCAGGGCATTGTCGGCCACGGGCTGCCAAGCGCCGTTCACGTGCGCGTGTTCCTGGTCTTGCACAGTGCGCCGCACGACGAACGACACCTGTTCATCGTTGCTAAAATCCAACATCTTGTCGGGCAGCCCCGGAATCCGGCACACCAGATTGGCCGTGACCAGATAGAAGCGTCCGTGGGTCGGCATGTAGAGCTTGAGGGGGGCGTCACCGTACACCAACTTCGGGTCTTCGGTCGCGCCACGCAGGACTGCCGCCGCCTGGGGCGCGTTTTGCGCACGGGTGGGCAGCGCAGGATTGGGGGCAGGTTTCCGCCATGTCTCGCGGATGGCATACCACTCGCCCAGCCGCTCGGGCGCATTGGCCAGCAGTCCAAGAAAATCATCCATGAAGGTATCGGTGGCGAAGCGCAGCAGCGCAGGTTGGCGAACTTTGGTTTGTTCGACCAGTGATTGTTCGGCCAGCGCGTGATAGGGTTGCCACAGGGGAGCTGCCGTCAGCCATTGCACGGTCGGCTCGCCCAAGAGTTGCCGGGCCATTACCATATGTTGCCTGCTCCTGGTGTATACGAAGAGCTTATGGTCGCATTGGTGATATTCGTATCCGACTGTACCACCCCACTAAAGCGACTCATGCCCGAATCCACTGTTACCATGCTTGCCGCGACCTTGAGCAACGTCGCATTGATGGTCACATTCATGCCTGTGTTGAGCAGAATGCCCGAAGAATCCAGTTTGATCTGGTTGCCATTGCTGTCGGTCAGTTCCATAGCCGCCGGTGCATCCGTACACTCAATCTTCTGTCCGCCCGGCGTTTCAATGGTGATGCGCACGCCGCCATCCGTATCGTCCAGGACAATGTGAATTCCGCTGCGCGAGGTAATCGACCGGATGTTGTTTGCGCTATCCATCTGCTCTGGCGGCGTGTCCACGCCGTTCCACAGTGCACCAATCACAACCGGCGCACGCGGGTCACCGGCTTCAAATGCAACCAGGACTTCGTCATCGGGTTCGGGGATAAACCAGGTGCCCCGGTTTGCGCCGGCCATCAGGGTCGCGACCCGACACCAGATCTCATACGGGTTGCCGTCGGGGTCCGTGCACCAGGGCAGCCGAATCCGCACCCGGCCCAGGCCGTCGGGATCCTGAACATCGGTGACCAATGCCGTATAGACGCCGTAGAAATGTCCCCCCTGCCCCGTAATGGGCGTGGCGGGTGCATCTCCGTGCCATGCGGCGCCGTTCCATGCCGCCGTCTCTGGTGCAAGCATCCTGTGCCTATCCTCTCCCGATGCCGGCTCGCTCCACCACAAATTCGGTCGTGTAGCCGCCGCCCGGTTGGCGATCAAACAGGTGGCGAACTTCGATCACATAGTACGTGCCTGTGAACATGGCGCCTAGCCCCTGCAAGCGGATCGAGCGTCCCACCCGAATGCGGGCATCGCCGCGTGCCTGCCCCGTTCCCACCACAAAACGCCGGGCCTGGGCGCGAAACACAGCTTCGGCCAAATGCTGGGCTTCATCGCTGGAAAGCGGCACTTGCTGGGCAATCCGATCCATCCGCGCGCCAAAAGCCCCGTTCACAATACTCGTGCCACTCTCGTCACCATTTAGTTCGTTCGCCAGCGTGCTTTCTCCGGCTTCATGGGCCAGCGTGTCCTTGGTCTGAACATCCCACCCGCTGACCAGCACTTGCGTATACTGGTTGGCCGTATCGGCAGCGACGCTAAATTCCAACAACCCCCGCCCAAATTGCAGCATCAGATCTGCGTCATCCTGTTCGCGCCGGCGACTGCGGCTCTGCACATACAGCGTGCCGGCCTCGATCCATACTTCGGCGGCCAACCGGCGGGCGCGTTCGCGGATAAAGGCCAGGTCGCTCTGATTTAACTGCGCAATGACCCTCTGCGTCGATCCGTCAATGTCGATACCGGCCTGCAAATCGTGTTCGTTGGCGATTTGCGCAAACGCCTCCGCATCGCCAACATCCTCAAATGTACGCGTGCGCCGGGTGACCCGCAGATCTTGCGCGGCGTCTTCGGCCAGGACCACAATCTGCGGTGGTTGCCCGGCCAAATACTGGCCTTCAATCGAGCTGATCACCCCACGGAACACTTCGCCCTCCCCTTCATCGCTGCCCAAAGTCACCGCGAATTCCTTACCGAAGTCCAGCAGCGACCGATCAAAAAAGCGATAGTCCATTGCATCACCTTCGCTGCCCCAGTTGCCGAAACGCGCTTCACAGCGATAAAGCCCGACGGTCGTCTCTTCGACAAGCAAGGCCAGTAGCCCTGCGTTCAAACGCGGTTGCGCCTGGCCGTCGACGGTGATGGCGGCCTCTGCCGTAACAATGCCGGTTGGAACGCTCAGCTCGACCATGGCATGTCCCTCTTAGCGAGCAAGCAGCCGCACGCGCCGCTCCAGCAATTTTCGTGTCACCCAATAGATGTCATTGGGCGTAGGCCCCGGTGGTTTCATGTTCTCCGTACTTTTTTCCTTTTGGTCGCTTTGCGTCGGGGGCGGCGCAATCACTTCGACTTCATTTACAATGACCGGCATGTTTGATCTCCTGTTATCTGGCCCACGCGCTTGAGCGTGGGCATTCCTGTTGCTCGGCCCACGCGCTTGAGCGTGGAGTCCCGTCTACACTGGGTGCGGTTGAACGCAGGGCCACGCGGCGTCAGCAAGGCGATCTGCGCGCGTGGTGTCAGTTCCCGCCAAAGCTCCCCTGCAGCATGGCAGTTGCGCTGCCACCTACCAAAGCCGCAGCCCCTCCTGTACCACTCACCGAAACACCGGCCTGGGCGCGCACATTGAGATCCACCAACGTACCGGCTGCCAACTGGCGGGGCGATTCAATGCCGTTCAGTTCGGCGACGGCCTTCCAGTCGGCCTTGATCCCCGCGGCAGCCACCATACTTTGCAGACTCGCGCCTTGGGGCGCCGGCGTCATCGGTCGAATTCCTGCCTGCGCCTGTGCCCCACCCACCGGCGCAGGCGTCGAATTGGGATTGGCCAGGATCTGAAAGTGGATGCCAGGCTGCGCCAAACTCAAGGAGACGGTAGCCCGCAACGGGCGGCCATCCTCGGACCACAGCTCCAGCGTCTCGTCCATCGACTCGATGACGCCATCGAACAAAAACGTCCCCCACTGAAAGCGCACACCCGACACCTTGAAACGTGTATTTTCGCCCGATCCCTCCTGGGTCGTTTTCATGAAGTTGGCGACCTTTTCGGTGGTCTTGCGTACGTCTTGGGTGTTGTCGGCATTGACGCCCGACACATCGAAGATCAGCTCCACACTCATCTTCGAACTGCCGCGCCCCACATATTGCATCGATGAACCCGAACTCTGATCCGAGGTTTGCACCTGATTGGCGTAGGTCACCTTCAACGACGCGGGGTTGAATTGCACCTTCAGATACTTTCCCCCATCGACCTTGGTGGGTTCTTCCGTCTCTGACCAGCGGATCTCGGCCAACTCGGCCCGTGTGAGATTGCGTGCAGTGTCCATCGTGAATCTGTCCTGTCTGCCTTTGCCCACAGTCCATAACCTGTGCCGTCATGCTATCTGTCAATCAGGATGGAAACTCCAGCTCCAAAGACGCATACACCAGTTGCATCTCCTCAATTGCGATCATGCCCTCTTTGCCATTGAGCGCCGGCGCACGCAGCTTGACGGGCAGGCAATCGGTCAGCTTAAAGGTCACAAGCTCGGTGCGATCTATCCCCAGCATCACCACTGTTGCCTGGCCGCGCAGACCTCGACGCTCGGTTTGCAGCACTTCTCGAAACCACCGCCACAGCCCCAGGTCGTGGCTCATCCCCCGCTTGAGCGTTAGCTGGGCATAGCTGGTGACACCAGCCAGATGCACCTGCTGCGTATTCGCGCCGCCCTGGTGAAATGACTTTGGCTCAATCGAGATCTCCAGCCCGTCACATTCAGCGAAAGCCGCGTTGCAGACCGGCCCGTTGACCCCCGGAAGATTTGGGACTGTAATCTCTACCAGAAAGTTGAACGTGGTAAAAACTCGCTCATCGGCCATGTTCAGTCACCTCTTGTACTGCCAGAAACTCATTTTCGGCCTGCACCAGGCGCACAGTAATAAACGCCAACGGCCGCGCGGGGGCAACACGCAACTCCACAATCAAGCGGCCTTGTTCAATGCTGGTCGACGTGTTCACCGCAGCGTCAATGTCAATGCGATACGCTTCCGAGGGAATACGTCCGGCAAACGCGCCCTGTGTATAGAGCCGCGCCAGAATCTGTTCAAATTGCTGCTTGACCCGATGCTGAAAGCCTGGGCTATGAGGGGCAAAGACATAGGCCTGCCCTTCGCGCAGGGCAATGCGCCGCAACAAGATTAAGAGCCTGCGCACATTCAACTCTTCCAATTCCTGTTCGGGGCTTTGGGTAAACGCACCCCAGAGCGTAAACTCCCCGGCGTTGCGCCGCACCATATTGACACTCACCGCGTAGAGCGCAGTATCATCCCCGGGTTGCGGAGAGGGGACCAGGGCCAGGACTTCGCGCAAGGTCATATTGGCCGGTGCGGCCCACGCGCCCAGGGCCAGAGTGCGCGCCGCCATTACACCACAGGCGACTCCTGTGGGTTCCGCATGAACCAACAGCCCGTCGGTGTCGCGTCCCATCACCCAGGGATAGTAGAGGGCAACATAGCTGCCGGTCGTGGTTCCCGCCGCGCGCAGCGCGGCCGCCAACTGGCGCTGGTGTTCGAGCGCATCCGCCGCGCGATAATGTTTCGGCGTGCCCAATACGGCGACCCTATCGGCGCGGGCCGCGGCCAAGCGCGCCACTGCGGTCTGCACCCGCAACAAGCCGCCTGCGTCATAGCTCAGGCTGGGGCGCAATTCCCATTGGGTTTGCTGATCCACGTCCAGCAGTACTTCGCCTGCGACAGCCTGGCCTGTGGTCTCCATTTCAGACGGTGCGGGGATATGGGTGAGAAACGGACCCTCGCGCACACACGAATCGACACCTACCACCACGTCGGGCATGGACACCTGTGGCTGTGTCTGCAGCGGCACCCAGCCACGCTGCGCAGCATCGGGCAGGGCAACCATGCTGATCTCGTCGATAGGCAGCAACGCATGTATGCCCTGCAACTGCCGGCCCTGCAAATAGACCAAATCATTGGCTGCGCCGAGCAAGGCATGCTGGCTCGTATGGGCCAGGCCGCGATCGAGAAAGAGCTGTTCCATGAAGAGCGCCCAATCAGCATCGGTCACCAGTTCCGGATTGGCCGCCGGCGGAACCAGCCCATCGCGGACCAACGGCGCCGCAGCAAGCGGCGTCGCGCCTTTCCATGTGCGTACTTGCTCCAGACCGAGCGGGATGAGGTCGATCTGTTCGCTGCCCACCATTGCCAGCGGAAACCGGGGATGCTGGATTTCTCGCCACAGGGCAGCGGCGGCATGGTCGGTTCGCTCCTGTTCCCCAACTGCGCGCGCAAACAACCGCGCGTCATCGGGCAGATAGCCCACAAAGCGAGGATGGGGCGCGGCGAACGCCAAACCGGCCAACACCTGATGGTTGCCGGTCCGATCGCGGACATGCAAGGCAATCTGCACACGCTGTACCCGGGCCACGCTCTGCAAGCCCACCGTCGCCGCATCGCCCTCGACCCACGCCGCGCTGATGCCATAGCCATCGGCGCGTACGGTTTCTACCAACAACCACAGCAGGCCGTGCGTAGTCTCCAGGCGCAACCAGTCACCCACTTGCGCCTCCAGGAGTTGCGATAGCCTTTCACCCGGGGTGGTTGCCCAAAGCACAAGCGTCGCGACATCCAGCGTCGCCGCGACTCGCCGCTCCAACTCCCGGCCCACGGTGTGCACCGTGCCCAACACATGCGGCGGAAGCTCCGCCCCCACGCGCCGGAACCAGTAGGTACGCCGGGGTTGGGCGATCACGCGCAGGAAATGCCCCGCGGGCAATAAATCATTTTGAGCAAGCGCAACATAGGCCCGATGGTGACCGTCGACAAAATCGATCTGCAACATGTCACCCGGCGCTACCGGCCCCCCGCGCCGCTGGACAATCTCCAGGGCGAACGAACTGCCCGGCTGCACGGCCAACGCCCGAAATGTGAGCGCGTCGAGCAGCAATTCCGGCGTCACCTGCAGCCCGTCGGACCAACTGCCTGCACTGCGCGCCGTTGCCGTCACTGCTTGATATCCCTGGACATCCGGTTGCAACACACCGGCAAGCGGAAATCGATTGGTGACCGCGCCTGCGTCGGCGACCCGCACGACCCAACAGCGCCGTCCACCCTGGGCGAAAAAGGCGCGTACCGCCGGCGCCAGGCACGCGGTCTGGGTCAACGCCAACTCGTCATCCCAGGCCAGTGGATAAATTCCCCCGAAGATGTCCTCGAAGTGGGGGACATCCTCCACCATCACCGGCAGATGCAGCGGACCCCGGTCGGCAAACCCCACAAACCCGGCAACATCCATGCGCGGCAACTCAACCACGTTGGGGTTTTCGATATGGAAGGTAATGCCCGGCAATGCGCGCTTTTGCATGAGTCAGGACTCATCCATTTCACTTACTCGAGATCCATATCCTCGGCAGCCAATACCAGTTCCTCGATGCCAACGTCGGTGCCCTTACCATTGAACGCCGGCCCCGTATACTTGATAGGCCGGGCATTGGTGAGCACCCACGTCATCACCACGTTCGTGCGCTCCTCGTTCTGTAGCTGAATAGTGACGGTGCGCAATGCATCTTGCGAGCCGGTGCGGACCGCATCCAACCACTCCCACAGATCCAGTGCCGCAATCAGCCCGCGCTTCAGGGTCACATCGCTAATCTTGTGCATGCCCATCACCTTCATGGGCGAATTGAGCGCATAGTTGCCGGGCCGATACTCCTGGGCTGTAATCTCCATGCCCAGCCCCGATACCTCTTGAAAGCCGGCACGGGGCTGGGACGTATCTGCGCCCGTGCCCAGGGCGACCAGATAGTTAAACGCGCTATAGGGGCGTCCTCGTTCGATAGCCATCCGTTCACTCCTTCATCCCACTAGCTGCTGCTGTCGGCGGTCCACTGACCGATGCGGAAGATTACAAACTCGGCGGGATAGAGGGGGGCCACGCCGATCAGGCAAATCAGACGCCCGTTGTCCAAATCGTTCTGGGTCATGGTCGTCCGATCACAGCGGACGAAAAAAGCTTCTTCCGGGCGCACACCGGCCAGCCGCTCCTCTTTCCACTCGTTATACAAAAAGTCTTCGACCGTGCGCCGGATATTGGTCCACAACGCCTCGCCATTGGGTTCAAACACTGCCCATTGGGTAGAGCGGTCGATGGACGCTTCCAGATAAATGAAGAAGCGTCGGATATTGAGGTATTTCCACTCGGGGTCGGAGCTGATGGTGCGCGCGCCCCACACCCGGAACCCGCGCCCTTCAAAATAGCGCAGACAGTCGATGCCCAGCGGATTGAGCACATCTTGCTGGGCCTTGTTGAGCATCACCTCCAGGCCAATGGCGCCGCGCACAACTTCGTTGGCGGGCGCCTTGTGCACACCGTTTTCGTTATCATTGCGTGCATAGATTCCCGCCATGAACCCGCTCGGCGGGACAATGATGACGCGCTCGCTAATGGGATCGAGCACGCGCACCCAGGGATAATAGACCGCGGCGTACTTCGAATCGAGCACAGCCCGATAATTGCGCACCCCGGAAAGCGATTGATTGTCGGGGCTATCCAATACGGCCACGCGATATTTCAAGCGTTCGCAATGGGAAATCAAAAACTGATTGATCTGGCTCACAACCACTGCGCGCGAATCATAGGCATGGGAATAGCCGGGAGCAGCCACAATCGAGATCTCCTCCAGGTCCTCCAGCGAAATCAGGCCGCTTTTGCCGATGCTATCATCGTCGCCGGCACCCCGATAAGCCTCCGCGTCGGGCCGCGCACCATCGGTGCCGCCTACCAGTTCAAAAGTCATTGTGCTCGTAAATCGATCCGCGTCGCTACTCGCCAGCTTCTCTGACCAGTCGGACAGCCCAATCAGATAGCCTGCCAGCCGCGCCGCGCGCAGACCGCTTGCCTGCAACACGAGTGGCGTTTCCAATGCCTGCATACGATTGCTGATATCCTCAGCAAAAATCTGGGTCACGCTATCGCGCAGTCGGCCCGCCAGATCCGAAATGGTCAGGTTGGCCCACAGCATGGGTTGGGCATATTTGCCCGGCAGTTGGACTTCTACCGACAGCGACAACGGGTAGACTTCAACCGAACTCACATCCAGGCTGGAAAGCGCCACCACTGCGCCGTCCTCATCTTCAAAAGACCAGCTGATCGCCGTTGGCATAGCCTGATAGATGCGTGCCGTGTCACTGCGGTCGATCACAAGCAGATCCCCGGCGCGTATTTGGGGAAGCGCGGGTCTGCCATCTTGGGCAGTCAGTGCATTTGGCCCGATGCGCCCAGTGATGATCAGGGTCATATTGCCAGCCGCGCCGGGGAAACGCGCCCCGAATGTCGCCATTGCGCGCCGCAGTGTCACCCGACGCGCAATGGTCAGGGCCAGCGCCAGCTCTTCAATTGGCTGCGCCGTGTTGGCTGCCGCCGTAATCACACGCTCTGTCGCCTCGGTAATATCTTCCGCGGCCTCCACGACGTCTTGGGCCGTGGCCGTGTCCACCATGTCGCTCAAAGATTCCATCAAATTGGTCGTGGGCGTGGTCAGGGCGCTCAGCCGCAGATTTACCACGTTCAACGACGAATTGACGGGATTCAGCATCGCGGTCACCGAGGTTTCCACATCGACCACAGCATCGAGCACCCCGTTGGGGGTCGCATTGCCGTCCGCCTGGCCTACTGCAAAGGCGTCGCTCACCGCACGCTGCGCGTTGGTGGCCGCGGTCGACTGACTTTCCGCGGCCGCGTAGACCGCATCCGCGTTATCGATCAGAGACCGCAGATCATCCAGGGCCGCCTGCACGGCTGCTTGCTCAGATTCGGTCGCACCCGCCGGTGCCGTATCCGACAGACCTCCGATAAACGCTTCCAGTTGGGTCGCCACATTGTCTCCCGTGCCGTAATCGTAGGTGATCGCCGGCGCGGCGGTGCCCACAAAGCGGGCGCTCAACACCTGTTGAGCCGCGAACTGCAACACGTTGATCGACGCAGATTTGGCCCGCACCAGCCCCTGAATGGCCGTGTTCAGGGCCGCCAGGCTCGTGGCCGAGCCGCTTTGTGCAGTAACCTCGGCCGTAGCGATGACCGCCACCGGCGCGGGGATGGGCGCCACCGCAGTCGTGGTGCCCTCATCGGGCAGTGTAAACGCGCGCGCGATATATAACCGCGCGCCGCCGTTATCAAAGAATGCGCGCACGCCGTGAGCCAGATAGTTGTGCACTTCCGCCCCGTCATAGACCAAAGGATCAAGCCCACCATAAATACGCTCGAATTGGTTAAAACTCGTCATCAGCTCGGGTTCACCTGCCGTCGGGCCATAGCGAGTCGCGCCCACAAACGCCGTGGTGCTGGTGCTGACCCCTTCAATCGACTTGGAACGGAAACTCCGCTCTTCGATGTAGACGCCAGGCGCAAGATATTCCGGCATCGACCAATCTCCTTTCAAGACCCAGTGGGCAGAATGCGAAGAAACGATTCGGTTTCGGCTGCATTCAAACTGCCACGCGCAGTTCGCAGCACGAGAGGTTTTCCATACTCCACGGTCGCGTCGAGCACAGACGCCGTTGCCAACGTCGCAGGCGTGCCGCTGTGGTGCGTGCCGATCTGCGCCGGAGGCTGGCTCAGAAGACTCTCCAATTCCGGCACCTCGCTGTCGGGCAATACAGGTCGCGCATCGGCCCGAAAACGGATCGAAATCGTCAACGGAAATGTCTGGCGCTGGAGGACAGCGTAATCCACATCGGGCGGTGGATCGGGCACGCTGGGATAGGGCAGCGGCAACAGCAATGTCCCGTTCATATCAGTCATGCCGAAGTGAACCAACGTGCCCGACGCCGGTTGGGTCACTTCCACCAACGCATATGCGGCCGGCGGGGGATCTGCGGTAGTGCCGACCACGATCTGCGCCAAGAGCAAGATATAGGTCCCCGGCAATGGCCGCGAAGGCGCGGTCCACAGCGAAACCCCCAGGGCATTCGCGGCCCCGTCATCAGCCGGCGGCGGAATCGGGCGCACCAGCGGCGTATCCAACCACGCGGCTTGCCCACGAAACGCACCCGGATGATCCAGCGGAACCCGCACCACGAACGAAAGCGGCAAATAGCGGCGCAGTGTATCCACCACATCTACAGCCACCCACTGTTGCGCAGGTACCATAGACCAGATCTGCGTGGCGGGATCAGCCTCGACGCGTTCCCCAGAATGCAACCCAAAGAACGCAATTGTGCCACCGGGTGTGGGCCGCCCGACCACACTACGCCCCAGTCGCCGCGCCCGATCCTCTCGCACACGCTGGGCGCGCACCGCCAGTCCTTCGGTGACGGGTCGTGCCAGGAGTCGATCCCAAAAGCGGATTCCCAGCAGTGTCTGGTTGGCCATGCGCTCCATGGGCGCCAAATTCATCGCGCACTCACCCGTTTATCATTCGCCGTAGATCGAGGGTGCGGATTTGGACATCGGTACCCGCCTCCTCGACACGATGCGATTCAATGTAGATATTGCGCGCAACATATGGAATCGAAATCTGATAGTAGCGTTCGTGATGTCCCAGCATGTCCCAGAGGGTCAACAGTTCGTCGCCTTCCATCTCGCCGATGGTCAGCTCCACCGACTCTTCATCGCCAAAGACCGGCGTTGACCGTCCTACATTCAACACAGACGCAGGCAAAGCAGAATAATCTTCCAGCGTGCGCAATACCCATCCCACCAGCCGATTCTGCGTATTCGGGTCTCGGCCCCACATCGTGACGATGATGTGCAGATCGAGCGGCAACTGGCTGCGCTGGCGTCGACCGTCGGGCAAAAACCGCCCCGCCGGCGTGCGGTGGTTCAGATTGGGCAATACCCGATAGAGCAGAACAGAGGCGCCGGACGTGATGCGGCGAGAAGATTCCGTATCGGAGAAATCCTGTCCCGAATACACTTCAAATGTGGGATTGATAGACGCGAAGTTAAGCTCCGCTTCTTCGGCGCGCATGGTCGTGTGCAATATGTGTACGATTGCCTCGCAGACCGCACCCACGGCT
>JBBDIO010000217.1:0-15297 GCA_040880365.1 Litorilinea sp.
TAATGGGACGGGGATCGATATCGAAATTGCGAATCACCGGCGTGGGCAAGGCCACCGCGACCACCCGCGCGGCCGAGACAATCGGGTCATCCCAATAGGGGCTGCGCGCCACCAGTTGATACTCGGTCGTTGCGCCGGGCACTTCCTGCACACTGCCGCGCGCCTGATCCAGCGGCCGCGGCACACCGTTGATCAGCAGTTCATATTCTACGGCGCGTTCCACCTGCCAGGTCACTTCCACGGGCTGCCCCGTCACCAGCGAAGGCGTAGACACCTCGAACACATTGATGCGCGGCTGCACCGGGTCTACAATCAGGGCCAGGCGCGATTCATCTACGCCAAACGTTTCGCCCACAAAGGGCACACGCTCGATCCAGTTGCGCGCCGTCAGGATATAAGTCGCCGCCTCGCGCCGTTCGGCCATAAATGTATATTGGCGCACCACACCCGGATTATCGATGGATGCCAGGAATTCCACTTGTCCGCCGCTGAGTTTCTCCAGCGTCAGGGTCGCGGCGCGCGTCGTATCCCAGGTCAGTGTCACCTCGTTCCCCGCATCGACCATCGCGCTGCTCACCGGCGCGACGACCACCGGCTCACCCGCGCCGGCGTCGGGCACAGTGGGCAACAGATCGTTGACAAAATTAAGCTGGCGCGGCAATCGCAGACGCGGGATGCGCGGAATCCGCAGCCCAAAAAGGCGCGCGCCCTGCAAATCTGCCGCGCTGCCGGCAATGCCCGTCGCGCTCACACCGCTGCTTTCAGCCTCGGCCGCGACTGCGGTTTCCACCAATCCCGGCGCAAAATCAAAATCATCAATGCGCGGTTGCAAAGTGATAATGAGAATCAGCGCGAGCAAAACCATCATGGCCGTGATGATCCACGGCCCCACAATGGGGCGATTGCGCACCTGCGCCATGACCGACTGCGGCGTGAGCGGCGATTCTACCTGCGTGGTGGTGAGGGTCAGCGCGTGGATGTGGGTCATCACCCCGATGACCCGGTGCTGATGCGGAATCACCGTGACCGGCAGCGTGACCGTCTGCCCCGGCTCCAGTCGCAACTCGGCCTGGCGCACCAGGCGCGAATCATGTCCCGGCACTTCAAATTCAAAGGTGACTTCGTTCTCGTCGTCAATCCCATCGATGCGAAACGCGGCTTCGTGGTTGCTGCGATTCTGAAGCGGAAACGCGAGTTGACCCGATTTTCTGAAATAGGATACCGACTGCTGGCGCGGAGACACATCGCCCACATTAAAATCGTCGTAGGGCAAAATCGTCAGGTTTACGGCCAGCTGGGCGCGTGCTTCCGGATAGGTCGGCGAGGTGACAACCAGCGCCAGCGGATAGATACCCGCCCGCGCCACGGGGGCGCGCGGGGGCTGGATGGTGATCGTCGCGCTGCCGCGGCCGCCCTCGTTCAGGTTCACCGACGCCGGGGCGATACTCACCCAACGGCCGTCAATCGCGCCTTCCAGGTGCACATCAAAGCGCGCCACCAGCTCGCCGCCATTCGCCATGCCCAGTGTCCAGCCGGCGATTTCCTCGACATTGATCTCCTGGTTGCGCTCTTCCAGGCTCAACACAATTTCTTCGCTGGTGATATCCATCAGCCCGTTGCCGGGCGCGCGCACCAGAGTACCGTTGGCAGCGCCAGTGACACCGGGCTGTCCCCCAGTAGTGGGCTGTCCCCCCGTGCCGGGCATTGTGCCTGCATCTGGACTGCGGCCCTGTGCGTCGGGCATGGCCTCTCTGGTCGCCGCGCCTGCCGCCGCGGCAACACCGGCCCCGGCCACCGCAGCCGCACCCGCCGCCGCGAACCCCGCATCCTCGGTGCTCGGACGCGGCTCCACACCTGTCGCGCCCGTCCCTGTAGGCGTTGGGGATGGCGGCGTTGAGGATGGTGACGGAGTGGCGGTTGGGGTAGATGGCGGTGGGGTAGATGGCGGCTGCGGCGCGGCTGTGGGTACAGATGTCCCCGGGGCTGGGGTATCCGCCGCGCTGCCTTCTACCAGCAAAATCGTATAGCCGCCGGCTTCCACACTGTCCCAGGCCTGCAACGGTTGATACTGGCCCGGACGCAAGGGCGTGCCGCTTGTAAAAGCCTCGGCATTATCGGCAATCAGCGCGACCTGTATGGGCGATTGCCGGGTATCCAACACCAAATGAAAATCGGCAACACCCGGACCCGGTAGGACCACATCGTTGGATGGGTCACTTCCCAGATTGATGATGCCGTCATTATCCAAATCCAACTCAAAAAAAATCAGTTCACCACTGGGGCTAATGATCTCTAACTGGTCCCGTTGGGCCATTCCCCTGCACTATTCCTTTGCCACACTTGGGCCTTTGCCACACTTGGGCCTTTGTCACAATTTCAGAGTCGAGAATCTTTTAAGTAAGGCGTTATTTGACGGTTAAGTAGGTCACCGCTCCTGCGGTGACACGGGCCGCAGAGAATGTCACCGCAGGAGCGGTGACCTACACGGCTCGTGCATAGATTTTGCAACCTATTCCGGACTTTCACATAACGCATCACTTAAAGTCACGACATTCGGTTAAAGAACAGCCCCACCAAAGCGGTCTATCCACCCTGCGCCCATGCGGTGAGCGAACCCAGTGGCTAGAAGAGCCAGATCAACGCGGCCAGGAGGGCGATTAACACAGCCGCCGCGCCCAGAATCGGCCACAAATAGCGCTGCCACCAGGCCGCGCCCTGAATCCGCACGCTGGCTTCTTCGACAACCTGGGTGGCGGCATCATCATCCAGCGCCCGCGATACCAAACGGAACGGATAGTGACGCGTGGTCAGATTTTTGCCTGCTTCGCCCACCAGAATATCAATGGTCACCGTGTCACCGGGCTGCAATTGGGGCACGTAGACCCACTGGCGGTTGTTGCCGCCGGTCAAAACGCCCGTCGCGCTGTTCACCACGCCCGCAGCCGCGCCCGCCGCGGCATTGCGCGCCTGGGTCAACGTGCCGCCCCAATCAGAGAGGCGACTGGCCGAACGCTGGGCCGTGGCCGTGCCTGCGCCCGCACCGGCCACCATCGCACCCTGGGCAGTGCGCCCTGCGCCATAGACCGCCTGGCGCGCCGCATCCGACGTCGCAGCTTCGCCCAGTTGCGATGCCCCCTGCTGCGTACGTTCTACCACCTGCGAACCCATCTCCGACTGATTCAAACGCCCCACCTGGCGTTGTACATGACCCACACGGCGCGAGAGCATGGTTCCCCGGCGCAAGGTCATAGCCACCTGGCGAATGGGCCGTTGCAGGCCGCGCGGCAAAAACATGGCAACACTGGTCAGAATGCTGGCAAGAATGCCCGCGACCATCCCGGCCTCCTGCATCTTGCCGCCCGCGCCTTTCAAAGAACCGCCTATGCCCGCGCCCCCTTCACCCGGCTCGCCATATTCATCCCCATATTCATCGCCCGCGGCGCCGTTGATGGGTGTGCCGGGCGCAGACTGGACCGGAGTCGGCGCATAGCGGCTTTGCCCGGTGGCCGCAGAGGCCGCAGGCGCAGTTTCGAGCCGCGCCACCGGCGGTAAACCCAATTGCCGTCCATCCAGCCAGAATTGAAAGGCGAGCGTACGTTCTTCATCTTCGCCACGCAGCAAATAGGCGGTCGCCGCGTTGCCGGTGTTGGACAGCGTCATGCGCACAGGTGTCAATTTGCGTTCGCGCCGGCTGCGGCGAATCATGCCAAAAAGCCACGCCCCCAAGCCGATCAACGCGGCCAGCACCACCAAAATTGCCAGCCAGCGCAAAATCTGGCCCAGAGAGATACCGCTCGACGTGGGCGCGGTCTCGGTTTCCGTCTCCGGCGTGGTATCTCCCCCAAACAATCCGGCCCAGAACCCTGTTGTGCCCGCGTCCGTTGCGTCTGTGCCCGCGGTCGCGGTGTCGTCTGTCGCCGCAGTCGCGGGCGCGGTGAGCGTCAGATCCAATTCCTGAACGGCCTGATAGCCGTCGCTGTTACGCGCCACCACGGTAATCACGCGTGCGCCGGGCGTCAGATCGGCAGTGCCAAAACTCAGCTGATACGGGGGTCGATCATCGGTGGCAACCACCCGGCCATCGACCCCGGCTTCGACCTGCACTGTATTATTTGCGCCTTCCGCCACATCCACCGCTACATCCAGGTCTACCCGTTCGCCGATTTCCACACCTTGCGCCAACGCGGGCGTAGCATAATCCACGCTCAGCACCAGCGGCGCGACCACCGTAAAGTCCACAGCCGCCGTGCCCACATTGCCCACCGCATCGGTCACCGTCACATCCAGCGTATACGCGCCCGGCGTCACCGTATCGCTGTTCCACATAATGGTAAATTCCAGATCATCGACTTCGGCCAGAATGTCACCGTTGATCCGATAGACGACACTGGTAATCGGTGCAGGCGTCTGGGCCTGGGCGGTGAGATCCACCGATCCGGCGATGGTTGCGCCCGCTTGCACGCCGGGGATGGTCACAGTCACCTCGCCGGGCTGGGCCACAAAAGTCCCCACATCCGTTGCCTGCGCGCCCTGGGCCGTCAATGTGACGGCCACTTCGTAGTTGCCGCCATCCGCCGCCTGGGTCGAGCTGTAGGCCAGCCGATAGCCCGACTGCAAAAGCGAACCCAGCGTCTGCATGGCGGTGCGTACATCGGCCGCAGTATTGACCGTAGACGCATTGCCGCCGGTCAGCTGGGCCAACCCCGCCACCAGACCGGGACTTTCGATGCCGCTGCCAAACGCGAGCAGGTGCACGGGCACCGATTGTCCCACCAGCACATCGCTCAGTTGGCCCACAGAGAGCGCGCCGGTGCTATCAAGACCGTCGGACACGGCAATCACTGCCGCCCGCGGATGCGAAATCAGCGCGGCCTGATTTACGCCATCCAACAGCGCGGAATAGAGGGCATTGGTCGCGCTGGTGGAGTCGCTGCCTGCGGGGCCTGGGGCGGGCGGCTGCGCTTCCACTGTTGCCAGGGCCGCTTTGGCCGCGCCCTGATTGGCGGTGACGGCTTGCACCAACGTCACATCAGTGCCAAACGCATAGATGCCAATCTCATCATCGGGGCGCAAATTATCGATGAGCGTATTGGCCGCAGTACGAATCTGCGCCCAATCGGCCACCGATACGCTGCGATCCAACACCAACACCAGACCCAACGGCTGGTCGGTCGCAGGCGTTGCAACCAGTTCACCCGCCACGGCGCTGTCATTTTCCTGTATGGCAAACGAACCGGCTTCCAGCCCCACCAAAGGCAGACCATTTGCACCAAACGCATCGACCCCAATCGCGACCTGGGGAAAGTTGCTGGAATCGACGGCCAACACCTGGAGACGCGGCGCAGGACGCACCACCTGCACTTCGACGGCAGCAGTGCCGGTGTTGCCGGCGCTATCGGTCACGGTCACTTCGAGCAAACGCGCGCCGGGGTCAACAGTGGTGGTATCCCAGGCAAAGGGCGCGAGCGTAGACGTTGTGCCTATGGCCTGCCCATCGACTCGATATTCTACCTGGGCCAAATCCGCGGGTGTGGTGGCATCTACCGCCAAATCAAATACACCGGCCACAGGCTGGTTGGCCTCCAGGCCGAGCAACGCCACGGTCACCTCGCGCAACTGGGCGGTGAACTGGGTCTGGGCACTGTCTTCGCCGGCGGCTGTGCTATAGGTCACCGCCAGCGGATAGTCCTGGTTATCCCCTGCAATCGGCGCTGCAAACTGGACCGACCACGTCGCCAGATACGAACTGACCCACTGTGCGACCGGTTGCGGCAGGTCGCCTACCGTGGCCGCGGCGGCGCGTCGTCCGCCCGAATCCAGACTAATCGCGTCATATTCCGCCACGTTCTCACCCGGTCCATACGACGCAATCGCGATGGCATAGCCTGTCGCCTGTGCCGCGGCCAGCACATCATCGGGCGCCTGTTGAGAAATATTATCGGGCGCATCGGCGATGACAATCACCACGCCGCGCGTGCTGTTCTGGGCAGCCAGTCGCTCTATAGCGTCGATCATCGCGGGGTAGGATGCGCTAAACTGACCGGCGGGTGCAGTATCCGCCAGCGCGGCCAAGGCAGCATCCACATCGTCGGTCAACGGTTGCACTTCTTCGACCGCATCGGCAAACACCGTAATCGCCACCCGATCCTGAGGCCGCAACAGCGCCAGCGCATCAGCGGCCAGCGCCTGCGTCGTGGTCCAATTGGCGGCGTCGGTGCTGCGATCCAATACCAGCACCACATCCAGGCCCAGCGTCGAATCTGTCTGCACCGTAAAGTCGTCGATGGCGACATCGCCCGCCTCTATCGCCAGATTGTTTGGCCCCAGGTTGCCCGCGGGCGCGCCGGTTTCGCTGCGCGCTTCGAGCAGCAGCGTTAGCTGGGGATATTGGCTATCATCCACCGACAGCAGACGCAAAAACGGCCCTGTCGCCGTCTGGGCGAATGCGGGCCGAAATTGGACAAGTGACAACGCAGAGATGCTCAGCACCATCAGGGCCAGCAAGAGCGTAACGAGGTAGGTCGAGCGATGTGTTTGCAAATATTTCATGGGCAGAATAGGAACCATTTTTCCCAGGTCGATCATCTCAACTGTGGCCTGTGTCTACAATACGCCGCCGCGTGGGCAGCCGGACAACACAAAATTTGGGGTGCGCCTGGCATCCCTTCACGCGCGCAAATGCCTTGCGTACACAATTCGCACAAAATGGGCGCAACCAGTACCGGCGTAATCAAAAGGCGGTGACAGAAAGTTCCCTGCGCAGGCAGCGTAAACCACTAGCCCAGCCGCAGATTGGCGTCGTCGACCACCACCACACGCATACGATGCTGAAAAAACGGTGCAACCTGGATGGTTTGGCTGATGGTAGCCTGTTCGCCGGGATAGGCATCCGGCGCGGTCACCACAAATGTAATCTGAAAGGGGCCTGCAACCGGGGTTGCCCGGCGAGGATGGCGAATGCGGAACTCGATCTGCTTTTCGGCATTGGGAAAGAGCACAGGACCTGGTCCCAATTCGACAAACTGGCTTTCCAGACCTTGCAGCTCGACTCGGAACTGCACCGCGGCCTTGTCGCCCACATGCTGAATCTTCAGCGCGCCGCGCAGCGGTTGATCCAGGGTGAGCATGGCATCGGGCATGTCCACCGCCAGCCGCACTACTTCGGATCGGCTATCGCCACTGTTGAACACCAGCGTGAAGCTGCCGACTTTGGCCTGATCGCCACTCACGATTTCGGTCGATGAACGCGGCTCCAGGGTTGTGCCCCCATTAGAAGCGCCGCCCTGTTTAATCACCGTGATGGAACTGCTGCTCAGGTTGATCAGGCGCATCCCGTTGCGGTTTGCCGAAGAGGGCAACAGCTGGGCATGGCGCGGGGCCACGTCGTTTTCCAATCCATCATCCAGAATCACATCGTTGCGCGCATCGCGCCCGATTTGAATGATCGACTTTTCTAAAACGAACTCCTTGCGCCAGCCCATGCGATTGATGACTTCGATTTTGTTTTCCTGGGCCATATGTGATTTCTTTTCTGCCTGCGCGGGACACGATTACAAAGGCGGCGCGCCTTTGGAGCAACAGCCGCTATTATACACTATGCCATCGGCCATATTCGCTAAATATATTTCCCACCAAATTTCCAAGTAGCCATGTCAGACACTTGCACGCGGCGCGTCCGCGTCAAGCCTGGTCGGATGTGGCATCCGAAGCGCGGTTTTCACTTGCCGCGCTTTCATCTGTGTCCGGTTCCGGGTCCCCCGTGTCATTATTGCCCGTGCCATTACTGGCCGCGCCATTTTGTGCGCCCTGGCTGCGCCGCGCCACGGCAAAATCGACCAGATTTTCGGCCCAGTCCATCGCATTGCGAATTTCCGAACGCGTGGCCCCGCGCCCGCGCCGTTCGCCTACCCACATGCAGCCAAAATCAAAGGTACTGAAGACCACACCCTCGCCCACATCGACCACGGGCGAACCACGCGTTTCAAAACCATCAGGCAGCTGTCCAAAGAGATGCGGACGGCGCAGGAGGGGGTGATCTGCCGCCACCGCATTCAGCTCTACACCAAAAGATTCCAGCAAATCGCGAAATGCCCGATCCCCGCCGGGCGCATTCTGGTCGTCACTGCGCCGGCAGCTTTCATAGAAGAGGGTACCGCCGCCCTGCCAAAACGAATACAGCGCGTTCATCTGATCCGAATTGAGCGTAAACTGATCGCGTCCCACCACATAGAGCAGGTCGAAGCCATCGAGTGGACGATCCAGCGTCACACTCGCATCTACCCACACGGCGCGTCCGCCGCTGCGCTCTAGGAATTGGGCCACATTTTCCATGCCCTCGCCGTGGCGGATTTCACCCGCCCCCGGCAAAGTCACCACCCCGACCTGGGCGGCCCGGCTTTGGGTCACGCCGATGCTATGGCGAAAACGCAAATCAATCTCATTCGAGCGCGGATGTTTGCGATTGGCCGCATCGCGCACCGGGCGTTCACCGCCCTGTCGGCGAATGCGCGCCAGTTCCACATGCGGCGTCTGGGGCAATTCGGTCACCGCTTCGAGCAAAAACTGTTCGTGCACATAGCGCGGCGTATCTTCTTCGGCGCGCGTGGCAGCCACACGGGGACGGCTTTCATTATAGCTCACAATCAGATAGAGCAACCCCTCGCCGCGTCCCAGGTCATAGGCGCGCGGTTCGGGCAACACAATCGTTTGCCCCAACGGATCGACGGCAATGCCCGGCAGAATGTAGAGCGAGCTATCGGGCGGTTCACTGGCGATGACTTCCAGGCCCGTCACAATTCCCGCCCCATGCAACAACAGCGCGTGAAAACGGCCCAACTGCCGATGATATTCGTGGGCTTCTTCCCACACCTCGGCGGTCACAGCCATCCCATCCATGGGTTTAATGCGTTTGCGCGGAAACATGCGCAACAGTTCACTTGTAAACATACGGTTCAGTCCCGGTCGCTATATATGCGGATTAGACGTGCGATTTATGTATGCGGTTTATATGTGCGGTTCGTGTGTAGGGCTTAGATATGCGATTAAAGTGCCTGAACGCGCGCAACGGCGCGCATGTGGCATATGCTACAACTGCTATACCGAGCTATCCTTCGGGTTCGGCTTCGGCTTTGGCTTCTGTAGCATCGGCCGCGGCCAGCACTTCATATTCCACCGTAAAGTGCGTGTGTGCCGGTTTTTCGTGGGCGATCAGCTCTTCAATCAGTCGCCGCCGGGCCTCTTCGCGTCGCCGCTGCTCTTTGGCCCAGGCGTCATCGTCCAGCCCATCGGGGCGAGGGTAGGGATCCAATTGTAGATGTACGCCGAACATATGGGGCACATTGCCTGCGCCCAGCGCGATCCCTACCCCCAGACGCGCGCTGCCACCCAGGCGAAAATCCTTGGCGCGGTGTTCCACGATTTCTACCGGGTGGCCGGTGAGAATCTCCAGATATTCCAGCAGTGCATGTTTGGTGCCACGCTTGCGATAGAGCCAGATGATCGTCGACAGCAACGCACGCTGTTTGGCTTCGGTCCATTCTTCGCTTTCTACCGAAAGCCGAAACCACGAAGCCAGCCAGGGCAAAAAGCGGGCGGGCGTCAGCTGGGGGTCCAGGTAGTAGTGCGCGTTGTCGATCTGTTCTTCGATGGGCTGCCAAAAACTCTCGAAGAGCATGAGAAAGCGGCCCATAAATTCATCCTGGGCATAGAGCGCAGGCAGATATTTCAGATAGGCGGCGCGCTCGCGCACTTCAATCGCGGTCGTCTCCTGATCCACCGGCGTGTCGGCCACATAGACGGTGGCCTGGGCACGCACCGTATCGCCGCGCAAGGCAGGATTCACCCGCACCTGGATTTCATATTCATGCCGGTCGCCCGGCGTCTGGGCCGTGGTGACATGCCACACCAGATAGCGCGAAGTTTCGGCCAGAATCGGCGCGAGCGTGCGCGGATCTACCAGGATATCGGGGGACGCGCCCGCTTCAAACACGGGCATCAGATCCGAATCGACCGCCCGATAGGTCTCCACATCCATCCCCGCGGGGATACGAATGCGCACCACAAAGCCTGCCACCGGCGCGCGCGCTTCGACCTGGGCAAACAGGGTCACACTTTCGCCGCCATAGACGTGCCCTTGTTCCGCCACCAGCGATACCCGTACCGGGCCATCGCGCCCGGCCAGCGTGGGGCCGAGAGGCTTGCCCGGTTCCGCCGGCACCAGATCGGTAGACGGCGCATCCATGACGCCGTCCGCTGCCTGCGCGGCCTTCTGTTCGCTCTGAATAAAATCACTCATTGCTACAGTTCAACAATCTCAACCTGGTGGGGCAGCGAACAGAGAATGCCATCGGCAGGCACCAGCAGCACGCGACCGGTCACGGGCGTTAACCCACCCTGCGCCTGCCCATTGCGCAGCACCGGCGCAGGATACTCTTCCAACTGGCCCAGGGGCGGCGCTTCGCTGTTGGGCACCACCGGACGCTGGCTCATCTGCACATCCAGCACATGTTTCACACCGGACACTTGCTGAATCAGCGAAAAGATCTCGGCAATATACAGGTCACGCCCAAACGGCCAGCCCACCCAATCTTCATCGACAATGCCGGTGGGGATGGCGTTGCCGGGCAAACGCAAGGGCGAAAGAAAGGCCAGGAGCGCTTCTTCGACTCGCTTGGTCACTACATCGGGACGGGCATATTCCGAAACCACAATCTGCGCCCGCACCTGCACGCCCACATATTCCGGCTCGCGGATGCGCAGGGTGGTCGTCAGAAGACGGTATTGATCCATGTGCTTGAGCAGGCGTGCATTCAGTTCATCGCCCAGTTGCAAGTTGGATAAATCGCCCACCTGGAGCGAATCGAAGACCGCCGGCACAACCAGCAATTCGATCATGCCCGGCGGCAAGAGGCTTTCGGCCTGGCCGGGGGCCAAACATTGCACACGGCCAATCTCGCGCCCCATGCCCAGGGCCAGGTTTTCAAAATCCTCGCCGGTCACTGCGCGATATTGGGCGCGCATCTCGCGCCGCCCACGCTCGATGGCTTCTTCCAGCGTCTCCTGATCGCGCCCCCCCGCCGCGCGGGTCATGTTGGTAACCCGGTCGATATAGGGCACAGCAGAGCGCAATACCTGGATCTGCGCGGTGGGCACATTGCCGCCCACGCCGCCGCCGTGGCGATATTTGGTCATGCGAATTGTGCGCCCCGATTCGGGCACCCGTCCATATTGACGCACCGCGCCATCGGGCTGGCGAATGGCCGGGCCAAATCGAATCTGCCCCGACGCCGTATCCAATACGAAGTGGCGATCGAAACGGCTGGATTTGGAGAAATCCTTGACCCGCTGCCAGGGCACAAAGACCTCCAGCCCGTCGCGAATCTCCTCCACTTCCAATGTCTCATCTTCGGCGAGATCCAGAACCGGGCTTTGCGACAGGCGGAAGTTCTGGCCGGGATCGCCTGTGGAAACGCCCAGCTCTTCGAAATAGGTGAAAACCGCGTGCATGGCGCGCGTGGTGGCGCCCAATGCAAACGCGTGAATCTGGCGGATACGCGGCGATTGGCTATACCGCCCCTGTTCCCGGCGGCGCGGTTCATAGCGACAGCGAATCCAGAATGCCTCGCGGCCAAATACCGGGTCGGGACGCATATGCTTGGGCAGATAAAAGGTAATCTGCCCGCTTTCGTTGTTCAGGCCGCCCGTGGTATCGCGCTCACCTTCCAAAATGCTGGGGCGAATTTCTTCCCACAGCCCATCGCCCATCGAACATTCCCACACCAGCGGCGGATCTTCGCGGCGAATGCCTACCGCTTCGGTACGTTCACACTCAATGGTCAGGCGCACAATATGCCCGGCAATCGTGTAATCGGCATCGAAGCCCAGATAAAATGTGTCGCCGACCTGGGGCCGCGGTTCGGTGAAGGGGGTGAAAAGCTCGATGCCCAGCCGCGGCAAATAGTTGCGGTGGAAATCGGCGCCGCGCAGCTGGGCCAGCTGGGGCGAGACAATATAGAGCGGCTCGACCGTGGTAAAGATGACTTCCGGCGCATCGGGCGTGGGATAGGTCGCCACTTCCAGTTCTGCCGGCACCACTGCCGTGGTCGTCTCCCCGGCGCGCAAGGGGAAGGGCGCCGACAGGCGGAAGGTTAGCTCGGTTTCGGCGCTGCTGGCGGGCTGCAAATCCACGCCGACCATATTGAGGAACTGGATGTAGTTCTTCTCCGGCACCTTGTTGAGCCGATAGACCATCATTTCGGTCATCCACGCAAACAGCTCGATGAGCGTGATGCCCGGATCGCTGACGTTGTATTCTGTCCATTCGGGACAATAGCGAATGATCCGCAGGCGCGCTTCATCGACCAGGTCTTGCTGAAAGCGCAGATCGTCTAGATTGGGAACCGGTAACGACATTCCCTATTCTTCTCCCATGATATAGAAGGGGTAAACGATGCTGCGCCGGTCGTGGGTGGCTTTGATCTCATACCGAATATCCACCAGCAGCGTAGCGTCGTCGTTGGGGTCCGTAGATACTTCCACTTCTTCCAATTGAATGCGTGGCTCCCAAAAATCGAGCGCCGAACGCACATATAGCGTCAGAAGACTACGGGTTTCAGCATTATTGGGCGCGAAAACCAATTCCCAGGCACGGCAACCAAACTCCGGGCGCATCACACGCTCGCCGGGGATGGTGCCCAATATAATGCCAATGGCTTGTTCAATATCGGATGCGCCCGTGACCAGGGCAACCTGCCCCTGCGAATTTACCTGGAGCGGGAAAGCTAAACCCTGCCCGATAAATTCCTTATCACGATTCATTAAATCTACCATATGCAATTTACCATAGGTCGGTGAATTTTTGAATTCGGATTTACTGTACACCGCTACAATAATTAGCAATCTGTAATTGGCGCAAATCCAGCCCAATTACAGATTACTAATTGTCGGTGTCTACGACTAATTCGTCGTATGTGACTTATTAGTCGCCCATGACCGGAAGCCCGAAATCTGGCCCGAATCGGGGCTTAGTTGATCATCACTTTGAACTGTGCAGACTGTAACGTCGCGGGCGGCCCCGTGGCGCACGGTGCGGTATCGCCCACACGCGCGGCCGGCTGTCCACTGATAAACACCTTGAAACTGCCCATGGCAATTGCGCCGCCCACATGGGGCACAATGCCCGTGAACATGGGACAGGTGTGTGGATCGCCCATGCGTGCAGCCGGCAGCCCAACAATCAGCACCTTGGGCGAGCCGGCGACGACGACCCCCCCGTGGCTATGCGGATCTGTAGCGCGTACTGCGGGTGGCATACATTTCTCCTGGTTTGCGTCTGGAACCTGGGTTGCATCCGGCTCCAGAATCTTGAAAAGTAAACGAGTAAGCTAATCTCGGCTAGCCAATATAGATTTGGGCGGCGTCGATCTTCACCATTGCCTTGCCGGTGACTTCTACCATCCCCCCCTGCACAACCATCTTGCCCTTGCCTTCGATCATGGTATTGGGCGAAGTAAAATCGGCCATGCCGCCGGCCTTGAACATAGAATTGCTGGTGGTCTCGATGGTCAGTTTGCCCTTGGCCGTGTGTTTCATCTCGCCGCCGGCGTCTACCAACACCTTGCCCTTGGCCGTCATCTTGATATCGCGGCCGGCTTCGACCACAAAATCATTGGTGGCCTTCACCTCGATATTGTTGTTCTTGGTATCAATCAGAATCAGATTCTTTTCCGTCTTGTCCTGGATCAGAATCTGGGGCGAATCAGTGGAATCGTCGATGACAATCTTATGCCCCGACTGCGTGCGGATCATGCGGCGCAGGGTGCGCCCTTCTTGCACCCACGCCTTGTCGTGAGTGGGCGGCTTGTTCTTGGCGCTCCACAGCACGCCGACCACATAGGGGCGATTGGGGTTTCCGTGTTCAAAGGCCAGCAACACCTCGTCATCGACTTCGGGAATCCAGAAAAAGCCCTTGTTTTCGCGCCCGCCCATAGGCGAAGAAAGCCGTGCCCAATTGCTGGCGATTTCGGCCTTGTTGGGGCCGGCCAGCCAGGGATATTTCACCTTCACCCGTCCCAGCGACTGATCGGTATCGTTGTTGTCGGTGACAATGCCCACCACCACGCCGGTAATCCGGCTACTGCCCCCATGCTGGCCGTTGCGATTAGCCAAAAGCTGGTTAAACGTGAGCGGTTGCCGCCCGCTGACCATGAAATGGGTTTCATAGCCATAGGCATTGAAGACATGAGTGGCCGAAGTGATAAAATATTTGCCGCTATAGCGTTTGCCAATCCCCTTCAGTTCGATCAGCATCCCGGCGCGAATCGCGGGATCACCATAGGCGACGCCCTCGGCCTCTACAAATTCGCTGCCGATATCGCTCGCCAGCCCTTCGGCCAACAGCGTGGCCTGGGCGTCGGTCGCCACCGGGCTGTCGGTAATCACCGCCCACTGGTCGGCCTTGGCATAGGCGCCCTTCACCGTCGCGCCGCCATTCGCGGTAAACCCACCCATATTCCAGTCGTTGGTGGTATCCACTTCCTTCAGAATCCGCTCGCCCTTGACCCAATCCCACGAGACCACGCGCACCTTGTTGGCCTGGTTGGCCGCGGTGTGGCGCGGATGAAAGCTGCGCAACTCCTCGCCCATATTCAGCACGGGCGGCGTGCCGCTCAGCCGAAAACTGCCCTTTTTGAAATAGAGCTTGCCTTCCTGCACAAATACCTGATAGCCAATCGCCTGGGCGCGTTCGGCCAGAAATTCCATGTTGGTCTGGTTATTCTGGAGAATATATTCATGCTTGTCGGCGACCACATCCACATCGGGCGACAGGCCCGCATCGTTGGCGATGGTCTTGGCAATATCGCTGTCGCTCTGGTTGGTAAAGGTGCGGGTCACCTTGTTGCGGTGCAAGCGGTTCGATTTATCATAGGCGCGGATGCCCAGCAGATGCGCACCCTGCGCCGAAAAATGGGGTTCGATGGCGGTGATTTCGCCTTCGAAAATCGTGCCTTCGCCGCCCCCAATGCTATCCGATGCCGCCACATTGATCTTCAGCGGCTTCCCAAAGTCGATAGAATCCAGATCGACCCACGTCATATGCGAATCCTGCAGCCGCACAAAGCACATGTCGGGCAAATGCAGACTGGTATCGACAATGATCTCATCAATATCGGTGAGAATATGATCCAGCTCTTTGCCGTCGATTAGCGGTACAAAGGAGGATAAATTGCTTTGTGCCTTAGCCATAAAAGAATTTCCCTGGTCCGTCTGCCAAATGCCGGCTCAATGCCCGCGTGTGAA
>JBBDIO010000218.1:0-15293 GCA_040880365.1 Litorilinea sp.
ATTGCCGTCGATGAATTTGGCCACTTGTCCGGCATTGCGGAAGCCCACAAAAATCACATCGCGATTGACGTCGAGGGCCAGGACAAAAGGCCCCGCCGCGGTGTCCACCGTATCGGCCAGCGTATCGTTTACCCCTTCGATCCGACTGATCGAATCGGCGCCCGTATTCGCGGTAAATATCTGCCCCGTTGCCGGGTTCACCAACAGCCCCGCGCCGCCGACTTCGGCGGTGTCAATATCCCCGCCGCTGGGAATCGCCGGCGCAGTCAGGCGCGACCAGGGCGGCGAAGTCGACGGCTTCCAGACTTCCAGCCGCCATTCGCTGTCGCTCGATGCAGTCAGCACATACAGCCGTTCGCTCACCGGATTCCAGTCCACCGCGAAATACTGGCGGTCATCGTCAAACTGAGGACCGGACAGTGCGGTCCAGGCGTCATCTTCCCACTGTAGCAACGCCAGACTGCCCGAATCGCGATGACTGATATAGACCATCTCGTTGGCAGCGTCGGCCACAATGCCATAGGGACCCGATCCCCCCGCGGGCAGGTCCTGCACCTGGGTCGAGCCTTCGAATACCAGCACACGGCTATCGGGGCGGGTGAGCACGAACAACATATCGCGGTCGGGCAGAATTGCCATTTCGCCCGGATTGCCGGCCACGCTCAGATCCTCGATGAAATCCAGTGTATCGGCAGCATAGACACTCACCGTGCCCGAAAGAAAGTTGCTCACATAGAGCCGGTCGGTTGTCTCATTGACCACCATGCCCCAGGGCTGTGCCCCGGTCGCGGCCTCTCCCAACACGGCAAAGGTGACGGGGTCGAGCATGACCACTTGTTCCGCCGCCTGGCTCAACACATAGAGCCGATCCAGCCCTGCGTGATAGGCCAGGGCCTTGACATCGTCTGCGCCCGGCACCACACACCCGGCAGGCAGCGGACAATCGGCGGGCGGCAGTTCGCCCTTCTCCAGAATGGGCATCCAATAGAGTGCTACATCGACAAACGCAGTGGCAGTGGCGCTAATGGTTCCCGTAATGGTTCCAGTGGTCACCAGTGTTGCCGTGGCGGTCGCCACATTGGTGGTATCGCGCAGCAGCACCGCGGTACAGGTGAAAGTGCGCCGGGCACTGGGCGCAATCACGCCTTCCGTCCCATCCACCGCCTGCACAGGACTGCACAGATCGTCTTCCACCGCTACGTCCGTCCAGGAGATAGTGCCTGTATTCGTCACATCATAGGTATAGGTCACAATCGACCCGGCCCGCACATACGCCGCCGACGCCTGCTTATCCAGCACAATCCCAGTGCTGGGCACATCCACAAACGCGGTTGCCGTGGCAGTGACGGTATTGGAAAGGGAATCGACGCCGGAAACAGTCGCCAGGTTGGTAGTCGGCTGCGTAATCACCGCCGTACAGGTAAATGTAGCGCCCGCACCTGCGCCCAGCCCCAGCGTGAGTGCATCCTCGCTGCCCGGCGCGGCGGCCACCGGCGTACAGAAATCGTCGGTCAAAGCCAACGCAGTCACCGTGAGATCGCCCGTATTGGAAAGCGTGTAGTTATAGGTAATCGGAGTGCCCGCGCTCACTGCGGCAGCCGAAGGCGTTACGACCAGGGTCAATTCGGAAGCGAGGACGGTAACCGTAGCCACGGCCGTGGCCGTAATCGGCGCGTCCAGCGGATCCACGCCTACCGCGGTCGCCACATTGCTGGTGGTTTGGCTTATCACAGCCAAACAGCTCAATTGTGCAGTCTGGCTGATTGCCAGCGTCATCCCATCCACGGGCTGCGCGACGCCACCGGCCAACAGCACAGGCGCACACAAATCATCGCCCACGATCACATTGGTCAACGACACATTGCCGGTATTTGTCAGGCCATAGGTATACGTCACCGTCGTAGTCGGCACACCGATAGAGGGTACAACCGTGGGCATATCCACTTGTTTGGTCAGCGTCAACCCCGCTGCCACGCCAAAATAGTAGCTCGTTGCGGTGGCCGTGGCAATCTCGGCATGGTTAACGGAGACGCCCACCGCATCCACAAAGCCCGTGCCCGAAACCACGGATGTGTTGGAATAGGGGCCAACCACAGCGATACCGGCTGCGCTGTACTCTACCCCTGCGCCCGGCGCCAGACCATTATCCAGATTGCCCACGCTCAATGTAGGGGTCACACCCGGATCGCTATCGACCAGTGCAATCTCGGTCAGACTCAACGCGCCTGTATTGGTCACCGCATAGGTCCAGGTTATCGGCTCACCGCTGCGCACCAACACACCGGGGGCCACATTTGCCAGCGTGAACGCCGTGCGTTTTTCCAGCGTAAGCGCAGCATCGCCTAGCGCCGGCACCGCCAGGGTAGCACTGATCACATCGCTCAACGCCAGCACATCGACCTGATTGTCCAGGCTAACGTCCCCAGGCGGCAACGTCTCGGTCACCTGCACTTGATAGCGGAGCGTGGCCGTCGCGTCCGGGTCCAGATCAGTGATAATCAATCCGGTTGCCAGGGGAAACAGGGGCGGCTCCGCATTGTCGGGCACTGCACCAAAGCCGCTGCCCGTGTCGAGCAGAGTACTGCCGGGCACATAGACCACCTGCGAGGCCAGCGTATCGGTCACCAGAATACTCGCCAGCGTCGCGGGATCATTGTTGGTAATGACGATGGTATAGGTCAACACATCCGCAGGCCGCGCCAGTTCCGTCTCACCCGAATACGCGACGCGCTTTTCCACGCTCACAATGTCGCCGTCGGTGATCACGCCCCCGCGCGGGCTAAAAGCTGGGCCAACATCGAGGCTGGCGGCCCGTGCGCGTGCCCCCAGCCCTCCATTCGGGCCTCCTCCATTCAGACCTATAGTCAAGCCTGCCATCAGCCCCAATGCCACAGTCAGAGCCAACAGGCTGGTCAATAAAACGCGCGCTGGCCCAAATGGGGGAAAATACCGGGTGCCACAACTGTCTTTCTCCGCGTACATAGGTCTCTCCTCGTTCAGCCTGTCATTCGGCGACATACCTGTAAAATGGCGATAAATGGTTCGGGAACGGGATGAAGCTACCTGTTGAGAATATTGTATCAGGCGATTTCATCAGCATATTTCATCAGCATGTTTCATCACGGTAATGCCAATAGTAGCGCAGATAGGTTTTTCTTGCATCTGTGCAACTCGTTCGCCATCTCCCAGCCACTCCCCGGCATGTTGCACACACCCACCCGATGGCGCAAGGCGCGACAAATCCATGTGCGCGGCCAATTGAGATGGGGAGGCAGCTCTTGGATGGGGTGTTATTCGGAAGCAGAGGGGGTATGGGCAAGGGAGGGTGGTGCGCCATAAATCGTGACTGTGACCGGTCCGAACATGCCCTGGCGGATTGCGGTTTTATTATCTACATCCACTGCCCAACCGCGGCGGATTAACATATCTACATGGTGGCGCGCGGCCACGTCTACGACCAGAAACGGCCCTTCCACACGGCCATCGGACCATTGAAGCCAGATTTTGCGGTTGAGATCGCCCGCCCGCAGCAGGGCGGCATAGCCCACACACTCATCGCAGGCTTCAATTTCGCCCATCCGCTCACGATAGTCCACTACTTGCCCCATAATGCCAGGATTGTAATACATGGCAAGTCCACTGGTGGGCAGCGGAGTCATAGCATAATAGCCGGGCGAGAATGATCCAGGACTCGGAGCCGGCTCTGCATCCTGTGGCGGCGAATTCGGGCCGTGACTGACCGTTTGATAGCCGCCCCCGGGCACAGCGTGGTTGGCCACAGCCTGTGTGTGTCGCTCTGTGTGTGCGCGCCCGGCCGCAGATGGCGTTGTCCACGCAGGCATAGCCAGCACGGATTCTTCTGGACCCACGCGAACCGCCAGGCTGTTTTCCGCCCATGGATCGGGACCACCACTATGAATCAGTTTTGCCCCCCGCCGACACAGGGGCAATTCATAATCGGGATAGACCGGCGAAGATAGTTGTGCAAGCCAGGTACGCTGGCTGTGTACACCTGTGGGAACTCGCTCCGTACCGCCCAAATGGGTAATCCCCTCCAGCGAACATGCCGAAGCGTGGGGCATATTGCTCACAACAGAGGCCCGGTTCATGCCCCAGCGCATAGATGTAGCCCCAGGCAAACAGGCAAACAGAGTGGCGAACGACAGATTTTGCCAGACACGCTCGCTGTGGATAGGGTTAAGAAACTGGAAGGCGCATGTTTGGCCTTCGGCATCCGGGGCGGGAATCGGCCAATAGATTAAATGCTGTGGCTCGACCCGCACGGCTTCAACTGTGACAACCGTAGGCGGAGAAGTGGAATATTCATAGGCAAGGGCATGGACATTGCCCGCGACAGTGCCAAACTGCATAATGGACAAAGTCAGCAAACTTGTGAGTACGATGACGCAATGGCGCATTTGCTGTTTTTTTTCCTTTGCTGGTCTTGAAACCTGGTTTCTGCTAAACTGAACTTTGGTGTCCGTTCCAGGGGCTCCCGTGGCCCCGTCTATGTGGTTAAAATTTGTATTGCCGACCACAACCTGACCGCAACCGCAACGCATGTAGCGCCCCTTGATGACAGCAATCGCTGCATCTGCCAGGAACAACTGCAATGTAAGCAAACACCAACTCACAGGCGAAAAGGCAGATAGCCTGTTTATTCTGCGGGTCAACCTGCGATTTGATTATCGTCAACCTGAACATTTCCGCAAATTAACAGCCCAGAGGTGGCACAGTCTGGCAACCTCTTTAGCCGTCTATAGCCAGCCGCGACGCCAACTTGTATCGCGACATGTACACATCACTCCGTATATTACAGCGCGCCTCGCTTCATCTAACCTGTGCGCGCCACCCCATCTCAACAGCCCAGTTTTAACAGTAAGGAATCGCAAATTATGTCGAATATACCGAACCGCACTCTGGGCGATAGCGAGCTGACGACATCGCGCCTGGGTCTCGGACTGGCGGCCCTGGGTCGTCCCGGCTATATCACACTGGACCACGCCGCAGATCTGGACGACGACCATGATCCTCAGGCAATGGCGCGCCATGCGCACACGGTTCTGGATGCTGCGTGGGATGCCGGCATCCGCTATTTCGATACCGCCCGATCCTACGGCAAAGGCGAAACGTTTGTGGCCCAATGGCTCCAGGCGCGCGGTCATGCCCCCGCAGATCAGATTGTAGGGTCCAAGTGGGGCTATACCTACACCGCCGACTGGCAAACCGACGCGCCGGTGCACGAAGTCAAGGAACACACGCCCGAAAATTTCGACCGGCAATGGGCAGAAAGCCAGGCCGAGTTGGGTGAGTTTCTGCGCCTCTATCAGATCCACTCTGCCACGTTCGATTCAGGCGGGCTACAGGATCCCCAGGTGTTGGGTCGCATGTATATGCTGCGTGAACAAGGCATCACCATCGGCCTCACACTTTCGGGCGACGAGCAAGCCGAAGCCGTGATCCATACCGTGCAACTGGCTGCCAATGGCACGCGCCTGTTTGATACCATCCAGGCAACCTGGAATCTGTTGGAACCTTCCGTCGGCAATGCCCTCAGCCTGGCGCACCAGATGGGCATGGGCATCATCGTCAAAGAAGTGCTGGCAAACGGGCGGCTCACCGCGCGCAACCAGGAGCCGGATTTTGCGCCCAAACGCGTCGTCCTGGAAGAAATCGCCGCCGATGTGGGTGCCACCATCGACGCCGTGGCAATTGCGGCAGCGCTCTATCAGCCCTGGGCCGATGTGATTCTCAGCGGCGCCGCCACCCCCGAACAGGTGCAATCCAACGCCCGCGCGTTTGAAATCGAACTGCACCCCGAACATTGGGCAAAACTGGCGCAACTCCCCGAATATCCGCCCGACTATTGGGAAAAACGCAGCCAACTCGCCTGGAACTAACGCTCAGCTATCCCAGGATCGCCGCATCCGCTTGCGTTCACCCTGGCGGCGTTTGGCATCCAGCCGTCTTTCCTTGGCCGCGCGCGAAGGCTTGGTCGCCCGGCGCAACTTGGGGCGCACACTCGCCCGGCGAATCAGCTCTACCAGTTGATCCACTGCGTGTTGGCGATTTTGGATCTGGGTACGATAGCGGCGCGCATCGATCACCAGCACGCCTTCCTGGGTCATGCGCTTGCCCGCCAAACCGACGAGCCGGGCGCGTACCGATTCGGGAAGACCGGGCGACTGGGCCACATCGAAACGCAGTTGCACCGCAGTCTCGACCTTATTCACATTCTGCCCGCCCGGCCCAGAGGCGCGCAGAAATTCAAATTCCAGCTCGCGCTCGTCCAGTATAATCGTTGGCGTCACCTGCACTGTACCCATATCAATCACCTTCCATATCCTGGAGAACCTGCCTGCCCGCGCCAAAAGCTCGTCGCACTTGTCAATAGCCTGGTGCCGCATATTGGTGCCGCGGTCGAATTTTCCGCAGGCAGAATAGCATAGCCACCTGCTCCCCTACAACCACAACCATTCAAAAGCCCATCAGGAGAGAGTCATGAAAATCGTGGAGGTTCACGCTCGCCCCGTTGTCCAGGTTCGCGCCACACCCCTGCGCGATGCCCTGCAAACCCTCGATCAGGCCGGGCACTGCGAAGTCACCGTACGCAGCGATAGCGGGCACACCGGCCGCGGCGATCTGTATTCGGGCCGCGTTGCCAAATCGCCGCACATCATCGCCGCCCTGGTAAATGAAGTCTTCGCCCCGGCGATCCTGGGTCAGGATCCCTTTATGGTGCGCGCCGTGCGCGATACGCTGTGGCGTCTGACCGATTATCACGGCACGCCCGGCCTTGCCATGCACGGCATTGCAGGCATCGATATCGCGCTCTGGGATCTCAGCCGTGCGCTAGAGCAACCCGTCTGGCGGCTGTTGGGCGCACAACACAGCCAGATACCCGCCTATGCCATGGTCGGTTGGCTGAATTACTCCATCGACGAATTGCAGCGTATCTGCGCGCTGGCTATGGAACAGGGTTTCCGTGGCGTCAAAGTTAAAGTAGGCACCCCCACCCTGGCCGAAGACCTGGCGCGGATTCAGGCCGTGCGCGATGTGGTGCAAGATAAGGGCCTGATTATGGTAGACGCCAACCAGGTGCTCAGTGTTAACGAGGCCCTGACGCGCGGGCGCGCCTATGCCGATGCCGGCTGCTACTGGTTCGAAGAGCCGATTCGCGCCGACGACGTCACCGGCCTGGCCCGGCTCGCCCAGTCGCTCCCAATTCCCATTGCCACCGGCGAGAACAACTTTGGCAAACGTCAGTTTCGCGATTTGTTCGAGCGCGGTGCCGTGGACATTGTCCAACCCGACCTGCGCCGCGCGGGTGGCGTCACCGAATGTCTTGAGATCGGGCTGATGGCCGACGCCTTCAACATTCCCTATGCTTCACACGGCGGCGGCGTCCACCTGCATGTATTGGCGGCGCTGCCCAATACGCTATTCATGGAAAGCGGTCTTTTCCCCGCCGGTTCTACCACACGCCTCATTGACGGTTGTTACCCGCTGCCCCAAGAGCCGGGTTTCGGTCAGGAATAGCCGATAGCCCTAGGTTCAGACACCAGAACGCCGACGATAACTAATCGTCGGCGTTCTGGTGCGCATCCGAGATTTAACCGGCTAGGCTGCCTGAGTCAACGCCTCGGGACGTGTCTCCTTTTGCATGGCGGCCAGCTCATCCAGCTCGATATGGCAATAGATGCCATGCCCGTCTTCGGGTTTGCGCCAGGGCGGAGCCTCGGTTTCGCAAATCGCGCCCAGTTTGCGCGGGCAGCGGGTGTGAAACGGACAGCCACTCGGCGGATTGATGGGGCTGGGCACCGTCCCTTGCAGCTCGATAGTAGTGTGTTGCGTAGTCGGATCGGGATCGCGCACCGCCGAAAGCAACGCTTCGGTATAGGGGTGATTGGGTCCCCCAAAAACCTGATCCACCGTCCCCAATTCCATCAGCTGCCCCAGATACATAACCGCAATGCGGTCGGAAATATAGCGCACGACACTCAAATCGTGAGAAATGAACAGATAGCCGCAGTCTTCCTCGCGCTTCAACTCGACCAGCAGATTCAGAATCGCGGCCTGCACCGAAACATCCAGCGCAGAAACGGCTTCGTCGCACACAACCAGGTTCGGCGTGCCCGTAAAGGCGCGGGCAATCGCAATGCGCTGTTTTTCGCCACCGCTCAACTGATCGGGATAGCGGCTGGCATAGTTGGTATCCAGATTGACCGACTCCAGAAGCTCGCCGATCCGCTGCCGACGCGCGGCGCGGTCGGTTAGCCCAAAGGACTTCAGTGCACGATTGAGAATGCGCCCGATGGTATGGCGCGGGTTGAGTGTTGCTTCGGGATTCTGGAAAACAATCTGCACGGCGCGGCGGGTCTCATCATCGCGTTCGCCTGCCGTGGGGGCCAGTGGTTTACCGCGGAAATTCATTTCCCCATCCGTCGGCGCCAACAGCCCTACTACACAGCGTCCCAGCGTCGTCTTGCCGCTGCCGCTCTCGCCCACAATCGAAAGCGTTTCGCCCTCTTGCATCTCCAGGGTAATGCCCTCCACCGCTTTTACCCGGCGTTGCACCGGCCCAAAAAAGAGATATTTCTTGGTGCGGCGACCGTAATACTTGCGCAGATCTTCCATCTCCAGCAAGGGTGCCGCATCGGTTTCGGGCGCGATAATCGCCGCTTCTTGCGGCTTGCGCACAGCATTGATCTCTTCTGCCCCCACTGCCTCAACTTCATCACTGAAAAAACAACGCGCCAGATGTTCAACATCATTGCGTTCGCCGTCGCTTTCCAAAGGCGGACGCGCCTGCCGGCACTCATCGCGGGCAAAACGACAGCGGGGCGCAAACACACAACCGCTGGGCAGCTCGGTCGGCCCCGGCACCCGTCCTTCAATCGTGCGCAGCGGTCGGGAGTCGGTATAATGGCGATCCAGGCGCGGCACACACTCCAGCAGATCCAGCGTATAGGGATGGCGCGGGCGCTCGAAAATATGCGCCACAGGACCAGACTCAACAATCTGCCCCGCATACATCACCCCCACCCGGTCACAGACGCTGGCAATCACACTCAAATCATGGCTGATATAGAGAATCGCCGAGTTGAAAGAGTGCTTCAGTTCGTTCACCAACTCCAGCACGGCGGCTTCGGTGGTCACATCCAGTCCGGTGGTCGGCTCATCCATAATCAGCAGATCCGGATTGGTATACAAAGCCATAGCAATCACCACGCGTTGCTGCTGTCCGCCACTCAACTGGTGGGGATAGCGGCGCAATACGGCCTCGGCGTCGGGCATATGCACCGCATCCAGCATTTCCCGCGCCCGATCCCACGACGCCTGGCGATCCAGCCCCATATGAATCTGACCGATTTCGGCAATCTGCTGCCCGATCTGCATAGACGGATTCAGAGATGACTGAGGATTCTGGTATACCATGCTAATCCGATTCCCACGGATATTACGCAGTTCCTCGCCCGACTTGGCAAAAAGGTCTTCGCCCTGGAAGTAGACCTGTCCCCCACTCACCATCCCATTCGCGCCCAGATAATCGACAATCGCGAACGCCGTGCTGCTCTTGCCGCAGCCCGATTCGCCCACAATGCCATAGGTCTCGCCCTGCTGAATCTCCAGCGAAATGCCGCGCACCACGTCGATCCATCCCGACCCTTCCCGATAGGCAACCTTCAAATCTTCCACCGCCAACACCGCGCCGCTAGCGTTTGACCCGGTAGCGTTCGGCTGCACATCCAACTCGTTTGTATTTTCAATAGCAACTGTCATCTATTCGATTTCCTTCTCTAATGTCTTGCGCGCCCATTGCATCGCGGCCCTAACCGGCTTCCGGCCCCACATCAATCAACTGCCCCAGACCATCGGCCAAAAGATTCACGCCTACAACCAGCACGGCAATTGCCAACGAGGGAAAGAGCACAACCCAGGGGGCGGCCAAAATGAAGTTACGACCTTCGCTGGCCTGCAATCCCCAATCTGGGGAGGGGGGTTGTACGCCCAGGCCCAAAAATCCCAGCGACGCGCCCAGCAAAATGGCGTAGCTAATGCGAATCGACGCCTCCACCACAATCGGCCCCATGGCATTGGGCAAAATTTCCTGCGTCAGAATGTAATAGGTAGATTCGCCGCGCACTTTTGCCGCATCGACAAACTCCTGATTCTTAATGCCGAGTACCACACTGCGCACGACGCGCGCCACACGGGGCGTGAAGACTACTGCAATGGCAACGATCACATTGATCAGTGCCGGCCCCAGCGTGCTGAGAATCAACAACGCCAGCAACAGGGACGGGAAGGACATCATCACATCCATGAGCCGCATGAGCAGTTCATCGGTCATGCCGCCCCGATAGCCTGCAATCAGGCCCACCGCGACACCCAGCACCATGCCCATTGCCGTAGACAGCACGGCCATCACGATGATATTGCGCGAGCCAACGATCACCCGGCTGAAAATATCGCGGCCATACTGATCGGTGCCAAACCAATAGTCGGCAGAAGGCGCGTGCAACGTATCCGACAGGTTAAACTCCGTGTAGGGATAGGGTGCAATGGCTTGTCCAAAAATTGCCATCAGCACAAAGATCGTCACAATAATCAGACCGGCAAAGGCTGTGGGAATCTGGCTCAGGCGCCTAATCCAATCCCAGGTAGCGGTCAAGGCGCGACCGATCTGTTCACCCAACGTGCGCTCGCCGGTCACACTCGTGCCGGACAGGGGTTGATTCATCTCGCTAGAACTCACAGGCACTCCTTATAGTATCTATTTGTATCTATGGCTAACCGTATCTGTACATCTGTACACCTGCCCATCTGTACCCGGCGGTGTACCCAACGGTGTAGCCGATTCGCTGCGGTTACTGTGGCATCAGGCCAATCCGCGTGCCCTATTGGAAGCGAATCCGCGGGTTCAATGTACGATAGAGCATGTCTGCGCCCAGATTTGCCAGCGCATAGATCGCGGCAATCACCAGTGTCACCGCCTGCAACAGAGGGACATCGTGGTTGCCCACCGCCAACAGCAACAACTGTCCCATGCCGGGATAGGCGAACACGGTCTCCACAACAATCAGCCCCCCCATCAACCAACCAACATTGATGGCAACCACGGTAATGGTTGGCAGCAGACTATTGCGCAGGGCATGGTAAAAGATGACGCGACGGCGGGGCAGCCCTTTGAGGATTGCAGTCCGCACATAGTTACTGCCCATCACTTCGATCATGCTGCTGCGTGTCATGCGCGCAATGTGCGCAGTCATCACCATGGTCAGTGTCAACGCCGGCAGCACCAAAAACCGGACCGATCCCAGCGGGCTGGACGATGGATCGATCATACTGGTTGGCGGCAAAATTTTCAGCCACGATGCAAACACAATAATCAACAAAATGCTGGTCACAAATTCGGGTAGCGACACGGCAATCAGCGTGCCGATGGTGACCAGAGAGTCGGGCCACTTGCCGCGCGTCAATCCGGCAAGCACACCCAGCAAAATCGCCAGGGGCACACCAAAAACAAACGCAATGGCCGCGAGCGTCAGAGAATTGCCCATTCGCTCAATTAATATGGGCGCGACCGGCACCCCCAGGCGCAGAGATTCGCCCCAATCGCCGCGCAGCATTCCCGTCAACCATTCTATATAGCGTTCGGGGGCGGGCCGATCCAGCCCCAACCGTGCGCGCAGCGTTGCCAAATCCTGCTCGGTGGCCTGTTGGCCCAAAATCATGCTGGCCACGTCACCCGGCAAAATCTCGGTCACGGCAAAAATAACCATCGACACAATCAACAGGGTCAATATCAAAAATAGAATTCTTCGGGCAATAAACTTTGCCATATACCGTCATACCTCCGCGTTTATGTCCATTTTCAGAGCTGGATACTGGTATGCCGTGCGAGGAGTAAATTAAGGTAGCCTTGCAAAGCCCAGACTTCACAGCTCTACTTCAGCCCATTTCGAATAACACACAATATTTGAGCGGTACACGCATAGCACAGGGCGCGCTTCGCGACGCACTTCAGAATTAGCGCACGCGGACTACCAATAGAATACGTACGGCGTGCGTGGACACTCTGCTGTTTGAGCTATCCGCCGCCGCCCCCATGCAATTGGTGGGGGGCGGCAGATAGGATACATGTCAATCGAGACTAGGAAGCTTCGAGCCAACTGTCACGGAAGAACATCAATGCCGTTGGCATTGGCGTCACATTGTGCGCGACATCGCGCGCGGCCGCCACAACCGGTTTGAAGTGCGAAATAATCACACCACCGTCTTCAGAAATAATCTGCTGGGCCTGGGCATAGAGTTCGGCCCGCGTCGCTTCATCCGGTTCACCGCGTGCCGCATCGATCAGGCTATCCAATTCGGGATTGGAATAGTTAGATTCATTCCACGCCGCTTCGGAGTGATAGGCAATCGCCAGTGTTTCATCGGCCGTCACACGCAGATTCCAATTGGAGACATAGAACGGTACTTGCAGCCAGTATTCACTCCAATAGACATCCGGCGGGGTGCGCTCAATGGTAATATTGATACCGGCGGGTCGGGCCATCTCTTGGTAGGCCACGGCGATTTCCACCATGCCGGGGCGCGACGCCGACGTATAAAGCGTCAGATCCAGGCCGTCGGCATAGCCGGCTTCGGCCAAAAGCTCCTGCGCCCGTTCAATGTTCTGTTCGCGCGCTGCAATGCTGCTGTCGAAATAGGGATTTACCGGGGGCACGGGCTGGTCATTCGCGACCTGGCCTACACCTTGCACCACAACCTGCAACATCCCCTCGCGGTTCACGCACAGCTTCAGCGCCTCGCGCACCAGCGGGTTGTCAAAAGGTTCCTGGTCTGTCTGCATACTAATCGGCTGATATAGCCCACTGGGCACTTCAATCACACGAATACCGGGCGACGCTTCAACATTGGGCATATTTTCAAAGCTCAATTGCCACATGGCATCTACCGAACCACCCTGCATGGCCGCCACCTGCGTGGCTTGCTCGGGCATGTAGACCATACGTACCGCGTCCAGATATGGGTATCCCTCTTCCCAATAGTCTTCATTGCGTTCGAGCAGGCTGTGATCGCCGGGCACATACTCCACCAGACGAAATGGGCCAGTCCCCGTGGGTTCAGAGGACAGTTGCTCGATTGTCTGGTCGCGACAGACAATGCGCGCCTGTACCGCCGCCAACGCCGCCGGCAGATCGGCATTGGCCGAATTCAGATGGAAGCGCACCTGATAGTCGTCCAGCGCTTCAATACTTTCCAGATAACTCATCACCGTGCGCAGAGGCGAGGCCGTAGCAGGATCCAGAATGCGCTCGAAAGTATACACCACATCTTCAGCATTAAACTCGGTGCCGTGATGGAAGGTGACACCCTGTCGCAGTGTAAAGTCCCAGGTCAGCAGATCGTCGGATGGCGTCCAGCTTTCCGCCAGTTCGGGCTGGGCGACAAGGTTGTCATCCAGCCGCACCAGGCCCTCGAACGTGTTGATGGCAATGTGATAGTCCTCATTCGTGAAGATTTGGGCGGGATCCAACTGTCCCGGTGTGCCGGGGAAGGCGACGCGCAGCGTGCCCCCCATCTGCGGTTCGCCCGCGGCAGCGGGAGCAGTGCCCGGCGTTTCGCCCGCAGGCACAGCGGCAGACGGCGTACCGCCTCCATTGCTGCCATTACCGCCGCACGCGGCCAACGCCAAAAGACCGGCGCTCAGCCCCGCGCTCTGTAAAAAGCGGCGGCGATTCATCGTCGTTCCACGAGTACCAAACATACCGGTTAAACGTCGGTGTTCCATGGTGCTTTCCTTTCTCCGTGACTTGTTCCGGGGTTCAATGACCGGACCTTCTCGCACCGGCGAAGATGCCGGGGTATACGCAGAAGGGACCCGGTAAACCGGGACATCCGTGATTGGGGTGAATTTCCACACGCCAGGCGTTTCCTGCTGTCTATCCTGGTGGACCGGCTAGTGTGCGCCTCCCTGTTCAAAATCTTCCAGGCTGGGCATCCATCCGGTAATATTGCGCAACACGCGCGGGACCAGAATGGTCGCCGTTACGGTTACGCCCGGCATCGAAGGCAATGTGTGGCGCAGAAATTCACGCATGTCGTCGTTGTCCTTAAAACAGGCCTGCAAGAGCAAATCGCGACTTCCCAATCCATAGGCAAGAAATGTCAGTTCCTGCATGGTGCGAAATTGGGCCACCACCTGTTCTTCGGACTCTGGTTCCACTTCCAACATAGCAAATACCGCGGCCACATAGCCAAACGTGCGCTGATCTACCACCGCCGTCACCTTCACTGCGCCCGAATTGATTAACCGATCAATTCGTTTGCGCACGGTGCGCTCATTCACCTCAACCGCCCGCGCAATTTTTGCTGCTTCTGCACGACCGTTTGCACGCAATTCTTGGATAATTCGATAATCGAGTTCGTCGTATACCAGTGAATGGCTGTGATTCGTCATAACAGGTTCAATCTATGTGGACATTACTGTGGAAAATGGAGTCGGGCATGTGGTCCATACGGGGACTTTTACCCATAGCCTGCTCTAGGCTACCACAGCATTATACAATATATGTAAGAATCATGGTATTTTTCGGAATACGCTTGTTCCGAATCCATACAAATGAACATGACAAGTGGTTGCAGCCTACGTAACAATCAGGTAGCCAAGTGTCAAAATTCTCGTGCCGGTCACAGCTATCGATTAAGACATACCCAACAAAAAAGAGCAGGCCCCATACCAGGCCTGCTCTTGATTCCCTATAGAATTTTCACACAGGCGTGCTGCCCTAGGCGTCATCCACCAGCGCGTCTTGCAGGCGACGCAGCTTGAGGACAAACGAATCTTCCACCAGGTCCACCTGATCATAGCGGATGGCCTGCCCCTTGGGCACATCCTGGGTCAAACGCGCGCCCGGCGCCAAACCCAGCGGCAACAGCCCATCTTGCCGCGCTACCGTCGCCTTCTCGCAGATCCCGTTTACCGTATAGCCGCCACCACCATCCAGCGTCTCGCCCGCCTTCAGATCGCGTTTAGCAACCGTAATCACCTCTGCCATGAGAGTCGGCAACGGCGCGCCGGTAGCATGACCATAGAGCGCCGCTGTGGCGATTGAAATGGGCGCCTCTACTGCAACCAGGTGATAGGGACGATAGAGCAAATAGTTCTGGTTATCGCCACCGGGATGCAGATAATAGTAGTGCAAATCCTCTTGCGTGAAGGGGTGCTCGGTGCGAATCACGGCAAAGACGCCCATGTTCAAACCGTTGGGCAGCTTGGTCTT
>JBBDIO010000219.1:0-15138 GCA_040880365.1 Litorilinea sp.
CCCCCCACTACCCACATGCACAGTACATTAAACCTATGCAGGTTAGGAAGTCTAAGGTATTGGAGCATGAAAATGTCGAAATCTCATTATGAGTTGGTAGAAACAGTAGAAACAGACGTAGCGAAAAAACCGGCGCGCCGGTTGCCCGCCAAACTCGCCGCCCAGACTGGCGGCGCCGCGCTGTTGGTGCTGACGCTGGTGTTGGGCGCGTTGTACGGTCCGGTGCTGTGGCAGCCCATGGATGTGGCCGCGCAGGAAGATACGCCGGTTAGCACAGGGAGCGCGGCGGTGATGCCGCTGACGGTATCGCTGTTGGAAGATCAGGAAGCGATGGCGGATCTGTATGACGTAGTTTCCGCCTCGGTAGTAAATATTCAAGTGACGCGCCCGGCAAGCGCCATGGGCGCGGGGATTCCCGGTTTTGGAATTCCCGAAGAGGAATTGCCCGAAGATCAGAGCCAGGGTTCCGGCTTTATCTATGACAATGACGGGCACATTATTACCAATAATCATGTGGTAGAAGATGCGATTGATGTATTGGTGATTTTTGCCAACGGGCGGTGGGCCGAAGCCGAGGTTGTGGCTACGGATCCCCAGGCCGATTTGGCTGTGATTAAGGTGACCCCGCCCGATGGCGTGGATTGGCAACCGCTGGAATTGGCCGAACCGAATACCCTACGGGTTGGGCACACGGTCATCGCTATCGGCAATCCCTTTGGCCTGGATGGCACCATGACGACCGGCATTGTGAGCGCGCTGGGCCGAGGTTTGCCCATCGGGACAACCTCCGAAGGCAATTATACGTTGCCCGATGTAATCCAGACCGATGCTGCAATCAATCCGGGGAACTCCGGTGGTCCGTTGCTGGATTTGCAGGGGCGCGTGATTGGCGTGAACTTTGCCATTCGCTCGCAGGTGCGCAGCAACGCCGGTGTGGGTTTTGCAATTCCCGTCTCCATTGTGCATCGTGTGGTGCCGGATCTGATTAACGAAGGCCGCTTTTCCTATGCCTATCTGGGGCTGACGGGTGGCAGTATTAACGCCGTGGTTACCAACGCGCTGGATCTGCCCAACGATTTGCAGGGTGTGTATGTGGCGACCGTGGTGCCGGGTGGTCCCTCGGCGGCGGCGGATATCCGCGGCGGCTCCCAGCGGATCACGACCGAAGACGGGCTGGAGATTCTGGGCGGCGGTGACATCATTACCGCGGTCGATGGTGAATCGGTATTCCGCTTCGAGGATCTGGTCAGTTATCTGGTGATCGAGGCTTCGCCGGGCGAGACGATCACGCTTTCGATTCTGCGCGAGGGCGAGATGATCGAGGTTGATGTGACGCTGGGCGAACGCCCCACCGACACCGGCTCGCTGACCGATCAGCCGGGTCTGCCGCAAGAGCTGACTGCGCGTGATGCAATCCGCATTGCCGGGGAAGCAGTCGAGGCAGAAGGCCTGTTGGAAGGGCCGATTGTGGAGACCATTGCCACGCCCGACGAGGTGAACGGTTTGCCGGTCTGGATTGTGGAACTGGTGAGTGGCACCGATACGGCAGTGGTGACCATCGACGCCGAAACCGGCGATGTGCTGGAACTGCGCTTGCGGTAACTGAAACGCAAGAGTGGATATCTGGTCAATCCGATTGGAAATTCACGCTGCCAGTCGTTTATAACACATATACCAAGGGGGACGTCGTGATTGATTGCGACGTCCCCCTTTTCTTGGGTATAGGCTGCGCACCTCTGGAGAAACTGCAATTTCAATTTCCACTGAAATCGATGCACTACCTTTAGGACTTGATGATTAGAGGATGTGTTGGCGTTTTCGATTGTCCAAATCTCGGAAGTCGCCGCCTGCCAGGCACCGGGTGGTTACGGAGTCGTGGATGAATTCTCTTCGAATGCCAGACCCAGTTGATTGGCAAGAATCGTTTTGTTGCCGGTAACCGGACGACCGGGTATTTCGTGACAGCGGCGGCAGCGGGCTTCGTAGCTTTCGCTACCCCCAACCAGAATGATGGGGTCATCGTAGCGGGCCGGGCTTCCGTTGATGAGCCGCTGGGTGCGGCTTGCCGCTCCGCCACAGACCACGCAGATGGCGGACAGCTTTGTCACTTGTTCGGCAATGGCTAGTAGGGCAGGCATGGCGCCAAAGGGTTCGGCGCGAAAATCCTGATCCAGCCCTGCGGCAATCACACGGCGTCCTTGTTCTGCCAAAAGCATGACCGCATCGATAATCGCGTCATCGAAAAACTGGATTTCATCAATGGCAACGACCTGCGTGTCGGGCCGAATCTGATGGAGTAGCTCTACCGCGGTCTGGACGACCACGGCATCGTTGCGACTGCGCCCATCGTGGGAGGCAACGCGAATCAGGCCATAGCGAATATCGATGCTGGGTTTGAAAAGCTGGACACGGCGCCGGGCAATTTCGGCGCGACGCACACGGCGCAGCAGCTCTTCGGTTTTGCCGCTGAACATAGAGCCGCAGACAAGTTCAATCCATCCGCTATTCGGTTGGTCGAGCATGGCGTTTTCTCGGTTTGTGCTGGATATGAAATAGAATTCGCCCGCGGTTTGGGTATCTGTTACAGGCAAAGACCCCGGTGAGAATCCCGGTTAAAATTTCCTGATCAAAGCAAAAGGGCAGAGGTTAGTCCCCTGCCCTTGAATGCTTTGGTGCCAAAGTCCGTTTTGTGCGGATTATGCCGCGGTGGTTTCGTACTTTGCCAGGACTTCGGCGGCGGCGCGTTCAGGATCATCGCCACGGGCGCGCGCCTTGCGTGCGGCCTCGTCGGCTTCCTTCTGGACGCGTTCGGTCAATTCGCGGCGGGCCTGGTCGCTTTGGCGACGTTCCAGCCGCTTCATAAAGCGTTCGACCTGACCGGCGGTATCGACGATGCGCTGCTCACCGGTATAGAATGGGTGACAGGTGCTACACACGTCGGTGCGAATTTCGGGCACGGTGCTGCCCGTGGTCCAGGTTGCGCCACACGAGCAGACGACCTGGGCATTGGGATAATAGGTCGGGTGAATTTCCGGCTTCATAGGTTCCCTCTATCTTAGTTCACCGGCTCCGCGACGGCTTCACCGTTGCGTTCCGGGTAAATGCTCACTTGCTTCTTCTTGCCGCGAGCCCATTCGAATGTGACAAACCCATTGGCAGTGGCGAACAAGGTATCATCTTTACCCTTGCCCACGTTGTTGCCGGGATAGATGCGAGTACCGCGCTGGCGGACAATGATGCTGCCGGCGGATACATATTCGCCGCCGAATTTTTTTACACCCAGCCGCTGCGCATTGGAATCACGATTGTTGCGGCTAGAACCGCCACCTTTTTTGTGTGCCATTAGTTTTTCTCCTTACGCTCAATGTAAAACGATCCGTGCGTACCGTTCCATCTTTAACGCTCTGTGCCTAACGCATCGAGCGTACTAGGCTGTGAACGGCCTGCACATCGATCACCATGAATCGATCGTTATGAATCGATCGTTTCAATTGCCAGCCGGGTGAGATATTGACGATGGCCGCGGCGTACGCGAATGCGTTTCTTGGGCCGGTAGCGAAAGACCAGAATCTTGGTGCCCCGATATTGGCCGGTGATGCGCGCCGATACTTTTGCGCCTTCTACCTGGGGTTGACCGATGGTGACTGCATCGCCATTGGCGACCAGAAGAACATCGTCGAGGACGATGGTATCGCCCACATTGCCTTCCAGCTTTTCAACTTCTACCGAATCTCCCGGGGCCACGCGATATTGCTTGCCGCCGGTCCGAATTACTGCATACATGGCTTTCTCCTGCGCTAGTCTACCGCGTCCGGTCCGTGCTGCTCGCACCCATGCTGTTGGGCGTATGAGTTACGGGCATGCGTTCGCCACAGGCGACTACCGGCACTTGGGCGGTATGTGTCTGCCATCGCGCGTTTAACCCGTCGGTGGCAACACAGTTTCAAATTGATCGCGTTTCAGCCTGCATATCAGCCCGGCAATGGTGCCCAGAAAACCTGGGCATAGCAGGTCGCATCGCAGTCTGCAACGAACGATAAGGATAGCACAACAGGGCAGGTTGCGTCAAACGCGCGGGACGGTTTTGGATATGCGTGATTTGGGATGCTGCTGCGGACGATTTGTGTACACATCGCAGGGTGAAAACGCTTTGTAACCCCACAATAGATCCATCGCCCAGGCGTCGCCTACGCTTGCGGCGCAGGTTGATACGGTTTTCCACTGGCTGGGAAATCAGCCTGCGGTGCACTATATGGGCATGATGTATCTGGTTTTGCCCGCGCTGGATGCAACCCGGGCGCAAGAGGTTTCGCAAATTGTCTATACCAGTCTCTTTGCGCCCCTTTCGGCCATGTTTGCACAGGCTATGGCCCGCGGAGGGTAGACATGATGCGGGGACGAAGAATTGTTTGGGCCGTTGTAGGCGTGGTACAGGCTCTGGAAATTGCGGAAGGCGATACGGTCGAAGCCGGGCAGATTTTGGCGCGGCTGGATGCCGCGCAACAGCAAGCGGTCTTGCCTGGAGGATCTCACCGCGGCATTTCGTCGCTTTCAAAAACACCCTGGGCGCGCCTGATTCTCTGCCTGATCCTCTGCGAGGCGCGGATGTCCTATCCGATTGCTGTCACCTACGCCAGTTCTCTCCTTAAATCTGTCAGATAAATTCGTCTCCGGCGCGCTCGCTGATGCTGCGCGCGTTGGGTGTGGCGGCTGCGTTTGGCGGGGTTGTGGCGTTGGACAACGGTGCAGTTGGCTTGCTGCCGCGGCGGCGATGGTTTTTGCGGGGCGGTGGACTTGTGCCGTCGGAAATTTCGGCCTGGGCGATGATGCGGTAGGGTGCAAAGACCGCGACATCTTCGGGTTGGTCGGAAAAGTATAGCCGGTCGCGTTGCAGGGTGCGGGCAAAGCGATTAAAACCCAGGGCATCGATCACTTCGTCGGGCCTGCCGGTAGCGCCGGGTCTCTGTTGCACACGCAACTGGATGCGATGCTCCTCTGTGGCGGGTGAATAGCCTTGATAGTTCAATTCCAGAATCAACGGGCGCATGTTATAGCGATATTTCTGGCTTTTGCGCTCGCGTTCGCGCCAGATTTCCGACGTTTCCAGCAATTGGTCAATCGCCGCCTGCAATTCGACGCCCGCTAGTTCGTCCGGCTCGGTATAGAGCAAAATTGTGTAGTCGGCCCCAATGAGCAGGCCCTGGAGCGAGGGTGCTTTGAGCGGCACCTCGACCATCTCTGTAATCGTTGCACCGGGTGGCAACGCGGCCTGCACGCGCTCAAACAGTTCTTGGGCAGGTACGGGCGGGCTGAAAGTGATGTCGATAAACTCGCGCAGCCCAGTGAAGCCCAAACCCAGCGGCGCGGCAATCTGCATGTGGGGTTGCGGATTGAACCCCTGTTTGTAGAGCAAGGGCAAATCGGCGCGGCGCAGGGTGCGCTCCCACATGCGCGTTTCATCCTGGTGAGAAATGAATTTGATGGCCTCGCCCTTTTGATAGGTGAAACGGACGCGCTGGCGCGGTGGCTCTTCCTGGGTTGCGGTCGCAGCCGATTCATCGGAATCGCGGGAGGATTCGATGGCTGTGCCTGGTGCCGTGGGTGTGAGGTGGTTCAGATTTTCGGCCATTGGCGATCTACTCCCCCTGCTCCGATTCGACGGTGACATGTGCTTCGATGTCCGTATCGTGGCGCGTATCGTGGCGCGTACTGTGCTGCGTATCGTGCTCCGCGTTGTGTGCCGATTCATCCACGCCGATCACGCGCCGTGCGACCGTCCCCTGGCGGCGTTGGGGGACGCGTTCGACAAATTGGCCGGTGCGATCCGGTGACATGTCATCGTTGAAGTAGAGGGGAATGGGATGGACATCGACGGGCTGGCGTTCCTTGCCGCGGCCCAAAGGTGGACAGGCCCATGCGCTGTCGGGCGCGGCGCGGCGCTGGTCTTTGAACTGCCCCAGAATGCCACAGCTGAAGCAGTGTTCCCGGCAATCGTCTACCACACCTCCCTGGTAGGTATGCACATATTCCTCGGCCAGAAATTGCTTATTCAGTCCCGCGGAGATGTGATCCCAGGGGAGTACTTCGTCGATGGGGCGGGCGCGGCGTGCATACCAGTCCATGTCATAGCCAAGCTCGACAAAGGCATCTTGCCAGGCCGCAAAATTGAACCATTCGCCCCAGCCTTCCAGCTTGGCGCCTTTCTGCCACGCCAGTTCAACCACATCGCTCAGACGGCGGTCGCCGCGGGTGAGCAATGCCTCGACCAGGGTTTCCTGGGGATTGTTCCAGGAAAAATACATGCCCGGGCCGTGCAGTTCGCGTTGCAACAGGTTGATCTGCGCGCGGATGACGGCTTCGTCTTCCATAGGCACCCACTGGAAGGGCGTGTGGGGCTTGGGTACCAGTGTGCTGACGCCGATGCGCACATTGGCTTTGCGCCCCAGCACGCGGCGTCCGACAGCCAGCACTTCTTTGGCTAAATCGGCGATTGCCTGGACATCTTCCAGGGTCTGGGTGGGATGACCGATCATGAAATACATCTTGATTGTCGTCCAGCCGCGCCGATAGACTTCTTCGGCGGTCTGCAACAGATCCTGGGAGGCGATGGGTTTGTTGATGACGTCGCGCAGCCGGTCGGTAGCGGCTTCGGGCGCAAAGGTAAAACCCGACCGACGACGGCCTTTTTCCAAAAGGTCCATGAGATCGATGCTAAAGCTTTCGATGCGCAGGCTAGGCAGACCAATGCTGAGTTTTTTTGCGCCGTGGCGTTCCATCGTGCGCCGCACGAGGTCTTCCACATGGGTATAGTCGCTGCTGCTCAGGCTCAGAAAGCTGACTTCTTCGAACCCACAGTGACGAATCATTTCTTCTACGGCTTCCAATACCTCGTCGGCAGTGCGTTCACGCACGGGACGAAAGATCATGCCTGCCTGGCAGAAACGACAGCCGCGGGTGCAGCCGCGCATGATTTCGATGGCGGCCCGATTGTGTACCACATCGATAAACGGCACGATAAACCGGGTCACGGGCGGCGGCATGACGGTGACGACCCGCTTGAGGACTTCTGCCGGGGCAACCGGATGGGTGGACTGGATCGCGGCAATGCTGGCATCGGCGGCGTAGCTGATTGCATAGAAGTGGGGCACATAGACGCCCGGAATTGCTGCCAGTTTTTCCCACAAGGCCAGCCGCGCCGGATGGGGATCGCCTGCGTCGGCTGGCGTGGCGTTGGCTGTGGCAGATCGCGCGCCGGTGCCGGTTGCGGATTCCGCGGCAAGCTGAGGATATTCGGCGCGCCATGCGGTATAGGCTTCGGTAATCTCAAAGATGACTTCTTCGCCTTCACCGATGACCATCGCGTCGAAAAATGCACTCATAGGTTCGGGATTGAAGCAGCCGGAACCGCCCGCGATGACCAATGGGTGCGCCGCTGTGCGCGCCGCGGCGCGCAGGGGAATGTCGGCCAGATCCAGCATGGTGAGCACATTGGTATAGAGTTGCTCGTAGGGCAGGCTGAAGCCCAGAATATCAAATTCGACGATGGGGTGGCGGGTTTCCAGGGAAAAGAGGGGAATTTCGTCACGCCGCATTACGTCTTCAAAATCGGGCCACGGACAGTACACGCGCTCGGCAACGAGATCGGCGCGCTGGTTGATGAGATCGTAGAGCACCATCAACCCCAGATTGCTGCCGCCTAATTCATAAATATCGGGAAAAGCCAGCGCAATTTTGGCGCGCAGTTGTGAATTGTCCCAATCTTTGACGATGCTGTTGAGTTCGCCGCCGGTATAGCGCGCCGGTTTTTGTACGGTGTGCAAGACGCGATCCAACGCTCGTGTGATCTGTTTTGGTGTTGTCAACATGATTCGACTCCCATTGAAATTCTAGCTGCCGGACCCGCGCGTTTGCCGGCCTGGGCGGGGTTTGAACCCGCAATTTGTCTGCACCTTGCAGACCGGTCCATGCACATATCTGAGGACATATATATGCCGACTCTGAGCGATGATTTAATCTGTGGTGCATGTGATCTTGCGTATGTGCAGGATAAAACAGCAAAGGCCGGATCAGGGAGTTGGATGCCCGCCAACCTCCTTACCGGCCCTTGCCTTTGTAGCGCATACGGGATTCGAACCCGTGTCTCTGCCTTGAGAGGGCAGTATCCTAGGCCCCTAGACGAATGCGCCGCATGTGCCTGCCCCTCATATGAAGCAATAGTATAGCGGCAAGATGCCTTGCTTGTCAAAGCAATTAGGGCGAATTTTGTACCTGGGTTGTGCCAAGCATTTTCTTGTGTGTTTTGCTGCGTTTTGTCGGACCGGTGTCAGGTTCAGGGATAGGGAATCCGGTATGGTATACATGGTCAGTATGATGCTGGATGCTGTAGGGAGAGGAACGGGAATCCTGTGCCCGATGGGCTACTCTGCGTGTGCGATGGCGCGGCCCTGTTGGGCGGGCCGACGCAGAACGGGTATACTGATCTATTCAGCACGATTCAATATGATAGGCACAAGTCTTATCACATAAGCGAGAGGAGTCACGATGGCTATTAATAAGAAAACAATCTCCGCCCTGGCATTATTGGTGGGGATGATGCTCTTTACCTCGGCGTGCGGCATGGTGAGCAGCCTGTTAAGTGGGCGCTCGTCGGGGACGGTTGGTGAACTTTGGGACGATGTGCCGCCCGTGGCGGGGGCAGCTAAGGCCGATATGGAAATGCCTTTGGCGGCGCGTCTGGCAATTCAGGCTATGTTGCAGGGGCGCATGGACTTTATTGCTTTTTCAACGGATCAGACCCCTACGCAGGTACAGGAAATCTATACGCGCGAGGCCATGGAGGCACGCGGGTGGAATGTGGAAGAGGGCCAGGGTTGTGTGGGCGATAGCGCGGATGAAAATATGGGCGCAATCTGTTTCTTTGCCAAGAACCAGGATGGGCAGGAAGAAGGCCTGGCAATTGTTGTCGCCTTGGATGAAGAAACCGGTACGACCAATATATTCTATGCACGCATCGATTTAACGGAGGAAGCCACCGAATAACGCTGGACGAGGCTACAGCCCGGCACTAAGCAGGGCGGAAAGCAGGGCGGAAAGACGTGGGGAGGACAATCGGTAGTGGCTGTGTTGGGCAGCCATGCCGATACCTCACGCCTACTGATATTTTATCCCTTATTTTATCCCTGCCTGATTATTCTTCAACATTTGGATTTGGCCCTGCGATACGAGGGCAGGCGGGGTTTAGATCGGCAGTGCCAACACTTCCTGCACGGCGCGGAGCAATTGGCGGGAGGAAAACGGTTTGGCGAGTGCGCGCTGTGCGCCCAGCTTTTCGGCAACGCTCAACATATAGTGCAGACCCATTTGCCCGCCTCCCGAGATGGCAATGATTTTGACATCTGGCATACGTTTGCGAAGGTCCATGATGACTTCCAGTCCATCGCGCTCGGGCATTATCAATTCGGTAATCACCAGATCGAAGGGCTGGCTGCGATAGAGATGCATGGCAATGCGACCGTTGGCCGCACACGTCACGCAGTTGCCGACTTGTTCCAATTCCTGGCGCAACGACTCGCGCAACTTCTCTTCATTGTCGATGAGTAGGATGTGCGGGGATAGGCGTTGGACGGGACGCAATGAGTCGGATTGGGTAAGCTGAGAACCCTCAGTTGTCTGTGGCAAGGTTGAGATTCCGTTGGCTAGTGCGCTGTTTACAAGGATTTTGAATTCTTGCGTAGTCACAGCTCCTGCTGTGACTACCCTGTAAACCCATGTCACGCCAGGAGACGTGACATGGGTTTACTACGACAAATACAAACTTCAACTCAACTAGGCACTAGGTGCATGACTAGGTGCATGACTAGGTGCATGACTAGGTGCATGATCAGCGATACTCAGTTGAATGCATAAACTATCCGGTGTGCGCCAGTGAATTTGCTGTCTGTTCTGCAAATTCAATCAATGCATATTTTTCGGGAAATTCAATCAATTCTTTTTGGGCAAATGCCCACGGTTGATGATTTACCTCGCTTGGATTGAGCCGGCGACCGACGATCACGCGCGCATGATTGTTGCGAGCACGCGTCAGCAACTCTTCTACACGTGGGTCGTGGTGAAATTGCTGTAGCTGTTCAAAATCGCCGGGAATTATGATGCAGATTGCCCTTTCAACCAGTTTGAGTGCCTCGTCCAGCGTGATATCGGGAACCAGTTTAAGCCCAAAATGTCCAGTTGTACGCTGGGCATTTAACCCCACAATTTTCACGCGAACCCCTGCACGCCGTAACTCTCCCACAAAAATCGTTGCAGGAATTTCCTTAAAAGCTTCTCCCCACAATACAAATGTATACGAATCGGGTCCCGTCAGACGTTGCATACAATTCCTCGAACACTTTGAAGTGCGCGGATAGATGTGCGCGAATATCATTGGATACCTTGGGCGATTTCTGGAGAAAGCCGCAGCCCAAGTTGATATGAACGTGTGGGTGGACAGGGTCTGGTGCTAGCCTTCGGCTGGCGAAACATTTTCGGCTGGCAAAGCAGTGGGGGTAACCAAGTTTTTGCGCGCCACGTGCCCAAAAGGCGTCCACGAATCACTATCTATACTGTACAGGAGGAGCGGCGATGTGGGCTATCCACAATGCGTTAAACTTCTCGCGTGGACTATCACCAACTCTCGATCTGAGAGGTTTTGCTATCGAGTCTCTCTCATTTTTTGAGAATTCATTTCAAAATGCCTTAAAACTATGATAGACTGGCATACAGGATGATAGTTATTTTGCCTGCAATCGTTTTTCGCTGGTTTATTGCAGCGAAATTGATACAAATGCTACACCCAATCCGCCTATGGATACCGGACTGCAACAATTGAAACAGAATGTGCATAAAGCGTTGAAGCAATGGCATCAGCCCGACGTGCAGACTGCCGCATTCAGCCATCTTGCGCTCTTTCAGGGATGTCTGCAAAATGCCAATGGCGCGCCGAAGCGGGCAGTCAATCAAATGTTGCTGCAAGGCCTGGCGCAACTGGAACTGCACTATAAACAGGATGCTATCCTGCTGCGGCGGGCATTTCTGGATAACGAGTTAAACCGGATTCTGGCGGTGGAGCGCGACATTTCGGAAGCGACCCTATATCGCCACATTGATACGGCGTTGGTGCGATTGGCGGAATCTGTGTGGCAGCTTGAGACGGAAATCAGTAGCGGCCTGCAATCGAACCTTTTGCAGCGATTGGAGCTACCTACCAATGCAGATCTGGTAGGGATCGAGGATCACATGGCGCGGGTGAGCGAAATTCTGCGCTCGCCGGCCCAACCTTGGCTGATTTCGCTGGAAGGAATGGGGGGGATTGGCAAAACTACCCTGGCAGATGCTGTCTTGCGTAGTCTGGTTCAACAGGGGCATACACAGGCAATTGCATGGGTCACGGCACGCCAGCAGGCATTTGCATATGGCACTGGTATTCGTGAAGTGGAGCGCCCTACGCTTAGCGTGGATGCGCTGGTTGAGGCTTTGGTGACGCAGCTTCACCCCAATGAGAATATTCCTCCCAATCGTACATTGCACGTGTTGACCGACATTCTCAAGGCGCAGGCGCATCTAATCGTGATTGATAACCTGGAAACTGTTGCCGATGTGGAAACGTTACTCACGACATTGCGCACGCTGGCGAATCCTTCCAAGTTTTTGCTGACGACGCGGGCGAGCCTCTTTTCCGAGCCGGATGTCTATACATTTGCTGTGCCGGAGCTTACCGAGCCTGGCGCGCTGGCACTCTTGCGCCATGAAGCAGAACATCGCAATCTGACCCGTTTACAGAGCGCAAACGATGCAGCACTGCGCACGATCTATCAGACTGTGGGGGGCAACCCATTGGCCCTGCGGCTGGTCGCCGGCCAAACCCATGTGCACGCCCTGGATATTGTGCTGGAGAGTCTGCAAAAGGCCCAGGGCCGCAAGATTGAGGAACTGTATACCTACATTTATCGCGAAGCCTGGGATCAACTGGACGAGGCGACGCGTCTTGTGTTTCTGGCGATGCCGCTTGCGACCAGTTTTGGCGCAACACCCAGTCACATTGGCGAATTGACCGGTTTGCCGCCCAGCCTGATTTTAGAGGCCCTGGAGATATTGGTGCGGTTGAATCTGGTAGATAGCCGCGACGACGTGGAACCGAGATTTACGATTCACAGTCTCACGCGTTCATTTCTTCACGAGCAGGTGCTGCAATGGTCATAGCTACATCTATGTTATCGCCTATTCCACAAGCGGCTTCCCCATTAACTGCCGGCGCGTCGGGCAATGAGTATGGCAGTATTTTTGAGAGCTATGTGGGACGTAGCCTCGAGATGCTGGCGCGCCAACTTGAACAGGTAGAGGGATTGTTGGCACAGGAGTTGCAGGCGCGGTTCTGGCAGACGCTGGAATACGGTTTGCGAATCCGCACAGCCTGGCCTGCCACGCGTGCTCTGCTGTTGGCGGTTGCGCCCAAAATTGAGCAGACGGGTACTTGGGACGAATGGTTGCCTTGCCTGGGCAAGAGTATTGAACGCAGTCAGGCGGTTGACGACAAGGCCGCCGAGGCCGAGTTGCGTATGCATTTGGGGCATTTGCTGTTTCGTGTGGGAGAAGTAGAGACCGCTCGCCATCAGTTGGAATTGGCCGGGCATCTGTTTGGACAACTGGGGCAGATGCCGCGCCACGCAGTTGCATTGGCGCGGCTGGCGCAACTGGTGCATCGGGCCGATGGTGATGCGCACGCCGCACGCGATTTGGCCGAGCGGGCGCTGAGGATGGTTACGCGGTCTGACCTTGAGGCAGCATATTGTCATTTTGTGCACGGCACGCTGGCTGGGGAAGAACTTGCCGTTGGCGAAGCTGCTGCGGCATTGGATGAAGCGCGCCGATTGGCAGAGCAGGCAGGCGACCGCCGTTTGCATGCACTGGCGCTGCTAAATCTGGGAAGGTTGTATGCACAGCGGACACTGTATGAACCCGCCGAGACTTATTATGAGTGGGCGATTGCGGCATTTGTCGCCCTGGAAGATCCCGTCAACCTGGCGGTTGCACAGATGAATCTGGCAATCATTTATATGGAGAGTGGCAAGTATAATCAGGCGTTGCGCCGATATGACGAAGCCGAAACTACGCTCCGACCGTTGCACGATCGCCGCTATCTGGCCATGATCTACAACAACAAGGGCATGGTCTATACCGAGATGCAAGACTGGGCACGCGCCGAGGAAGCCTATCTGGCAGCCTGCGGACTCTGGCGCCAATTGGATGAACCTGTGTCGCTGGCGAATGTCATGGACAATCTGGGTGAACTTTATATGGCGCAGGGCGCACCCAGGCAAGCTGTGGCAACTTTTGCCGACGCACTCGCGTTACTGCATACGGGTCACTTCGGTTCTGCCGAAGCCCGGCGGCTGGGGGATGAGATCGCTGCGCATCTTGAGATCGCGCGGGCACAATCTCCCGACGCCGCGCCGCGCTCAACTGTGACTACCCCTGTTCAGCGTGTGGCGATCCAGTGACTATTCAGGCTTTGATTGAGCAGTTATAGATTCAGTATTCGCCAATGCCCGACTGGGGGCGGCCGGCAACGGCAAGTGTGGTCATTTCAGTATCCAGGAGCGAGTCCATTACCATGGGGGTGGTGGCTACGAAAGCTGCCAATAATACTGCGGCCGCAATTTTTGTGACCTGTTTGGTGACTGTGCGATGCAAGTGGCTGGTGTAGACCCGGTTCATGTGTAAGTGCTCCTCTGAGTTGATGGCCGATTGCACGGCGCATTTGTTTGGTACATATAAGTTGTGCAATAGGCGTGCACAACTGGTTTGATACTTTCTGCGAATTGAGGGAGCTGGCCCCTGGCTTGTGACCTTGCTCTGCCCCGTTTTACTTACCTCATTCTGCTTCTATCCAAGATAGCGCAATCTTGTGGCTTTGATCTACCAGACTGCTAATAGTCCACTTTCAAGTGGCTTATTAACCTCTCAATGCGGGTAAAAAAACTCTCACCTTGCAGTTTTTTCTATCATTGTGTGCAAAACCAGGAGCCAAGGCTTCGCAGTTTTGCACACCGATATTTTTTGTGACTATTTTTGTGACAAAGGTTTGTTTTTGAATCTGGTGTTAGGAATGCCCGCAGACGGGGCATGGGAGAGGGTGGTGCGGGGAGGTGTATTGCGGTAGTTTAATGGCAAAACCCCAACATGAACGCTGCGTGCCGGTGGTTTGCCATTCGGTGACCAGCCAACAACAGATCCATGTTGGGGTTTTGCCCAACTGCGTGCGGGAGTGGGAATCAGTTTTGCGCGACAATGATGTGCTTGCTACGGCTGTGCGCTGCCGTTTGTTCTGGTTATCTCACTTTCTTTCACACTTTCTTCAGAGAAAGTGTTGCGTGAATGGCCGGGGAAGGTACACGCTGCCGTCTGGTTCGCAATCCCCTGGATTGCAGTCTCGCGCGTATATCTGCGTGTTCAGCATCGCCCAGTCGGCACACGCAACTACATGGAAACACCCATCAGCCCCCGGGTGAGCTGAAAGTCGATGTTTCCCATTTGGGTGAGCTTGGGAACATAGCGCCGCGAAAGTGTCGCTGACATCCGCTCGAGGATGGCAGTCAGATTCTCGGGAACGGTGCCGCGCAGGTCCAGGTCGACGTCGGCTGCATATTGCTGCGCGATGGATTGGGTGCCGGCAATTTGTAGCACAGGCACCAGGGGGTGCGACTGGAGCGGATGCTCACCGGCCAGGGCGAGGATGACCTCGACGCCGGTTGCGCCCAGCCCGGTAATGGATTCGACCCAGTGGGTGGTGGGAGATTCCATGATGTGCAGCCCTGCGGTTGTGATTGGTTCACCATAGGCGAGGGTGGGCACAGGGGGACGCGTGCCCAGCAGTTCGGTGCGAAACGCGGGTGTAGAGAGCAGGGTCGCGGTTTCGGGGATGACCACAGTGCCGCCCGCACCGACGATAAGGCGGGTCAACATTGCCAGGCGCGCCGCCGCATCGGGAGAAACAGGGCCTTCGCTGCTCAGCCCCACACGCAACTGCGCGGCGCGGGCCGTCACTTCTTCGCGCGCACCTTCGTTCTGGGTGATCTGGCTAAACCAGCCTTTGACTTTGTC